>DASSHM010000172.1:0-20344 GCA_035692885.1 Occallatibacter sp.
CTGGAGCAGCTCGTGCGCGGATTTCACGACAACGACACGCCGCTTGACGTCCTGGTGATTGACATGGACTGGCACATCAGTGGCGCGCAGCTTGCCGCAAGGGGCGAGAAGGACGCATCCGGCCAGACGCTCGGCTGGACCGGCTACACGTGGAACAAGCTGCTCTTCCCCGATCCGCCCGCGTTTCTTGGCAGGCTCCATGCCGCCGGCCTGAAAGCAAGCCTCAATCTCCATCCCGCCTCGGGCATCCAGCCGTGGGAGGCTGCCTACCCAGCCATGGCGCGCGCCATGGGCATTGATCCGGCGACGCGCAAATATGTGCCCTTTGACCCGACCAACAAGAAATGGACTACGAACTACTTCAACCTCGTCCTTCATCCTCTGGAGAAGGAGGGCATCAACTTCTGGTGGCTCGATTGGCAGCAGCAGCTCGACACCAAGCTTCCCGGAGTAAACAATACCTGGTGGCTCAACTATATCCACTTCAGCGATCAGGAGCGTGAAGGCAAGCGTCCGCTGCTCTTTCATCGCTGGGGCGGGCTCGGCAACCACCGCTACCAGATCGGCTTCTCCGGCGACACCATCTCCGTCTGGCCGTCGCTTGCCTTTCAGCCGTGGTTCACGGCCACCGCCGCCAACGTTGGCTACGCCTACTGGAGCCACGACATCGGCGGCCATATGCCCGGCGCCGTTGCGCCGGAGCTCTTCACCCGATGGGTGCAGTTCGGTATCTTCAGCCCCATCCTGCGCACGCACACAACCAAGAATCCTGACTCGGAACGCCGCATCTGGGCCTATCCCGAGCCCTATGCGGCTGTGCTCCGCTCCGCCTTCCAGTTGCGCTACGCCATGCAGCCCTATCTCTACACCGAGGCGAGGCGGACCTACGACACCGGTGTGGCTTTTTTCCGGCCTCTCTACTACGACTACCCTGAGGCCAGCCAGGCCTACACCAGCAAGGGCGAATACCTCTTCGGAAGCCAGATGCTCGTGGCGCCTGTCGTAGCCCCCGCGGATCCCGTCTCAGGTCTCGCATCTGAATCCATCTGGCTGCCCAGGGGCGAGTGGATCGAGTGGCCCAGCGGCAAGCACTTCACGGGTCCTGTCACAGTCGAGCGCAGCTTCTCCATCGATCAGATTCCCGTCTACCTCAAAGCCGGAGCGATTGTCCCCATGCAGCCGGCCATGAGCTATACCGGACAAAAGCCGGTTGATCCGCTCATCCTCAGCATCTGGCCGCTCGCGCCGGGTGCTTCATCCAGCTACTCAGTCTATGAGGATTCGGGTGTAGCCCGCGAGTATCAGCACGGCGTCTACACCCGCCTGCCTGTCAAGGCCTCGCAAGCCGGTGACACCCTCAGGGTGGAGATCGGCCCCGTCGAAGGCGGCTTCCCCGGCATGTTGAAATCCCGCGGCTACCAGCTTAGTCTGCCCGCGGACTGGCCGCCTGCCTCAGTCACCGTGAATGGCGTCACCCTTGAACAGGCCGGACCTCTGCGCAGACACGGATGGAGCTTTGAGGGCAATGAGCTCACCACGTTGATTCCCGTGCCTCGCCAGAGCGTCTTCGGCAAGGTGGTGATTGAAGTACGGCGCGCCGCCGGCCTCACCGCCCGCAGAGGCGAGCTGGATGGTTTTGCAGGTATCATCGATCGCCTGCACGGCGCTTACGACGCGATGCACAACACGGAACCCGTCTCTGACCCGCCGGACGAACTGATTGACGCGTGGCAGACCGGTGATCGGCTGGGCTACCACCCTGAAGATGCCGTCAGCCAGATTGCGCACCTCCACCAGATGCTGCCCCGGGCGCAGGCCGCCGTGGCTCAAATCAATGCGACATTCAAGGAGCACCTTGAAGAGAGAATCAAACGCTACTCACCCGAGCGGATCGTTCCCGGCTCCTTTGACGTCAACGCCATTGAGAAGAGCCGCTCGGATGCGATGGCGCGCGCTATGCAGCTGATGCAGACGCTGGGCACCGAGTAGTACGCAGGCGAAGCTGGACTTCTGTCCCCGGGCTCTCGTTGCGGCATCGCGGCAGGCGCACTTCGCGTGCTGAACTCATTTTGCCGGGTGTTGCGCAAGCTATCTTCGCGGAGCCGGCCCGGCGGAACACACTCTCATCGCAACGAGCGTGGAACCGGCCGGGCGCCGTCGAATCCGGCTGAGTGCATCCGCGAGTTGCCGGATCGAGCGTTTAGGACGCAACGGAAGATTTGGTCCCAGTCGCGCGCTGGCGAACCCGGTCGTGGATGTATCCCCAGCCCACCAGCACACCCTTCCTGTGTTCCTCATCGATGAGGCCAAGCGCCGTGTGGCGGAAGGTGATTAACGTGCCGTTTCCGCTCTCGCTCAACCGGTACTGCACGTTGTTGGCCACGGGGTACGACATGAAGAGCGGGCCCGAGAACTCCAGCAGCGTGGGCCGCTTGATGGCCTGCACAATGGCCCAGAAGTGGCCGTTGCCGTCGCCCAGATCACGGTACCACCGCCCGCCCGGCCACGCTTCAAGTGTCATCGGCTTGGAGCTTCCATCGGGCATTTCGCTGCCCGGTCCAAGCTGCTCCAGCAGCGCCGCAAACGTCACGTCGAGCGGGGCATCCACCTGGATCTCCTGCGTTACGGTCAATTTCAGATCGTCAATTTCAGATAGTACGGTTGGCATCATCTCTCCTTTGGCATTCAACTAGGGTTTTGACTTCGCATTTGCTTCAGCACGTTCCTTCACGCGGTTTAACTGGTGGCTCCAGTAACGCTCAAAGGTACCCGTCCACTCGTGCAGAGGCCGAATCCCTTCAGCGTGCGTGCGGTAAAGCTTGTGACGGCCCTGGCGCCGCGCGCGAACCAGGCCCACCTCTCGCAACACACGCAGATGCTTTGACACTGAAGGCTGGTCCAGCCCGAGCGACGCAACCAGCGCTCCCACCGGCAGCTCCCGCACCACAAGCAGCGCCAGTATCTCGCGCCGGCGCGGTTCCGCCACTGCGTTAAAAGCGTCCGAGGTGGTTGCCGCCCTGGCCATGATTTGCTCATCATATTCTTATATGGGAATATGTCAAGCGGTTTCTTCCAGCCCGCTCCTGTCCGCGGGGATGAAAGCGTTTGCTCAGCCGATGCAATCCCGTTTACCATGCAGCCCTATGCACAATCTGGTCCGCTGTCTTCTTCCACTGCTTCTGGCGGCGCCGCTGGCTCCTGCGCAGGCGCCCTCCGCGTCCGCCCCTGCTGACCCGCTGGCGCCCACGCTCGGCGTCAAATCCGCCGCCACCATCGATCGTGAGTGGCAGCAGTCTGTCAGCAAGTACGATGCGGAGCGCAACCGGCTTCTTGCCGAGGCCTTAAAGCAGGCTGACAGTGGCCCGTTTCGTCCCGACTGGGCTTCGCTGGTCAAGTATCAGCAGCCGCAGTGGTACAAGGACGCAAAGTTCGGCATCTTCATCCACTGGGGCGTGTACTCCGTCCCCGCGGCTGAAAATGAATGGTACCCGCGCAACATGTACCACCCCGGCGACGGCGCTTACAAGAATTTCCATGAGCACTTTGCCAACGGCGATCCCTCCCGCGGCTACAAGGACCTCATCCCGCTGTTTAAGGCCGAACACTTTGACGCAGCAGCCTGGGCAAAACTTTTCAAAGAGGCCGGCGCGCGCTACGTCATTCCTGTCGCCGAGCATCACGATGGATTTTCGATGTATGATTCCGGCCTTTCCGACTGGACGGTTGTGAAGATGGGCCCCAAACGCGATACCCTCGGCGAGCTGGCCGCGGCAATTCGAGCCGCGGGGTTGCACTTCGGCCTTAGCTCGCATCGCGCCGAGCACGACTTCTTCTTTGACGGCGGTCGCGCCATCCGCTCCGACGTGAACGATCCGCGCTACGCATCCCTGTACGGTCCGGCGCATCAGTGGATGCCGCCCACCGACGACGCCGCTCACGAACTGGTGAACGACTGGACCTATGTGAGCCGCGCCTGGACCAACGACTGGCTCGCCCGAGCCACTGAGTTGGTGGAAAAGTACCATCCCGAGGTTGTCTACTTTGACTGGTGGATTGGTCAGCCCGACTTCCGCCCGGCGGTTACTGAGTTTGCCTCCTTCTACTACAACTTCGCCGCTGCGCACGGATACACCGGCGTGATCGACTTCAAGGATTTCTCGCTCAACTGGAGGGCGGGCGTCCGCGATTTCGAGCGCGGCCAGCAGGATCACATTCTCGCCGAGCACTGGCAGACCGATACCTCCATCAGCAATAAGAGCTGGGGCTACATCCAGAACGACACGTTCAAGTCGTCCGCATTCCTCATCCATCAGCTCATCGATATTGTCAGCAAGAATGGCAATCTGCTGCTCAACGTCGGTCCCCGCTCCGATGGCACCATCCCTGACGAGGTGCAGCAGCGGCTGCTCGCCATGGGGGCGTGGCTCAAGGTCAACGGCGATGCCATCTACGGCACCACTCCATGGAAGACCTTTGGCGAAGGGCCCACCAAGGTGGAGGGAGGAGCGTTCCACGACACTGACATCAAGCCCTACACCGCCGCGGATTTTCGCTTTACGCAGAAGGGTGGCACCGTGTTCGCCATCGGCATGGCATGCCCGGCAGATGGCAAGGCCACCATCTATTCTCTCGGCTGGGCGCACGAAGGCAGCACCCTGCCCATCGCCAATATACGGCTTCTTGGCTCATCGAAAAACGTGACCTGGGCACAGGACGCTGATGCGCTTCGCGTCACGCTGCCCGCCGGCTCAGACTGCAAATACGCCTATGCGCTTGAGCTGACCCCGGCACAAAAGTAATCGTTCCCTCTGCTTACGCTCCGCCGCCAGTATCGTCCAATTGCGAGACGCGCGCCGGTTCAACCGGCGCGCAATCCTGAGCATTTTCCTGCCTGCCTCATTGCCTGGTTAATCATTTCAGATTGATGAGGTGTCAGCATGTCCCCAAGAAATCCTCTTCTCCTCGCGCTTCTTCTTTTGCTCGTAGTTCCCACAGCGCTTCACGCCCAAGCCGTACCCGCGCACCGCTCCGTACCGGGTGTCGAGCTGTATGGCGGGTACTCCTACGTCTTCCGGCCCTACGATCACACTCAGCTTTTCCCCGTCAGCGGTGGCATGAACGGCTGGGATGCCTCTCTCAAACTCCCTGTCCCCCTCTTCGCATCCTGGCTGGGCGTCAAGGGCGAAGTCTCCGGCACCTACCGGTCCGATCAGCCCAACTTTAATCCGCACTCGTACTTCTTTCTCCTCGGTCCGCAAATCTCCACACACCTTGGCGCCTCCACCATATTTCTGCACGGGCTCGTGGGCAGCGCCCATTTGAACGATCAAGCGCTGCCCAATCTCAGGTCGAACAATACCCTTGCCGTGGCCGTCGGGGGCGGGCTTGATATCGGCCTTTCGCGCCGTTTCGCGTGGCGGTTTCAGGCCGACTACTACAACACCAACTACCAGTCCACTGACGCCAATGTGCACGAAATCGTCAACTCCAATGGCCGCATCTCCACGGGTCCTGTACTACGTTTCTAAGCGCGGCATTGCCTCGTCCATCATCCATCCTGCCGCGCCTTTCAAGTCATGCGGGCGGCGGGTTCATGGCATCATGTATAGTTGGCCGTGACAGGAACCATCTTCTTCACGGCCTATGCAACTCAGACCGCGTTCAATGGATCGCCGCTCATTCCTGCGCAGTATGGCATCAGCAGCCGTTGCCCCTGCCCTGCCATCGGCGGCCGCGCGCCGCGCATGGAGTCTCGCGCCGCCTGACACTGAAAAGGTTGCGCACGACCCGCTGCGGCCCGAGTACCACCTGATGCCGCCGCACAACTGGATGAATGATCCCAACGGGCCCATCTGGTGGCGGGGCTGGTACCACCTCTTTTACCAGCTCAACCCGAATGCCTCAGTCTGGGGCAACATGCACTGGGGACACGCCATCAGCCAGGACATGATCCACTGGCGTCACGAGCCCATCGCGCTCTCACCCACGCCAGGAGGACCAGACAGCGAGGGCTGTTTCAGCGGATCGGCCGTCCTCTGTGACGGTGTGCCAACCATTATCTACACCGGCGTGCAAAACGCACCGCCGGCCGATGTCACCATCCGCGACGGCAGCAGCCGGCTGCGCGAAACACAATTGCTCGCAACCGCAGAGGATTCCGGTCTGATCCACTGGAAGAAGGTGCCACAGCCGGTTATCGCGGCGCCGCCAGCCTGTATGCAGGTTACCGGATTCCGCGACCCCTGCCCCTGGCGCGAGTCCGACGGATGGTATCTCGGCGTTGGATCGGGCCAGCGCGGCAAAGGCGGATGCGTACTGCTTTACCGCTCCAGTGACATGCGCCGTTGGGAATACCTGCATCCACTCGTTCAAGGCGAGCCCACGGGACGCAACGCTCCAAACCCAGTCGACTCCGGCGACATGTGGGAGTGCCCAGACTTTTTTGGCATCAGCGGCAGCCACTGCCTCTTCTATTCGACTGAGGGCAAGGTTGTGTGGACCACGGGCAGCTACAGTCCCCAGACCCACCGCTACCAGCCGGCGCTCACCGGCATCCTCGATCACGGAGCCTACTACGCGCCCAAAACCTTTCTTGCGCCCGGCAACCGCCGCATCCTCTGGGGCTGGATTACCGAAACGCGCCCCACGTCCGAGTTTGCCGCTGCCGGATGGGCTGGCGTCATGTCGCTCCCGCGCGTGCTCGGCGTCAGCAGCACAGGCCTGCTTACAATGCAATTTGCGCCCGAGACGGCCTCGCTGCGCGAAGCGCCCATCCGCGCCGTGCTGCGCAACAGCGCCGCGCGCCACCAACTCAAACACCTTCGCCAGGAATTGATGCTGCGCATGTCACCGCTCGCCATCTCAGCTTCAGTTCGGTTGGTAGTTGACGGCCAATCCGCGTGGAGTCTCGACCTTGACTTTGCCGCCCGGACGGCGGACTGCGGCAGCCGAACCTTCTCACTTGACGCAATGGATCCAGCCCAGCCCGCGCTGCGCATGTTCCTCGACGCGTCGGTCATTGAAGCCATCGTCGGAGGCATGCACGCCGTCACCTCACGCTGTTACAAGGTCAAGCCCGGCGTCACCGAGGTGGAGGTTTCCTGCAAAGGCGGCGGAAGCGCCGAGTTCACGCGCTGGCCGCTCAAGGCCATCTCACTGAATCGCCTCACCACCTGACCCCACCGCAACCAGCACTGGCCGCCATGTACCATTTGTGCATGGCCCTGGTTGAGGTTGAGAACGTTTCAAAAAGTTATCCCCGGCGCATTGGCCTGCGCACGGAACAGAACATTGTTGTCAATCAGGTCTCGCTCGTGATTGATGCTGGGGAAACTCTCGGCCTGGTGGGGGAATCCGGATCCGGCAAAACAACCGTTGCCCGGATGATCCTGGGCCTCATCCCACCCACCAGCGGTCTCATCCGCGTGGATGGCATCGACGTGGCCCGCGCTTCGCATGCGGAACTCCGCCAGCTCCGCCGCCGGATGCAGCCGGTCTTCCAGGATCCTTACGCTGCGCTCAATCCGCGCATGAACGTATTTCAGATTGTCAGTGAGCCATGGGCAATCCACGGCATTGTCGCGGGCGATGGCGCCGCATCCAGACCCAGCCGGGCAGACCTCCGCAGACGCGCTGCTGCCCTGCTCAAGTCTGTCGGCCTCGACGAGTCGGCGCTCCCGCGCCACCCGCACCAGTTCTCCGGAGGCCAGAGGCAGCGCATCAATATCGCCCGCGCACTTGCCCTCCGTCCCCGCCTGCTCATCCTGGATGAACCGGTCTCTGCTCTCGACGTCAGCGTCGGCGCGCAGATTATCAATCTGCTGCGCGGACTGCAACGCGAACACGGACTCACCTATCTGTTCATCTCCCACTCCATGCCGCTGGTCCGCTATCTCAGCACGCGCATCGCGGTCATGCAGCACGGCCGGCTGGTGGAAACCGGCGACGCCGAGGCGCTCTGCGCCGCTCCGCGAGAAGAGTACACCCGTCAGCTCCTGGCTGCCACGCCGGAGTTGCCCGCCGCAAGCTGACTCCGCACCTCCGTGTCCCGCTGGTCGCAGCTAGCTTGCCAGCATGCCCGCCAGCAGCGCTGTCCGCGGCGCCAGATGCTCAATCAGGATGGATTCGTACATCGCGTGCGCGCCCTCGCCCACCGCGCCCATCCCGTCCAGTGTGGGCACGCCCAAAGCTGAAGTAAAATTGCCGTCCGATGCCCCTCCCGTTGACGCCTCCTCCAGCTCAAGGCCCAACTCGCGCGCCAGCTTTCGGGCCCGCTCATAGAGCTTCACGGTTCCGCGTGTCCGTTCCATGGGCGGCCGGTTTATGCCTCCCGTCACGTGCACGCTGCATCGTCCGTCCACCGGCTTCAGCTCGTCAAAGCGCTTGTTGATGCGCGCTCCGTCCGCCTTCCGCACCATCCTCACATCCACCTCTGCCCAGGCATCATCGGGAATGACATTGGTCTTTGTGCCTCCTCCGGTCACATTCACGCTCACCGTAAGACCATGTTTCTCATTGGTCCATCCGCTCACCGTCTGCACCGCACGAGCCAGTTCCACAATGGCGTTCGCGCCCAGTGCAAAGTCCACACCGGAGTGCGCCGCCACTCCCTTCACCTCAATCCGCCAGTTGCCCGTGCCCTTGCGCGCGGTCTTGTAGGCCAGTCCCTGCGCGGGCTCCAGCACAAAAACTGAGCCGCACTCCAACGCCATCTTCTCGGTGATTGGCCTTGAAGCCGGGCTGCCCACCTCCTCGTCTCCATTCAGCAGCATCACCACTTCCTGTTCCAGCAGGCCGGCCTCGGCCAGCATTTCCAGCGCCGTCAGCGCCATCGCCGCCCCCGCCTTCATGTCCAGCGTTCCCGGACCCCACAAGCGGCCTTCCCCTGCTCGACAGGGCATCTTCTTCAGCGTGCCCAGCGGCCACACCGTGTCCAAGTGGCCCAGCAGTAGTGTCCGCCTCTTCCGGCTCGAAACCGATCGTGGCCCGAACCGCGCCTCCAGCACATCAGCAAATTGCTTTTGTCTGTGCAGCTTGACCCGCGCTCCCAGCGCTCGGGCATGGTCCGCCGCCAAGGCCACACACCGGTCAACCGCGGCCTTTTGATCCGACGGCGACTCCGCAAGTACAAGCGTTCTTGTCAGGTCAATCAGCGCGGCCTGCTTGCGGCGCGCGCCGGCCAGCAGCGCCCGCATCGGCACGGGAATATCAGAAGTAATCGTCATTGCCTGGTCCTCTTTTTGGCGTCCATATTTTTGGCGTCCATCCCACCCGGCGTCTCGGAAACTCTGATTCTACGATGTTTATCTACAAATTGCCGAATCCTCTCTCCGCGCTCATGACTCCATAGTGTGCGCAAAGTGTGGCAAAAATGGCACAGTGCGAATTTCCGCATCCGAGGCTAACCTAACCCAGTATTCCTTTCTTGCAGTGAAAGAGGAAGAGGCAGAGTTGCCCAAGTCCGCCCACCTGGAACAGACCATCGCAGAGCCCATTGAATTCAGCGGCGTGGGCCTCCATTCAGGCGCCCCGGTCATCATGCGGCTGCTGCCTGCGCCAGCCGGTTCCGGCGTGGTCTTCCGGCGCACTGATCTCGACAACTTCGAGATTCCGGCGATCGGCAGGAACGTCGCACGGGTAAGCTATGCCACCAGCCTGATGCGCCAGGGCGTGCTCATCTCCACCACCGAGCACCTGCTCTCGGCCTTCATCGGCATGGGCATCGACAACGCCATTGTAGAGCTCGACAATCTTGAGCTACCCATCCTCGACGGCAGCGCGCTGCCGTACGTTGAAGCGTTCAAGCGCGTTGGCATACGATCCCAGCGCCGCCGCCGCGAATCCATCCGCATTCTGCGGCCGGTTGAGGTGCGGGAAGGCAACAAGTTCATCGGCGTCTATCCCGGCTCCGGATATCGCATCGACTACACCATCGATTTTCCCGCCCCCATCGGGCAGCAGGCCGCCAGCATTGACCTCGCCGCGCAGAGTTACGGCGACTCCATCGCGCCGGCCCGCACCTTCGGCTACAAGGCTGACGAGCAACGGCTGCGCGATATGGGCCTCATTCGTGGCGCCAGCCCGCAAAATGCCATCATTCTCGGCCGCAAGGGTCCTGAGAACGGCCCACTTCGCTTCAATGATGAGTATGTGCGCCACAAGGTGCTCGACCTTATCGGAGATCTCGCCCTGGCCGGACGCCGTATCGAAGGCCATGTGGTGGCCGAGCGCGCCGGTCATGCCATGCACACGGCCCTCGTTTCGCGCCTGCTCAAGGATCGCTCTGCCTGGGAGCTGATGCGTGCCGCCGCGGCCGGATCTGCATCCCCGCAGCCAAACACGAATCCTTTGCGTAGACCGGCCTTGATTGGCGCGTAGTCCGGTCCTGGATTCAAGCGCGCGTCATCCCGCGCAGAGCCGTCACAAAAACACAATGCACATCGGTGTCGGTGCAGCTATGTTTCTTCCTTGACTGGCAAGTTCGCCGGTTTGTGGATTGCGCGCAAAGATGCTCACCCAGCTTGAGTCCTGGTTTGCCACCAGCATCCAGCGCTCCGTGGGGTCCAGCGTAAAGTAGCGGGGAATTCTCCCGCCGCAGCTTGAGCGCTTCATCGGCGTCAGTGCCCCGGACTTGGGATCGGCCTTGAAGCTGTAGAGGAAGTCATCGTCGCGGTTGGCGAAGTAGACAAAGCGCCCGTCGCGCGTGATGACCGTGTCGCAGCCGCGTGATATGCCCTTGTAACCTTTCTGCAGCAGGTCGAAGCGTTTCACCAGCGAAAAGTTGCCGTCGGTCTTGCGCCACTCCAGCACCTCAACCGTCGATGCAAGCTCGTACATGCAATAGGCCGTGTGACCGTTGGGATGAAAGTGGAGCGTGCGCGGTCCGGAACCGGGCAGGCCATGATACGCGCCCGCCGGCGTCAACTGGGGCCGGGCAGCATCCAGGCGGTAGATGTGAATCATGTCGCCGCCGAGGTCGTTCACATAGGCAAACCGGTTATCCGGCGAGTAGGAACAGAAATGCGCGTGTGCGCTCTCCTGCCGCTCGCGGTCCGGCCCGTGAAAGGTGTAGTGCGTGGTCCACACCGCCTCGCTCAGCCTGCCCTCGGATACCTTGAAGGCCGCCACGCTGCCGCCGCCGTAGTCGGCCGACATCAGCACCGAGCCTGTATGGTCCAGGGCCACCTGGCAGGTGCCCTTGCTCGCCGAGTTGCGGGCAGAAAGCGGATGCAGCATGCCTCCACGCACGCTGAAGCTGGCCACCTCTCCCGTGGGCTTGCCGTTGAAGCTATCCAGCTCGCACGCGGCAAACAGATACTCATGACGCGGCGAAAATGTAATCCAGTCCACGGTGGGAATCCTGGCAGCCACTCCAACCTCGGTCAGAGTGCCCGTGGCACCATCCCAGTCAAAGGCGAGAATTCCGTTGGGCGATCCGGATGCGACAAAAACCCGCTGCCGGCCGGTCTGCGCGAAGCCTGGCGCGTACGCGGTAAGTAAGGTTGCTGCTGAAGCAGTCTTCAGAAAATCACGGCGTGATCGAATCGTCATGGCAGGGGCAATTGTCGCCGATCGGGCCTGATGCGCGCCAGTCGTTCCCGTCTCTCGCCTCCCCGAAGCACCCTCCGCATCGTGTGCGGTACACTCCAAGGCAATCGCGATCCACCCAGCCGGAGCTGACATGAAGTTGATTCGCGCTCTTATTCTCGCCGTTCTTGCTCTCCTCCCCGTTTGCATCGCACCGGCCCAGCAGACAGCGGACAGTCATGTGTCCGCTCCTGATTCCGCGGCCACGCTCCGCTATATTCACGCCACCTGGGCCACGCTGACCCGTTCCATGAACGAGTGCTCCTCGCTCGCCGATGTCAAGGTCGCGGCCCGCCCGGTACTCTATGTGCCGGCCGAGACGCCAATCCCGCCCGAGGTGGCCTCGCTCCGGCAGCAATGCAACGTTGAGCTCCGGAAACTGCCACGCCGCATTCTGAAGATCGGCGACTTGCTCCCCACCAAGCTTTCCGCGCAGGGTCTGCTCTACCTGCCTCACCCCTATGTGGTCCCGGGAGGCCGCTTTAACGAAATGTACGGCTGGGACAGCTACTTCATCGTGCTCGGCCTTGAGGCTGACCATCACGAAGCGCTCGCCAAAGGCATGGTTGACAACTTCTTCTTTGAGATTGAGCACTACGGCGGCGTGCTCAATGCCAACCGCACTTACTATCTCACTCGCTCGCAGCCGCCCTTTCTCACCTCCATGATTCGCGTCGTGTATGAGAATCCAGCCAGCTTTCCCGCCACTCCCGAGGGCCGCGCCGCATCGCAAGCCTGGCTCGAACACGCCTATGAGATGGCCGAAAAGGACTACTCGACATGGACGCGCCCCGAACACGCCATCGGCAGAACCGGCCTCGCGCGCTACTTTGACTACGGCTCGGGCCCCGTGCCGGAGATGGCTGACGACAGCACATACTATATCGACGTCATCCGCTGGATCGTTGACCACCCTCATCAGGGTGGCGAGATCTTCCTTGTCAGAGGATCCGAGCATCCCGATGCAGCCGAGACCGCGCGACTCAGCCGGACAAGCTGCGATGTGCATGCCAGCGTGGTATGCCTGCGCGCGTGGTATGGCGGCTTCAGGCTCAGCAGGGACTTTTACACTGGCGACCGGGCCATGCGCGAGTCCGGGTTTGATCCCAGCTTTCGCTTCGGCCCCTTCAGCGGCGCAACGCAGCATTTCGCGCCTGTCGGCCTCAACAGCCTCCTCTTCCGCTATGAGCGCGACCTCGAACACTTCGCGCTGCTGCTGGGCAAGCCGGCTGAAGCCCGGCGTTGGGAGCGCCGCGCCGCACGCCGCGGCACCACCATCCACCGCTACATGTGGAATGCGAGGGAGGGCGTCTTCGCCGATTATGACTACGTCCACCACAAAAAGTCCGGCTATGCCTATCTCACGTCGCTCTATCCGCTCTGGGCCGGCGTCGCCACCCGTCAGGAAGCCGCCTCCATGGTCGCCGGTCTCAGTCGCTTCGAGCGGCCCGGCGGGCTCTCCATGAGCAACTACGACAGCGGACTGCAGTGGGATGAGCCCTTCGGATGGGCGCCGGTCAACTGGATGGTCGCGGCGGGACTGGACGCCACCGGCTACCGCGATGACGCGCAGCGCATCGCCCGCAAGTGGAACGCCACCGTCGATCGCGGATTTGCCGGTGACGGTACCCTGCGCGAAAAGTACAACGTCGAAACCGGCAACGCCAACGTCAGATTGAGCGCCGGCTACAAAGCAAATCAGATTGGCTTTGGCTGGACCAACGCAGTCTACCTCAAGATGATGGAGTTGATGCGCGAACCGGCGCGGCTCGGCCCGTCCAACTAGCGCTCTGAAACACTGCGGGCGCATGCATCCCCGCATGCGCCCGGTGTTCATCATCCTGCTGCCTGCCTTGGTCTACTCCGGCAGGGTTTTCGTTCCGGTCACGTGGAACGTCTTCGATATGACCTGCGCGGACGTGCCCGGCTGCCCGCCACCTACTGAGAGCGTGTAGTCGCCCTCGGCGATAATCGGCTCGCCGGCCGCGGTCACCATGCTCAGGTCGCGCGGCTTCAGCATGAACTGCACCGTTTGCGACGCGCCCGGCTGCAGATGGACGCGGCGGAAAGCGCGCAGCGCGCGCAGCGGAGCGCCGTCAATCTTGGGGAAGTTGAGGTACACCTCCGCCACCTCGTCGCCGGGCAAATTGCCGGTGTTCTTCACCGTCACCTCGGCCGTCAGCGGCTGGCCTGCCTCCACATCACTCCTGGGCAGGGTCAGATCGCTGAACGAAAAGGTCGTGTAGCTCAATCCATACCCGAAGGGATACAGCGGCGTTCCTTCAAAGTAGCGATAGGTGCGGCCCTTCATCGCATAGTCCTCGAAAGGCGGCAACTGGTCGACGCCGGTATAGAACGTCACCGGCAATTTTCCGCCGGGGTTGTTTGCGCCCGAGAGCGTCTGCGCCACGGCTGCGGCACCCTTCTCGCCCGGATACCATGCTTCGAGAATCGCGTTGGCGTGTTCCTTGGCCCAGTTCACGGCCAGCGCGCTGCCGTTCACCAGCACCACCACCAGCGGCTTGCCCGTCTGGCCCAGCGCCTCAAGCAGGTCCTGTTCCGGCTTTGGCAACGTGATTGCCGTGCGGTCGCCGCCCTTGAACCCGGGCACGTCCACCTTCATCTCCTCGCCTTCCAGCGCGCTGGTGATGCCCACCACGGCCACCACAACATCGCTGTTCTTCGCCGCTTCGATGGCATCGGCCTGCGGGGCCAGATCCACCTTGCGCCAGACAAGCTGCGCAGACACCGGTGAGTTGTCCAGCAACCCGTAGGACAAGTCGAACTTGTAGTGCTTGCCAGCCTTCAGTTCCACGCGGCCCAGCTTGGCGGCAGCCGCGCCCATCTGGAAGCCGCTGGCCACAACGTCATTGTCCAGCTTGAGGCTGAAGTAACCGCTGGCCTTCAGGCCCATCTCGTACTCGCCACCCTCCTTGGGAGTGAAAGTTCCCTCCCACCGGATGCCAAGTGGATGCACGCCGGAAACCTCCGAGGGCAGCGCGGTGGCAGCCGTGTCGACGCCGCTCTCCACCCGCGTAGCCAGTATCGTCGGCTTGGGCCCATTGGGAGACAGCGAAAATCCTGATGTCTCAAAGTAGCTCGCCTCCACGCCCGGCTTGCCGTTCACGGTCAACAGGCCGCCCGGCAACGGCGATGCGCTGTCGCTCAGGAATTGCGTGCCTTCGGCGTAATTGATGGTGTCGTTGGCAAACTCCTTCTGCATCTCGTCCATGATGGAACTCACATGATTCGGCATCCCGGCGTAATTGCCCAGCAGGAACTTCGTCTGCTTGACCAGGGGGCCAATGAGCGCAATCTTGATGTTCGAAGTCTTCAAGGGAAGGGTGCCGTCGTTCTTCAGCAGCACCATTGACTCATTGGCCAGCTTCAGCGCCAGGGCCTTGTGGGCCGGACTGTTCAGCTCGCTTTCATCAATGTGCGCGTACGGAACCATCGACGGCGGATCGAACATTCCCAGCTTCATGCGCGCCGTGTACAACCTCACCAGCGCCGTATCAATGTCGCTCTCCTTCAGGTAGCCTTCCTTCACTGCATCCAGATACGGCTTGTAGTCGTGGTCGTCCTTTACCTTGGCAAAGAAGTCGGCGCACTCGTTGTCCATGCCGCGCTGCAGGCTGATGGCCGAGGCCTGCGCCTGGGTCGGCTTGTAGTGGTGACCGGAAAAGATGTCAATCACAGCGCCGCAGTCCGACACCACATAGCCCTTGAAGCCCCACTTGTTGCGCAGTTGGTCCTCCAGCAGGAACTGGTTGGCGCATGCCGGCTCGCCATTGATGGAGTTGTAGGCGCACATCACTGAGTCTGCTTTGCCTTCCACCAGCGCCGCGCGGAACGCCGGCAGATACGTGTCCAGCTCGTCGTGCTTGCTCACGTCCACGTTGGCCTTGTGCCGTGTCGGCTCGGGTCCGCTGTGCACCGCAAAGTGCTTGGGCGTCGCGATCGCGCGATAGTAGTGCGGATTGTCTCCTTGCACGCCGGTTACAAAGGCAACGCCCATGTTCGCCGTCAGAAACGGGTCCTCGCCGTAGGTCTCCTGTCCGCGGCCCCACCGCGGATCGCGGAAGATGTTGATGTTGGGCGCCCAGAAATCAAGCCCCTGCATGATGTTGCTGTGCCCGCCGTTGGCGCGCACCGCCTGCTCGTGCTTGATGCGGCCCTCGACGCCGATATCGATGCCCATCTTGTGAATAGAGGTGGGATCAAACGTGGCGCCCAGGCCAATCGGCTCGGGAAACTCTGTCGTCCCGTTTACCGCCACGCCATGCAGCGCCTCGCTCCACCAGTCATAGCTGGGTATGCCCAGCCGCGGAATCGCCCGCGCCTGGTTCACAAGCTGGCTTGCCTTCTCCTCCAGCGTCATGCGGTGAACCAGATCCATCGCGCGTTGCTCCGCCGGCAGTTTGGTATTCAGATAGGCCGGCTTCCCCGCATCCTGCCCGGATGCCGCCAACGCCATTCCGCAACAGGCCAGTGCTGCTGCAACAACTCGTATGCCAAAGCTTCTCATGGAATCCCCCGGCGGGCGGCAGTATGGTCCCGTGCATTACAGATGCGACGGAACGCCATCCCCTCCGGTAGCCAACGTAGCCGCGCAGAGCCGGGATTGTCAAGCCGCGGTATACGATTACCGGTCCAAACAAAATCGCTTTATTGTGAATACTCCCGCCGCTCCGGCGTCTTCTGTCCGGCGGGCCCACGCCTGCTACGCACCTGCGGCAAAAAAGTCCTCCAGCCCCGCACGCGCCGCATGAGCCGCCATCGCACTCTGGATCTCCAGCGCCAGCGCCAGCGCATCCCGTCCCTGCAGGGCCGTCACCTTCGGCTCGCGCCGCATCCGCACCGACTCAAGAAACGACTCAATCTCCAGCCTGAGCGGCTCGCCCGGCGTCACGGGCACATGAGCAAGGTTCAGCCCCGGCCCGGGACCGCCCGCCTGCGCCGCGCCGCCTGCGGCTGCCAGTTGGGCCATCACAGCCGGGTCCACCCGGCCGCCCGCTATCGCCGCGGCAATCTCCGCCGGCACACTCCCATCCAGCCGGATGACGAGCAGGTCCTGCCGCGCATAATCAATCGATACATATTGCCTCGGCTCAAAAAAGCGCAGCTTCCTCACCCGCTCCGTTGACACCCGCGACGCCGTAAAGTTCGCCACGCAGCCTGACTCCAGCTCCACCCGGACGTTGGCAATGTCCACCCGCGGCGACAGGATTGGCAGCCCCACCGCGCGCACCTCGCGCACCGGCGAACGGGCAAACGTCAGCACAATGTCCAGGTCATGAATCATCAGGTCCAGCACCACGTCCACGTCCAGCGAGCGCGGCGTGAAGACCGACAGCCGGTGAGCCTCAAAAAACATGGGACGGCGCAGCCGCGGCTGCACGGCCAGCACGGCGGGATTAAAGCGCTCCAGATGCCCCGGCTGCAGGATCCGCCCCGCCTTCGCCGCCGCCTGCGCCAGTTCATCCGCCTCGGCCAGCGTCGACGCAATCGGTTTTTCCACCAGCACATCCAGCCCGGCCTGAAGCAGCACCATGGCCACCGCATGATGATTCACCGTGGGCACCGCCACTGTGGCTGCGTCCAGCCGCAGGTCCGCTGCAAGCAGCTTTTCCACTGATGAGAAAACGGGAATTGCGTACTTCTCCGCCACTGCCGCGGCGCGGGCTTCATCCGGCTCCACGGCGGCTGCCAGCGTCACGCCCAGTCCCGCCGCCTCCAGCTCACGGTAGACGCGCAGATGATTGCGGCCAAAGGCTCCGGTTCCGGCCACGGCGACGCGTACCATTGGCCCCGCGCCGATCGCGCTATGCTCCCTGGCCCTGCACTGCCTTCAGGCAGCGGCCGTAGAGATCCAGCAGCTCGTGCACGTGCTCGTCCGGCCGGGCCGCCGCGCTCCCGCTGAATCCCGTTGACGGTATGGCGGCGCGGCCCACTCCGGTGGTCGCGGCCACAAACTTCAACAGGTCCAGAGCGATGTCTTCATTGCGGCGCGCGCCGAGGCTTGCATTGGTGATTGCATCCATTCTTAAATCGTCCTCGCATTGGATGCTACCAGAAACAGGCGCGCGGTTACCCTTGCGGCCGCCCCTATCCTCGCCGCCGCGATACCCTTGATGAGTATGCGCACCGCTTACATCGGGATGGGCTCTAATCTCGCCGGCCCCGCGGGTTCGCCCGAGTCGGCGCTGGCCGCCGCGCTCGAACACCTCGCGTCGCTGGGCCGCATTGCCGCCCTATCCTCGCTTTACTCCACCGCGCCGGTCGGCTTTGTTGACCAGCCGCATTTCGTCAACACCGTTGTCGCGCTTGAAACTGCGCTTGCGCCGCGCGCGCTGCTCGGCAGACTTCTTGCCATTGAGAAGTATCTTGGGCGTGACCGCGCCTCCGCCATCGTCAACGGCCCGCGTACTCTCGACCTCGATATCCTGCTCATCGGCGACCTCTGCGTAGGCCAGGAGGGCCTGCATCTGCCCCACCCGCGCCTGGCGGAACGCGCCTTCGTCCTCGTTCCTCTCGCCGAAATCGCCCCCAACCTCGTGGAGCCGCGCAGCCGCCGCACCATTACCGGGCTTCTCAATGATCTGCTCAGGCAGTCGCCCGCCGCCGCATCAGCCGTCACGCTCAAACCCGGCGGCGCATGGCCTCGCTCCCGATAGAATCATTCAATGAGCCTCGACTTCAAGGTTCTCAACACCACCGCTGAGGGCGGGCGGCGCACGCAAATCGGCCTGCCCCATCAGGTTGTTGAAGCCCCCGTCTTCATGCCCGTCGGTACGGCAGGGTCAGTCAAGGCTGTCCCGCAGCAGACCCTTGAGGACCTCGGCGCGCAGATCATCCTTGGGAACACATACCACCTCTACCTGCGTCCCGGGCACGAGGCCATCCGCCGCATGGGCGGGCTGCACCGCTTCATCAGTTGGCCGCGCGCCATGCTCACTGACTCCGGCGGCTTTCAGGTCTTCTCGCTCAGCGCATTGCGCAAGGTCACCGACGAGGGCGTCACCTTTCGCTCACACCTCGACGGCAGTTCCCACTTCTTCACGCCCGAACGATCCATGGACGTGCAGATTGCGCTCGGCGCCGATATCGCCATGGCCTTCGATGAGTGTACGGAGTACCCCGCGGACCGCGCCCGCGCCAGCGAGAGCCTGCGCCTCACCATGGCCTGGGCTCGGCGGTCACTGAATCACTTTCGCGCGCATCAGCATGAGGTGGCGTGGCACGACGGGTTGCACGACCTTGGCCCCGGCGGGCAGGTTCCGGTCCCTGGGGCGGAGGGACGCACCCAGAGCCTCTTCGGTATTGTGCAGGGCGGCACATTTGCTGATCTGCGCCGCGAATCCGTCGAGCGGCTCGTCGAGCTGGACTTCGACGGCTACGCCATCGGCGGGCTCAGCGTCGGCGAGCCCCGGCCCCTCACGCTGGAGATGATTGCCGAGGTCCTGCCCCTGCTGCCTGCCGGCAAGCCTCGTTATCTGATGGGCGTGGGCTATCCCGATGAGATTGAGCAATACGCGCGCATGGGCGTGGACATGATGGATTGCGTTCTGCCTACCCGGGCCGCGCGCCACGGCCTGCTCTTTACCAGCCAGGGCCGCATGACGATTAAGAACAGGCAATACGCCGAGGACCAGAACCCGCCTGACCCCGCCTGCGGCTGCATGGTCTGCCGCCGGTACACTCGCGCCTATCTGCGCCACCTTATGCAGTGCGGTGAGCCGCTGGCAGCCACGCTCAACACCATCCACAACCTCGCCCACTACCTGGGGGTGATGCAGCGCGTTCGCCGCCACCTTCAGCCCGCGTCCCCAGCCGCCTGATCACTCCTGCATCGCCCCGCCCAGCAGCAGCTTCAACGCCTGCACATACTCGCTCAGCGCCGCGCGTCCCGCATCGGTCATGCGATAGAGCGTCTGCGGCTTGCGGCTCACAAAGCCCTTGGTCACGGCCACGTATCCTGCATCCTCAAGCTTCAGCAGTTGCGCGCCCAGGTTCCCATCCGTCGCGCCGGTCTTCGCCCGCAGCCATGTGAACTCAGCCTCCTCCATGCCTGACAGCAGCGACAGCACGGCCAGACGCAGCTTGCCGTGAACAACAGGATTCAGCTCCGGCAGCTCAGGCATGAACCACGCCTCCCTTGCCTCTCCGGCGCGCCTCCAGCCTCATCGCATACAGTCCGAACACGATCTGGCAGAAAAAGATGGCCACCAGAAATGCCGTATCACCCGTCTTCTCCGGTCCAAAGCAGGCCAGCACCGCCGACGCCCACCACGCCACCGCGCAGGCCAGTTGCATCTTCCACCGCAACAGCACTCCCGACGCGGCGTTCGCCATGCCCAGCATCGCTCCTATAATCGCGATGAAAAGCAGCGTGTCATGGCGGCCGGCCATCCCCAGCGACACCAGCAGTACAAACAGCGAGATCCCCATCGACGCCCAGATGGCGCCCACTGCCCTGCCCATCGTCGTTTCATGCTGCCCACGCCTCTTCACCGAGGCCAGCACGCCGGTCAGCACCATCGCGGCAAGCATGGTCACCACCCAGGCCAGCTCCGGATTACCCCACACGGACCACGCAATGGCCACGTAATAGGCCACTCCCCACAGCACAAACACCCAGCCCCAGTTCTCCGTGGTGCGCCGCCCCTCGCTGATCATGCTCTCGATCAGCGCAATGCGTTCCTTCAGTTCCGCTCCGCTCAGATCTTCATGCATCGGTTTCCGTCCTTTCGTTATT
>DASSHM010000173.1:0-13176 GCA_035692885.1 Occallatibacter sp.
CTTGGCGACAAAGGGCAGAAAGATGCCCGCCAGCGTGGTGGAGACAAGCTGATTAATCACCAGCGCAATACTCATGCCGTTGGAGCGGATGCGCGTGGGCATCAGCTCGGAGAGCGCGAGCCACACGCACACACCGGGGCCCATCGCATAAAAAGCCATGAAGACGTAGAGCCCGAGCGCAATCAACCAGCCATGACCCTCATCAGGCACCGCGCCAATCACGGCCTTCTCAATCTTCAGCGGCGCCGTCCGCGCCGCCTGCAGGTTGCCCACCGGGTTCTTGAAAAATGCCTCCACCCGGTCGGCTGGAACGCAGTTGGAGCGGGTAATGGTCAACGGCGACGCCCCGGGATCATCTGAGCGCACATAGCTGGTGGCGGCGGTGAAGTCACCATAGGAATAGATGATGACGAACGAGGCGCGTCCACTGTCGATGGCCGCTGCCGTGGCGCCGTCTGATGCCAGCAGAGTCTTTGCCTGCGCCGGACTGAATCGCAGATTCAGTTGTTGCGCCGGGCTCACCATGGCCTGGATTGCAGCGCGGCAATTCACGCTGTTCCGTTCCGTGCGCAGGAACATCAGGCCGACCGTCATCATGGAAAGGATGATGCCGCTGGTGCCCACCACCAGCAGAATCTTGCGGCCCACTCGATCGACGAGCGTCATGCCAATCATCGTCATCACAAAGTTGACCGCGGTGAACACCACGTAGCCCCAGTGAGATTGCAGGTCGGACAGTCCGCTCTGCAGCAGGATGCCCGTGTTATACCCGATGATCGAGTTGACCCCGGTGGCCGTATTGCAGAAGAGGATGATGCACGCCAGCAGAAACGGGATGACATACTTCCGGCGCAGCAGTGAGTCCCGCGCCCGGGCGCCCCGGGTACGGCTCCTCTCGGCCGCCGCGGACCTCATCTCGTTCAATTCAATCTCCGCCTGCCGGGCGGTGCGCGAACGCAGCAGCGCCCGGCCGGCCTCGTCACTCCTGCCCCGGCTGAAGAGCCAGCGCGGCGATTCCGTAACCCAGAAGCTCCCAATCACAAAGAAGATGCCCGGGGGCAGCGAGACCCAGAAGATGCTTCGCCAGGCCTTGTCTTCAAACGCCAGCAGCGCGGCTGCATTGCCCGCCTGCGCCACGGTGGCCACACGGTAGCTGAAATAGATGCCGACCAGCGCTGCCACCACAATGCCCAGTGTCAGCAGCCATTGGAAGACGCCAGTCCCCTTGCCCCGGGTTGCGGCCGAGAGGCATTCCGCGAGGTAGAGCGGAACCACCACGCCGATGAGACCGCCGCTGATGCCCTGGAGGAGACGGCCGTAAAAAAGCGGCGCATAGCCGTGCGAGAGGGCGATGATGGGAATACTGGCGACGAATGCCGTCCCGCTGAGAATCATCAGCGGTTTGCGGCCCATCAAGTCGGCGAGCACCCCGGCAAACAGCGTGGAGAAGACACTGCCCAGCAGCACCGCCGCAACAATGGCCGAAAGCTGGGCTGCCGTGAGCCCCGAAGTTGCCTCAAGATACGGCAGAGCACCGCCGATGATGCCCACGTCAATGCCATAGAGCAGGCCGCCGAGCCCGGCCACCAGCAGCAGAAAGCGGTTGTATCCCAGCCGGCTGCGTTCGTCGGCTACAACAGGCAGGGGATCGGCGTGACTATCGCTCATCGTCTTGAGTTGTCTCCAGCCTGAACCGGTGCGGCTCGACGCCTTCAGTGAAGCATATCGTAGGAAGGATACGGCATCAGGCCCGCCTGACACCTTTGCGCTCCAGTAGACTGGGAGGGCTATGCATGTGGTGCGAGATGGAGGCTGTGCGACCGCGGCAATCGCGCTTGCCGCGCTGTTGACCGGCTGCGGCACGCCGGGAGCTCCGCAGGCCCCGTCGCTCAATCTGCCGGCCCGTGTTGCGGACCTGCAGGCAGTCCGCACTGGGAATCAGGTGCTGCTCACCTGGACCAACCCCGCCAGAAACACCGACAACCTGCCCATGAAGGATTCCATCTCAGTCGCCATTTGCCGGCAGCAACCTGATGAAGCCTGTGAACCGGCGGCAACTTTGTCGTCCACGCCAGGCATGGCAGGAAAGTTCACGGAGACGCTGCCACCGGATCTGGCCTCGGGCGCCGCACGCCCGCTCACCTATTTTGTTGAGTTAAAGAACGCCAGAGGCCGGTCGGCGGGCCGGTCGAACGGTGCCGAAAGCCTGGCCGGTGCCGCGCCCGGGCAAATCACCGGCCTCACCGCAGAGCAGAACCGGGAGGGAATCGTGCTCCATTGGCTGCCGGACGGGGAGGAGACTGCCATCCGCCTGCGGCGCACTATGCTCACCGCCCCAGAGAAAAGGCCGCAGCAGGGACTGCTGGCGCCACCATCCGAGCCTGCGGAGCAGAATCTGCTGGTGATGCAAGGCGGCCCAAAGGGCATTGCGTTGGATAAGGACATTCAACTGGGCCAGACCTATGAGTACCGCGCGCAACGTGTCATCCGGATATACCGTAACGGAACGACGCTGGAGCTCGACAGCGACCTGTCCGCTCCGGTGCGCATCGCCGCGGTTGACAGGTTTCCTCCGGCCGCGCCCTCGGGACTGGTTGGTGTGGCCAGCACGAGTCAAGACGGCACACAGCCCACAATCGACCTAAGCTGGCGTCCGAATCGTGAAGGCGACCTTGCGGGGTACATTGTTTATCGCCGCGAAGGCAACCTGACCTGGCAACGCATCTCGCCAGCACCGCCTCTGGCCGGACCCGCCTTCAGCGATGCTCATGTGCTGCCGGGCCATACCTACACCTATTCCGTGAGTGCCATCGACCAGACTGGCCATGAGAGCCCACGCTCTGACGAGACGCAGGAAACAGTGCCGACCCAATGATGCATCCGCTCGATGCATGCGCCGCGTGGGAGACGGCTTGGCAATGAATTCTCCCCGCGTTGCTCCGCAAGGTCCGTGGGCATAGGCAACGGCATTTGAAGTTGCTGCGCTGTCCTTCGATTCCCGGACACCGATCCCGTGCTGAGCGCAACCTATGATTTCAACCTGTTCAATCGCAACGCTGCCTGTGTATATCATTGCAGTGATAACACTTGCATCCGGCAACCCGCATCAGATCAGGCTGCTGCAGGCGACGGCCCGCATACTGACCGGAATCGCGTGGATGCTTGAATCTCAAGCATCGACAGTCCGGGCAAACAGGCTTGCACGCCAGACACCGCCAGTCCCGCAGCAACCCCTGCCCGGACGGAGGAATCTTAATTAGCAGTACACTGGAGAGGAGGAGCCTCGAAGGTGGTTGCTATTCCAGGAGGGAATATGCCGAAGAACCTGCTTGAACAGTTGCGCCAATACACGGTGGTTGTAGCGGATACGGGCGACTTTGAAGCCATGGAAAAGTTTCGTCCCCAGGATGCCACCACGAACCCGTCTTTGATTACCACGGCCGCGCAGATGCCCCAGTATCAACCCATTGTGGATGGTGTACTGGTGAATGCGCGGAAGAAGCTGGGTGATGGTGCAACCGATCAGGCGGTGGCCAATCTTGCCTTCCAGCATCTGGCGGTGGCCTTCGGCAAGAAGATCCTTGGAATTGTGCCCGGACGCGTATCAACCGAGGTGGACGCGCGCCTCTCCTATGACACCGAGGCGATGATTGCGCAGGCACGCAGCATCATTGCTCTGTACAAGGCTGAAGGAGTGGATGCGAATCGCATCCTCATCAAGATTGCATCCACGTGGCAGGGAGTTCTCGCCGTCCAGGTATTGCAGAAGGAAGGCATCAACTGCAATATGACGCTGCTCTTCGGCCTCCACCAGGCAATCGCCGCGGCCGAAGCCGGCGCTACGCTCATCTCACCATTTGTGGGCCGCATCCTCGACTGGTACAAGAAGGACACCGGGAAGGATTTTCAAGGAGCAGACGATCCCGGCGTGCAATCCGTCACTCACATCTACAACTACTTCAAGAAATTCGGATACAAGACCATCGTGATGGGCGCCAGCTTTCGCAACATCGGCGAGATACGCGAACTGGCCGGGTGTGATCTGCTCACCATTTCGCCGCATCTGCTGGCTGAGCTGGAAGGCACCGTTGAGAATCTGCCCCGCAAGCTAGACGCCAACGCAGCAAAGGCCATGGCGATTGAGAGAATCAAGGTGGACAAGGCCACCTTCGAGCGTATGCATGCGGCCGATCGCATGGCATCGGACAAGCTGAAGGAAGGCATCGAGGGCTTCTCATCGGCATTGGTCAAGCTGGAAGCAATGCTTGCCAAGCGCCTGGCAGAGCTGGAATCGCGCGCGCCGGCCGCGGTCTGATTCGCGCATCGAGCATGCAGCACGAGGGCAGCCCGGCGGCTGCCCTCTTTCGTTTGGTCTGCTGCCTTGTTCTGCAATCGCGCCGCTCAACTGCCAACAATCTTTTTGCCCATGAAGATTACAGCAACATTTTCGCTATGCTTGGTGTTATAGCAGGCAAGTGATGCAGAGGCCGGCGTGCCGGCCGGGTCGCTTTTGAAGCAACCGGCCGATCCACATTCCGGCTGTGAGCGCAGGCACGGGAGGTGTGTATGCAGTCACAAGCTCATCCGCTCGAACCGTTCTTTCACCAGATTGTGCGCAACAGCTACGAAGGGAGTCTGGGACTGCACGACCCGGACGTAACGAATTACGTTGCACACCTGCTCTGCGAGTTCTCCGAGGCCGACAATTTGTATAAAGTGCGTGATTCCATGGGCAGGCCGATTGAGGAGCTTCAATCCATGCTTGAAGCCGCGGATCCGGTCAACGGAACGGCTCCCTCCTTCGACGTTGAGCGCTCGATGCGCAAGTATATTGGCGACTATGCGCTCTTTGTCGGCGGCATGTACCCCGAGGCGGCCATTCCCGGCCACAGGCGCGGCCCGCATCCCAGCCTGGGCGAACTCATCCAGGCCGGGAAGGAGAGCTACTACATCGTGAGCCAGTTCAACCTGTTCGAGTATGAGCGGGAAGCGCCCCTGTTCGCGCGGCTCTCGGATGGCTTTGAGCGCTGTGTTCTGGGTCTCTCGCTGGTTCGCGAACAACTGGGCAGGCAAGAGTCAACATTGCCGCCAACGGTAAATTAGGCCACCGCCCACGGTGAACCAGCCTTATTCCGACCACACGGCCAGTATGTTACCAACACCATCGGCAAAGTGGAAGCGGCGGCCGCCCGGAAACTCGAATGCCGGAACCGTGATGCTGCCGCCCGCCGCGACGATGGCAGACTCAGTAGCCTTTAAGTCGGCGGAGTAGAGAACTACAAGTTGGGCCTGCTCTCCCCCTCCGCGGTGCGGATCAACCTTGCGGAAACCACCATCAATTCCGGCCTGAGCCGCATTGAAGCTGGTGTAGTCGGGGCCGTAGTCAGTAAAGCTCCACCCAAAGACGCCCGTGTAGAAGCGCCGGGCTCGCCCAATGTCGGTGGCGCCGAACTCGATGTAGTTTATCTGGTGATGATGCGTGGAATGTCCCATGGTGACTCTCCTCTTGATTGACTGCGTGGCGTCGAAGGGAAGGGCGCGCGGACGAAGCGCAGGCACACCTTCCCGGTGCTCTCCTGATCGCCTCCATCCGCATTCCCTCAAGAGCCGGAGAGTGCAGGTAGAGTCCGCTGGCTTGCAAACCCGAGCGGACTGCCGAGGTACGTGTATACAGTATCAGAACCCGCACCGGGCCGGAATGAAGTTTCCGTTCACCTTATTTGCCGAGCCGGATCGCGAACCCGCCGGTGAAGGAACGTCCCGGCATGGCTACTCCGCTGATCTCCTCGTAGCCGGTGTTGCTCAGGTTGTCGAGGCGCAGGTAGGGGCGCACACGGCCCGCCTCGCGCGAAAGCGAGACATTCCAGACCGGATAGGCTGTCTGCCTGTATCGCTGAGCAATCTGCACGCGATTACTCACGGTCCAGTCGCGCCGGATGGCCATCGTCCATGTTGCATGGATGTTCTCGACCGGGTAGTTGAACACATACCTTGATTGCAGCCCATTGAGCGCCTGCTGCGCGCCATGCAGCCCCGTCCACGCCACCCGCACCTTCTGTGCGGCGCTCGGGATCCAGGTCAGCGATGACTCAACACCGGTGAAGTGCAGGCCGCGTAAATTTGCAGCCTGCCACCGTTCAGCGGAAGAGGCGCGCACATAGTCGATTGTGTCGTGCTGCCTCGTGTAGAAACCGGTGACTGCGAACATCAGCCGCGACGATGGCGCCCAGTCCGCGCCTCCGTCGCCGGACCATGCGGACTCCGGCTTCAGACCCGGGTTTCCAACCGTACTTGGATCGGAGTAGTAGAGATCGGTGTACGTCGGAATCCTGAATCCGTATCCGGCACTGGCGCGAAGTTTGACTGCGTGCGCAACCCGCAAGCTTGCCGCAAGCTGCGGCGACCACACGGCAGGCAACCTGCCTGAAAACATCTCCTCGCGCACTCCGGCTGAAATCTTCCACTGCCGCTTCGCCGGATGAATGTCGATATCCGCGTATCCGGCCCCGCGGTTGCGCGCGTGAATGCCGAGATTGTTGCTTGCGATGCTGTCGCCGTCCGCCTCGAGCCCCAGCAACAGCGTCGTCGCGCCGGTATCCGCCCGGTAACGCAGTGAGGACTGCCACGCCGCATCAACATGGTTATTCGCATACAACGCGGGGTTATCGC
This sequence comes from Occallatibacter sp., assembly GCA_035692885.1. Taxonomy (GTDB): domain Bacteria; phylum Acidobacteriota; class Terriglobia; order Terriglobales; family Acidobacteriaceae; genus Telmatobacter. The sequence continues at coordinate 6,670 of DASSHM010000173.1, forward strand.
GCACCAGTATGAAATCGTCAGTATGGCGGCGGTAACCGTATGCTGCCACCAGTCTGCTGCCCAGGTCCTGCCGCACCGCGGCGAACCAGCCCTTGGTCCGCTCCCACGAGGTGAAGTTGCCATAGAACTGGTTCGCACCGAACGCCCTGTCGCTCGCCGCAACCAGCAAATCCGTGACTCCTAGCTGCGTTCCGGCCCATGCCTCCAGCGAGGCATCTTCGTTGCGATAGTCGCGGTCCGTCATGAATCCCGTTGAGAAGTTTCGGGTGGCTGTGAGACGGCCGCTCAGCGAGGCGCGCGTCGCCTCTGCCATCACCGACTCCTCGTTAGCTCCGAAAGACCCCACCCCGGCCCTGAGCCTCACCGATGATTGCGACGGAGCGGTGGTGAGAAAGTCCACAACCCCGCTCAACGCATCCGCGCCATGCAACGTGGAGCCCGCTCCCTCCAGCACCTGGATGGAACTCATGGCATCGAGAGGAATGGGCAGATCCAGGTTGTGATGCGCGCTCTGGCCGTCGTTGACGCGAAATCCATTGATCATCACCAGAGTTTGCGCAAAGCTGCCCCCGCGGAGCACCAGGTCCGACTGCGCTCCACCCGCTCCCCGCTGCTCCAGAAATACCGATGAATCGTAGCGCAGCAAATCGAGGGCTGTGCCCACCCGCAGGAGCTCCGCCTGCACCGGCTGCACAAATACAGCGCGCGGAGACTCCCCCAGTGGCACGGGCATGGCCGAGCCCAGCACCACCAGAGTCTCACTGGCGCCTTTTGCGGGCCTGAATTTGGCGAGTTCGGAATTTGCAGGCCCGGATTTCGCGGGTGTGGATTTTGCAGGTGCGGGGTTTGCGGGCCCGGGGTTTGACCCCGCCGCTTGAGCAGATACCGACTCAGGCGCAACAAAAGGCAGGCACAGGCAGCAGGTTAGAACGGCAGTTAGGAATCGCATCGATGGTCTCTGATCCATCATTGCCACGGAAGGGCCGGCACTCAAGAACGATTCAATATCAATGCGAATAGTTGATTTGGTAAACTATCGCGGAGGCGGCCATGCGTATTGATGCGTTTCTGCGGGAAAGCCCCATGTTCGCGGTCCACCATGCGGCGCGCCGCTTTGAGTCTCTCAGCAGCCGGGTACTTGAGGCCGACGGTCTTGGATTTCTCGAAGGACTTGTTCTGGCGGCACTCTTTTTTGAGGCCCCAGGCCCGGTGAAGCCGTCGCAGTTGGCTGACACTTTTGGCACCACGCGAGGCAACATCAGCCATTGCGTATCGTCGCTCGAGGCGAAGGGCCTGCTGCAGCGGAGGATCGACCCCGAGGATGCGCGCGCCTATCTGCTGACCATCAAGCCGCAGGGCAAAAAGTGCGCCTTGCGCGTGATTGGCGCGTTCGACAGGCTGCAAAAGGACTTTGAGTCCTCGATTGGGAAGACTTCTCTGGCTGTTCTGCTCAAAGACCTGCGCCGGCTTGAGATGCGCGCGGGTGTTGACTAACAGGCGCGAGTTGCTCCAGGGGCTACAGGATATAGCGGCTCAGATCCTGGTCCCGGACAATCGACGCCACCATGAGCTTCACATACTCCGAAGTGACAGTAAAGACCTTTTCCGGACCTGAAGCCGTCATCCGCTCGGCATAGGGCAGCGGCACCGTGGCCTCCTCTTTGATGGCCTCGGCCAATCCGCCCGGCTCACTTGCCTGTGAACCGCGCGCAACGTCAGGCGCCAGAAAGCTCACATCCTCCAATACCCGCTCCATAATCGTGTGCAGGCGGCGCGCGCCAATGTTTTCAGTGGTTTCATTCACTTTGAACGCGAACTCCGCCATCTCGCGCAGCGCCTCGGGCACAAACTCCAGCCGAACTCCTTCCGTCTCCAGCAGGGCCGTGTATTGCCTTACCAGCGAGGACTTGGGCTCAGTGAGAATGCGCAGGAAATCCTCCACCGTCAGTGACTTCAACTCCACGCGCAGCGGAAAACGGCCCTGCAGCTCGGGAATCAGGTCGCTCGGCTTGGAGACATGAAAAGCGCCGGCGGCAATGAACAAAATGTGGTCTGTCCGCACCATGCCGTAGCGCGTGTTGACGGTGGTGCCCTCCACGATGGGCAGAATGTCGCGCTGCACGCCCTCGCGTGAAACGTCGGGCCCATGTCCGCCTTCGCGGCCCGCGATCTTGTCAATCTCATCCAGAAAGATGATGCCGCTTGACTCAACCCGCTCGGTCGCAGAGCGGTTGACCTGGTCCATGTCAATGAGGCGGCCTTCCTCCTCTTGCACCAGATAGTCGAATGCGTCGGTCACCTTCATCTTGCGTTTCTTTGTTCCCGCCCCGAAGATGTTGGGCAACATGTCCCTGAGGTTCATCTCCATGTCCTCAAGGTTCTGGTTGCTGATGATGCCGAACTGCGGCGTGCCGCGCTCGCGCACGTCGATCTCAACGATCCGGTCGTCCAGTTTGCCTTCGCGGAACTGCTGACGAAGCTTCTCGCGCGAACGCTGATGGCTCTCGGTTCCGGCCAGCGCATGCTGGCCCTCCGGCGCCTGCGGTGTTGTGGGCGGGGCAGGCAGCAGCACATCCAGCAGGCGCTCCTCGGCATTCATCTCCGCCCTGTCCTCCACCTCTTCCAGCCGCTCCTCGCGCACCATGTCGATGGCAATCTCCACCAGGTCGCGGATCATCGACTCCACGTCGCGTCCGACATAGCCCACCTCGGTAAACTTTGAGGCCTCCACCTTGAGAAATGGCGAGTTGGTCAGCTTGGCCAGCCGGCGCGCGATCTCGGTCTTCCCCACGCCGGTTGGTCCAATCATGATGATGTTTTTGGGCATGATGTCGTCGGCGAGGTCGGGCGGCAGCTTCTGGCGGCGCTGGCGGTTGCGCAGGGCAATGGCCACGGCGCGCTTGGCCGCGCGCTGACCCACCACGTGCTTGTCAAGCTCCGACACAATCTCGCGCGGCGTCAGCTCATCCAGCGCGCGCTCCTGTTCTTCAGCAGATGCAGGCAGATAAATGGCCATGAATCAATCGGCTGGCGTCTACTACGCGCTAGCCCTCCAACTCCTCAATGGTTACGTGGTCATTGGTATAGATGCAGATGTCGCCTGCAATCTTCATGGCTTTTTCTGCAATCTCGCGGGCACCCAGGTCGGTATTTTCCATCAGCGCGCGGGCAGCGGCCGTGGCATAACTTCCGCCGGAGCCGATGGCGGCAATCTGCTCGTCCGGATCAATCACGTCTCCCGACCCGGAGATGAGAAAGGTCTGATGGACATCCGCAACCACCAGCAGGGCCTCAAGATTGCGCAGCATCTTGTCGGTTCGCCAGTCCTTCGCCAGCTCGACAGCCGCACGATTCAGATTGCCCGCATACTGCTCCAGCTTGGTCTCGAACCGGGCAAAAAGTGAGAAGGCATCCGCCGTCGACCCTGCAAACCCCGCCAGAATCTTGTCCTGGTAGATCCTGCGGATCTTTCTGGCTGAGTGCTTCAGCACGTGATCGCCGAAGGTCACCTGCCCATCCGAGGCCATGACAACCCTGCCGTTGCGGCGCACACAAATGACGGTGGTCGAGCGGATGCGGGAACTGCCTCCGCCGCGGGGATTCGTGTTTGAAGCCAAGAGGGTAACCTCCGGGAATTCAGCGTTCGGCAGGCCAAAAGCCTCCCCGGCGCAATCCTTAGTATAGGACACTCAATCATGGTGGGCGGCGTACCCGCCTGCCACGTACGGCGGCCCACCCCTGCCTGCCGATTGACGCCCCGAAGCTGGCACAATAGCTTGGTAGAGAGCGGGAGGGTGCGATTGCGCCCGCGACAAGGAGCAGGGATGCCGAAAAGATTGTCCCCCTGGATGTGGACGATTGTAGTCGCGCTCATGGCGCTGGGGGGCGCCACCTGGTGCGGCGCACAGCAGGACCCTTATCTACAGCGATTCGAGAAGATGATTACCGTCAAGGTGCTCCCCAACGGGCTCACTCTGATCATCTGCCAGCGCCCGGAGGCACCGGTCTTCAGCTACACCACGTTTGTGGATGCGGGCGACGTGGACGATCCCTCCGGCGAGAGCGGGCTTGCGCACATGTTTGAGCACCTCGCCTTCAAAGGGACCAGCGAGATTGGCACCAGCGACTGGCCAGCCGAGAAGGTTGCGCTGGCCAAGGTTGAAGCCGCCAACAACGCCTATGAGGCAGAGTATCTGAAGCCAGTGGGCCGGGATCCCCAGAAACTGGCAGAACTGCAGAAGGCATTTGTGGCCGCCCAGGCCGCCGCGGACAAATATGTCATCCCCAATCAGTTCACCGAGGTGGCGCAGCGCAACGGCGCCACCGGCCTGAATGCCTCCACCGGCCTCGATGAAACCATGTATTACTGGTCCATGCCGGAGAATCGCATGCAGCTGTGGGCATGGCTTGAAAGCGACCGCCTGGCTGATACTGTTCCGCGCGAATTCTACAAGGAGCGCAATGTGGTTCTGGAGGAGCGCCGCATGCGCGTCGACTCCAACCCCATCGGCCGGCTCATCGAACAGTTTCTTGCCACCGCGTACGTTGCGCACAACTACGGGCGCAGCGGCGTAGGCTGGCCCAGCGAAGTAAGCCAGATAACCGCCACGGAGGCCATGGCATTCCACAAGAAATATTACGTTGCCTCCAACATCGTCATCGCCATTGTTGGCGACGTGAATACAAAAACGGAACTGCCCATGCTGGAGAGGTACTTCAGCAAAGTGCCCGGCGGACCGAAGCCCGAAGAGATGACGACCGTCGAGCCGGAGCAGTTTGCTGAAAAGTCGGTGGTCATCCGAGAAGCCACCCAACCCTTTTATATCGAGGGCTATCACCGCCCCAGTTACCGCAGCCCCGACGACGCGGTTTATGACGCCATCCAGGACATCATGTCCAACGGACGCGTATCGCGGCTGTATCGAAGCCTGGTTCGCGACCAGCAGATTGCGGCCGAGGCGCAGGGCTTCAGTCCCTTCCCCGGCGAAAAGTATCCGAGTCTTTTTGCCTTCTATGCGGTGCCGTTGCCGGGTCACACTCCGGCTGAGATGGCCACAGCCATTCACAAGGAAATTGAAAAGCTGAAGACCATTGATGTGACGGATGAAGAGCTGGCGATGTTCAAGACCCGCGCCCGCGCCGACCTGCTGCGCGGTCTGGCAGATAATCAGGGGCTCGCCAACGCGCTGGCGGAGTACCAGACTCGATATGGTGACTGGCGACAGATCTTTTTGCAACTGGACCGGATTGACAAGGTCACCAAGGCCGATATCCGCAGAGTGGCCAATGAAATCTTCGTGCCGTCCAATCGCACCACCGCCGAGATTGACTTCCAGGCTCCAAAATCCCCGGCGAAGAACTCCGGAGGCGCACAATGAGGATTTTCACCCTGCGATTTGCATCGAAGCTCCTTCTTCCGGCGGCTCTCATCGGCGTATTGCTTCTGCCCTGCAGCCTGCAGGCACAGCAAAGCAAGCCGTGGGAGAAGATTCCCATTCCTCCGCTGCACGAGTTCAAGCCCCACCAGCCCATCCGCGTCGAGCTGAAGAACGGTATCATACTCTTCCTGCAGGAGGATCACGAGCTTCCGTTCATAACCGGCTCGGTCACAATCCCCGGCGGCGAACGGGATGTCAATCCGGCGCAGGCGGGCCTGATCGACCTGTACGGGGAAGCCTGGCGCACCAGCGGTTCTGAAAAGATGAGCGGCGATGCCATGGACGACCTGCTGGCATCGAAGGCCGCTCACATTGAGACTGGCGGCGATATCGACTCCACCGCTCTCTCGTGGGATTCGCTCAAGGGCGACTCAGACGAGGTATTCACCCTGGCCATGGATTTGCTGTTTCATCCCAAATTCAACGAGGAGAAGCTCGCCCTCGCCAAACAGCAGGAAGCCACGGGCATCGTGCGGCGCAACGATGACGAAGGCGAAATCGCCGGGCGCGAATCCCGAAAGCTGGTCTACGGCGATAACAGCCCCTATACGCTTCAGCCGGAACTGGCGACCATCGCCGCGGTCAAACTCAGTGACCTGCAGGCGTGGCACGACCGCACCATCCAGGGCAGGCTCATTGTGAGCGTCAGCGGCGATTTTGACCCCGCAACCATGGAGGCCAAGCTGCGCGCGGAGTTTGGGAAGTTGCCCCTCGTGAGGCCCCTGCCCCCGCGGCGCGACACCTTCAGTGATCCAAAACCAGCCGTGTATTTCATCAACAAGAGCGACGTCAACCAGTCAAATGTGCAGATTGTGGGGCTCGGCACCGACAGGCGCAACCCCGACGTTCCAGCACTGGCCCTGATGAATGACATCCTCGGCGGTGGCTTCGGCAGCCGGCTGTTCCAGAACATCCGCACCCGGCTCGGCCTGGCCTATGCGGTCGGAGGCGGTTATGGATTCAACTATGACCATCCTGCCACCTTTCGGGTGGTGGTCATGACCAAGAGTGCGTCCACCGTTGACGCAACAAAGGAGGCGATGAAGATTATTGCCGGCATGAACACCCA
>DASSHM010000174.1:0-21376 GCA_035692885.1 Occallatibacter sp.
CGGTGTTCGGCATGGCTGAGAGTGCTCCTGCTGCGGCCAGTCCACCCAGAAAGCGGCGGCGTGTCAGTGACATTGATTCCTCCCGTCGTGATGAGGCCGGTCTACTTCGCCGGGTAATCGGTGGTGCTGCCGGTGCGTGAGTTGGTCACACTGAAGTCGCCGTCGGCGTTCGCCGCCACTTTAAAGTATGCGCCGTCATCGCCGCCCTTGATGTTGGCGATCAGCGGCGCTGGGCTGTTGTGCGCCGCGTCAGACCCCTCGGCGGTGTGCAGCATATAAAGAGCCTGCATGCCCGGACTGTCATGCACGGTCTGCCATGCCTCGGGCATGCCCGCCTTGTGCGCGCCGTTGTCCATGATGGCCACGCGCGGATGAATGGCGTCGACAAAGGCGCGCGCGTTGGAAAGATTCATGCCGTGATGATTCACAAGAAACAGATCAACGCCGCCGATGCGATTCGCGGGACACGCCAGCTCGACCTCCTTGGCTTTGGTCAGGTCGCCGAGGTCGAGAAAGCGAAATCTGCCGTAGCGCACCAGAATGCCTGCGGAACGCGGATTCTCGGTGGCGTCAAGCTTCCAGTGGGGCTCGCCGGCGCAGTAGGGGTTGGGCGCCGGCTTCACGCCGGGTACAGTCGCGATCAGGTTGCCGTCGGCGGTGAGCACAACAATGGAGAGGCCGGCGATTTCGATGGTGTCGCCGGGATGAACAATGCGGCGCGGAATGCCCTTGATGGCCTTGAGATAGGCGGCATAGTCGCGGCGTGTAATGCCGGAGTCCTCGCGATTCACGCCGTGATCCAGAAACTCGCCCACATGCACGCGTTGCACCAGGTTGGGCACGCCGCCCACATGATCGGTGTGAAAGTGGGTGATCAGGACCTTGTCGATGCGGGTGATGCCCGCGTCGTGCATGGCGGCGGCAATCCGGCTGGCGTCACGCCCGTTGTTGTCTCCCCAGCCCGCATCCACCAGCAGCGAGGCGCCCGAGGGAGCCACCAGCAGGGTCGACTGCCCGCCCTCCACGTCGATAGTGTAGATCATCAGATGCTTTGCGGCAGTGCGCGGCGTCGCGGCCGCGGGCAGAGCGCAGAGCGGGACCGCGCATGCGACGAGCGCGGCCACCGGGGCAAGCATTGTGCGGCGAAAGCGGAAGATGGAGCGTGAGTCAGCGGGGTTTTTCATGTGCGGGAAATTGTAGTTGACCGCGCAAGTGGTGCGAAAGCCCGCTGCCTGCCGCAGCCGCCTGACGTGGGGCTGATTTTTTGCGTGAGGCTTTCGTGTTCCCTCATTTCTGCATCCAACCCCGAAGGGACCCACGAAAACCCAATTCAACACAGGAGGGTGATGATGCAACGTTTGGCTGGGCGTGTTGCCATTGTGACCGGAGCCGGATCGGGCATTGGGCAGGGAATTGCGGAGCGGCTGGGCGCTGAAGGCGCCCGGGTCATCGTCGACTACGTTGGCGATCCGTCCGGCGCGAAGGCGACAGAGAGCGTAATCGAGAAGGCGGGCGGTGAGGGCGAAATCGTGCTGGCGGATGTGACCCGGACCGGCGACGATCGCGAGCTTGTTGAAGCGGCATGGAGCCGCTACGGATGTGCCGACATCCTGGTCAACAACGCGGGCATGGAGCACAAGTCGGACTTCTGGGAGACAACGGAACAGGAGTACGACAAGGTGATGGCGGTCAACCTGCGCGGGCCGTTCTTTCTTACGCAGGCTTTTGTTCAACGGCTGCGCGCGGCAAAAAAGCCGGGCCGCGTGATCAACATCAGCTCGGTGCACGAGGATATGGCATTCCCCGGCTTCGCCAGCTACTGCTGCAGCAAGGGCGGGCTGCGCATGCTCATGCGCGACCTGGCCGTGGAGCTTGGACCGCTGGGCATCACGGTGAACAACGTCGCGCCCGGCGCGATTGCCACGCCCATCAACACGGCGCTGCTCAATGACAAGGCAAAGCTCGGCGCGCTGCTTCAAAAGATTCCACTGGGACGGCTGGGAAATCCCGGCGACGTGGCGGGACTGGTGGCGTTTCTGGCTTCAGACGAGGCGGCCTACATGACCGGCGCGACGTTGGTTGTGGATGGCGGGCTGATGCGGAACTACCGGGAGCAATAGCGCGCCATGGCTGCCAGGATTGAGGACTACGCGCTGATTGGCGACTTTGAAACCGCGGCGCTGGTGGCGCGCGACGGCTCCATTGACTGGTTGTGCTGGCCCGATTTCTCGTCGCAGGCGTGCCTGGCCGCGTTGCTGGGCACCCCCGAAAACGGCTTCTGGAAGATCGCTCCCGCGCAGGCCGGCTTCACCAGCACGCGACGCTATCGCGGCCACACCCTGATTCTGGAGACGGTCTTTGAATCCGCCTCCGGCGCGATTCGGGTAACCGACTTCATGCCGGTTCGCGGCCGCTACTCCGACGTGGTGCGCATTGTGGATGGGCTGCGCGGCAGCGTGGATGTGTCGATGGAGCTGGCCCTGCGCTTTGACTACGGGCGCACAGTGCCGTGGGTCACGCGGATTCACGACGGCGTGCGCGCCATCGCCGGCCCGGGCCTGGCGGTGCTGCATGCCTCGGTGCCGGTGCATGGCAAAAATCTGCGCACCGTCGCCGAATTCACCATCGCCGAAGGCGGGCAGGTGTGGTTCACGCTCACTTACGGCGACTCGTACCATGAAGATCCTGAGCCCGTGGAGCCGCTGAAGGCGCTGGAAGAGACGGAGCTCTACTGGAAGAAGTGGAACGCGCAGTTGAAATATGAGGGCGGGTACGGCGACGCGGTGCGGCGCTCTCTGATGGCGCTGAAGGCCATGACCTACGCGCCCACCGGGGGCATCGTCGCCGCGGTAACCACCTCGCTGCCCGAGCAGATTGGCGGCCAGCGCAACTGGGACTATCGCTACTGCTGGCTGCGCGACTCCACGTTCACCCTGCTCGCCCTCACCAACGCGGGTTACTTTGATGAGGCCGAGGCGTGGCAGAACTGGCTGATTCGCGCCCTCGCGGGCAGCCCCGGCCAGGTGCAGATCATGTACGGGCTCAAAGGCGAGCGGCAGCTTGTGGAGTGGGAGATTGACTGGCTGCCGGGCTACGAGAACTCGCGGCCGGTGCGCATCGGCAATGCCGCCTCCAGACAGGTGCAGCTCGACATCTACGGCGAGATGATGGACTCCTTCTACCATGCGCAGAATAGTCTGCGCCGGCACGGGGTGAATGAGTTTCGCGTGCAGGTGGCGCTGCTGGAACATCTGGAAACCATCTGGCGGCAGCCGGATGAAGGCATCTGGGAGACGCGCGGAGGCCGACGGCAGTTCACCTACTCCAAGCTGATGGCATGGGTCGCCTTCGACCGCGCGACTCTGCTGGCCGGGCAGTTGGGCTATGACGCTCCGGTGGAGCGGTGGCGCGGGCTCTGCAAAGCCATTCATGAGGAGATTTGCGCGCATGCCTTCAACCGGAAGAAGAACAGCTTTGTGCAGTATTACGGGGCGGATGAGCTCGACGCCTCGCTGCTGCTGATGCCGCTGGTGGGCTTTCTGCCTGGCGATGATCCGCGCGTGAAGGGAACGGTGGAGGCGATTGAGCGCGAGCTGATGCCCGACGGGCTGGTACTGCGCTATGACACCTCCAAATCGCCCGACGGCCTGCCCCCGGGAGAGGGCGTCTTTCTGGCCTGCAGCTTCTGGATGGTGGGCAGCTTGAAGGCCATTGGCCGCTTCGACGACGCGCGGGCCCTGTTTGAGAAGCTGCTCGCGCTGCGCAATGATCTGGGCCTGCTCTCGGAGGAGTACGACGTAAAGAGTGGTAGGCTGGTGGGCAATTTCCCGCAGGCCTTCTCGCATATCGCGCTGGTCAATGCGGCCTTTGACCTGGCTGACGGAGAAAAAGTGCGGGCCCGGGCCCACCGGCATCCCGGGCCGGAGGCTGCGGACGCGTCGCGCTGATAGAATGAAAGATGCCGCACTATGCGGAGAAGCGCGGGATGTGTGTCTCCGACCTGAAGGCGCGAACGGCCGAACCCACGATAAGGAAAAACCCACCTGTGAGCCAGACGATACGCAATATCGCCATCATCGCCCATGTTGACCACGGCAAAACCACGCTGGTTGACGCCATGCTGCGGCAGTCGGGAACCTTCCGCGCCAACGAGCAGGTGGCCGAGCGGGTGATGGACTCGAATGAGCTGGAACGCGAGCGCGGCATCACCATTCTTGCCAAAAACACGGCGGTGAACTTTGCCGGAGGCAAAATCAACATCGTTGACACGCCCGGCCACGCCGACTTTGGCGGCGAGGTGGAGCGTGCGCTGAAGATGGTGGATGGCGTGATGCTGCTGGTGGACGCGGCCGAGGGCCCTCTGCCGCAGACGCGCTACGTGCTGTCGAAGGCGCTGGAGGCGGGACTGCCGTCCATCGTGGTGATTAACAAGATTGACCGGCCTGACGCGCGCCCGCAGGAGGTGTTGAACGAGATCTACGACCTCTTCATCGATCTCGACGCCGGTGAGCATCAGTTGGAGTTCCCGGTGCTGTATACGGTTGCCAAGGCGGGTACGGCGAGCACCAGCGCCGCGACGCCGGGTGTTGACCTGCAACCGCTGTTCGAGGCCATTGTGTCCACCATTCCCGAGGCCACGGGCGATGCCGATGGCGCGCTGCAGATTCTGGTCACGAATCTGGACTACTCCGACTACTTTGGCCGCATCGCCATCTGCCGCGTCTTCCAGGGCACGCTGCACGCGGGCGACGAGGTGGCCATCTCCAAGCGCGACGGCAGCCTGATGAAGACGCGCATCACCAAGCTGTTCACCTTTGGCGGACTCAAGCGGATTGAGACCACCGAGACCGCGATGGGCGACATTGTGGCGGTGGCCGGCGTCGAGGGCATCACCATTGGAGAAACCATTACCAGCGTTGAAAGACCCGCGCCGCTGCCGCTCATCGTCATCGATGAGCCGACCATCGCTATCCAGTTCAGCGTCAACAACTCGCCGTTCGCCGGCCGCGAGGGTCAGTACGTCACCAGCCGCAACCTGCGCGAGCGGCTGGAGAAGGAGCTGCTGACCAATGTATCCATCCGCGTTGAAGAGGGCGGCTCGCCGGATACCTTCAAGGTGCTGGGGAGGGGAGAGCTGCAGCTTGCCATCCTCATCGAGATGATGCGCCGCGAAGGCTATGAGCTCATGGCTGGCCGGCCCGAAATTGTAACCCGTATGGTGGACGGCGTGCGCATGGAGCCGGTCGAGCATCTCACCATTGACGTGCCCGAGGAGCACACCGGCGTGGTGATTGAGAAGCTGGGGCCGCGCAAGGGCGAGATGACCAGAATGCACAACCACGGCTCCGGCCGTGTGCGCATGGAGTTCCGCGTGCCCAGCCGCGGCATCATCGGCCTGCGCAGCGAAATGCTCACAGAGACGCGCGGCACCATCGTGATGAATGCGCTGTTCGACGGATACATCCCTTATCAGGGCGAGATTCCGCAGCGGCCCACCGGCGCGCTGATTGCCGACCGCCAGGGCCTGACCACCACCTACGCGCTCAACGGCCTGCAGGAGCGCGGCATCCTCTTTGCCGGGCCGGGCGTGGAGGTGTACGAGGGCATGATTGTGGGCGAGCACTCGCGCGACAACGACCTGGACGTGAATGTGGTGCGCGAAAAGAAGATGACCAACATGCGCGCCTCCACCGCCGATGAGGCCATCCGCCTGGTGCCGTACCGCACGCTGAATCTGGAGCAGGCCATCGAGTTCATCGCCGACGACGAGCTGGTCGAGGTGACGCCGAAGTCGCTGCGCCTGCGCAAAAAAATTCTGCAGGCCAACCGCAGACCCAAGCGGTGGGAGAAGGCCGGGCTCGTCGGCTAGGCGGCCGCTCTCCCGCGCAGGCCGGTCACAGCCGCCGTCTTGCCTCCAGCACGCGCGCCAGCGCGTCCTCCGCCGTTGCGCCCACGCTTGAGAGATGTCCCATCTTGCGGCCCGCTCGCGGCGTGTGCTTTTCATACAGATGCACGCGCACGCCCGGCACGGCCATGGCGGCGGCAAAGTTGGGCGGCGTGGCGCGGTTGAGCCATTCATCGCCAAGCAGGTTTGCGACGGCGCAGGGCGTGATGAGGGATGTGTCGCCCAGTGGCAGGTTGCAGGTGGTGCGCACAAGCTGCTCAAACTGGCTGGTCACGCAGCCGCGCTCGCTCTGGTGATAGCTGTTGTGCGGGCGCGGTGCAAGCTCGTTCACATACAGTTCGCCGCCGCGGGTGACAAACATCTCCGCGCACAGCAGTCCTTCGATGCCAAGCTTCGCGCTGATGTCCGAGGCCAGCGTTTGAGCCCGCGACTCCAGCTCCGCGGGCACGCCGGCCGGCAGCACGCTCCAGTCGAGAATCTGATTGACGTGATGATTGCGCGCGGCCGGATAGCTGAGCACCTCGCCGCCGGGATTGCGCGCCGCCATCACGCTGATTTCGCACTCAAGGTCGAGCGCCTGCTCGGCGACGGCGGGGCGCGCGCCGATGCCGTGCCATGCGGCGGCCACCGCTTCTCCGGTTGCCGGTGCGTCGAGGCCGATGCGCGCCTGCCCCCGGCCATCGTAGCCGCCCCGGCCAATCTTCAGGAACACGCGTCCGCCCAGCGCGGCCACGGCTTCCTGCAATTCAGCTTTGCTGCGCACCACGCGAAATGCGCCCACGGGGAAGCCGTTTTCGGCGAGCCAGGTCTTTTGCAGAGTCTTGTCCTGGATGATGCGCACAGGCTCGACGGCGGGGCGCAGCGGGGTCAGCGCGGCCACCTCGGCCAGCGCCTCCACGCCAATCTGTTCAATCTCGAGCGTCACGGCATCGGCTCCAGATCCGAGACGGCGAGCGGCGGCCACATCGTCCCAGCGGCCCACGATGGTCTCGTCCGCAACAAAGCTGGCGGGGCACGCCGGCTCGGGATCCATCACGCGCACCCGGTAGCCCATGGAGCGCGCGGCCATCGCCGTCATGCGTCCCAACTGGCCGCCGCCGAGTATGGCAATCAGGCCGCCGGGTTGCACAATGTGCTGGTTGCCTCGCAGGGAAGTGGAGCTCACCCGGGCAGCTCCTGCTCCATCACTTCCCGGGTGCGCGCCGCGCGCCATGCGGCTAGCCGAAGAAAAAGCTCCTCGTCGCCGCCGGCAAGAATCTCCGCGGCCAGCAGCGCGGCGTTGGCCGCTCCCGCCTTGCCGATGGCAAGCGTGCCGACGGGCACGCCCTTGGGCATCTGCACAATCGAGAGCAGCGAATCCATACCATTCAGCGGCGTTGACGCCACCGGGACGCCGAGCACCGGCACCAGCGTCTTTGACGCCAGCATGCCCGGCAGATGCGCCGCCCCGCCTGCCCCGGCGATAATCACGCGCAGGCCGCGTTCGCGGGCCGTTGCGGCATATTCAAAGAGCCGGTCGGGCGTGCGGTGCGCGCTCACGATGCGCGTCTCCAGCGGAATCTGCAGCGCATGCAGAATCTCCACCGCTGCCGAGAGCACATCGTAATCGCTCTTGCTGCCCATCACCACGCCAACCAGGGGCTTCTCGCTCATGAGCCTGATTATACGGTCATGTGCGTCCCGCGCCGGAGTAATCCGCACGCGGGCCGCGCAGGCGCAATGGTCAGGCACAGCCTAACGCCGCAGCCACGTCTCCACGACCACCTGGATCACGGCGAACAATACGCTGATGGCCGCTAGAAAACCCTTGGCGCGCTGCCACTGCTCATCATGGCGGTCCATGCGGTGCTCCAGCTCGGCCAGGCGGCCGCCGTTGCCGTCGCCCATCAGGCCGGTCATCTGCGCCTTCAGCACGCTCAGGTCGCTCAGCACCTGCGCCTCGAATTCATTCATCATCCGCATGGATTCTGCTCCGTCCTTTCGATTTGCAATCGCGCATTACCCAAGCGGCAGATTGATCAGCAGAGCCGCCGAAAACTCGGAGTAGTTGGGCGGCGTTTGTCCGTCATACATGCGGATGTAGAAGCGGTCGGCCACCGATTCGCGCGCAAAGGTCATTGCGGGCTGCGTGCTGCGCATCACCAGATCTGCGTCATTGCCGGCCATGAAGGCGAAGTCGCGGCGGCGAATCTCAAAGCCGCCTCCGCTGGGCGGCGTCACTCCCGCATCGATGCTCACCGCGGTGCCGCTCAGCGCGGTCACCGTGAGTCCAGCCAGGCTGGCCAGCAGCGTGGGAGCCACTGGCGCGGGCAGCCACGTGTCGGCCGGCACGGTGGAGCTCGTCTTGATGGCGAGGTCTTCGGCCCAGTCATTGGCAAAGATGATGGTGTATTCAACCAGGTCGGGATAGCTCGCCCTGTAACTCAGCCGCACGCTGCGCACAACCACGCCGGTGTCAATGCCCGCCGAGGCGGAGTTCAGCAGCAGGGCGTCTCCCGGCCACACATCCGCGGCAAAATCGGCCTGCGTTCCCTTGTAGGTGCCGCTCCACCCGGCGTTCACGCTGGCGGCGGCCTGCGCCAGAGCCTGCGCCGCATTGCGGCAGTCCTGCGAGCATCGCGCCGATGGCGCAACCACCGAACCGATCCAGGTAATCTCGCTGGGCAGTCCCTGTTGAGCCAGTTGCTGCTGGCTGTCGGCATTCACGGCGCGGCCCACGGCGCGGCCCGCTGAGCGGTAGGTCACCGCAATCTGCTCGCCCGCGGGCGGAACGAATCCGGCGTTGAAGACCAGCCTGCCGGTGTTCTCCAGATAGCACTCGCCGGACTGTGCGGACGTTGCCAGGCGGCGTGTGTACGGCGTTCCGCCGGCCGGCGTGCTCACCACCCATCCTGATCCCAGGCTGCCCAGGCTCAGCGTCCGCATGGAACCAATCAGATTGAGGCTGCTGGCGGCGGCCAGCGTGCATGTTCCGGGCAGATTGGCCAGTGCGCCGTCAAAGAGCGTCACCGGCATTCCCGCCACTCCGTTTACAAACTCCTGAATCTCAAACTGAAGTTTTGCTGACCCCAGCCTCCACTGGCCGCCGTAGGTGACGGCGCCGGTATCGGAGAGAGTGCGATAAATGGCCAGCACGCGCTGGTTCTCAGGGCAGTGCACTCGAATGCGCAGCGCGTACTGGTTGGACGGGTTGATGGAATAGATGGCGCCGCTGGGTGTGCCCTGCGCCACCGGCTGCACTGAGACCGCGCCGGAGCCCTGCGCGGATGTTACTTGAAATCCGGCTGTGCAGCCCGACAGCGTGTTCAGGCCGGTGAAGAATCCAGCCAGGATGCCGGTGCTGAATGGGGCGAGCGCCACGCCGGTGGCCTCCAGCAGCAGTGTTCCGCCCATCTCGATGGGGTCAAGCCATGTGAGCATGGTTTCGCCGTCGATGCCGTTGCCTCCCTGCATCGCCAGTCCGCCGGCGCCAAGCGCCAGATAGCCGAATCCTCCGGAGTTACTCCAGACACGCGGGTCAATCTGCGTCTCGTTGAATAACTCGTGGATTAAGGTTGACTGGGATGGAGGCAGCAGGTAAGGCTGCGCCGCGAGAATAAACTGCGATGTAACTCCGTCGCCCACAAAGTACTCGCTAACATAGGCAACCGGCTCATGCTCGCCGCAAACGGTGATGTCGTTGGCCAGCGCGCGCGCCGTGCCGGCGGTGAACGAGAGATTGGCCAGGGTAAGTGTTCCATCCGCTTCGCTCAGCGCGTGGGAGACGCCGGGAACGGACGAAAGCGACAGCGCGTTGTTGACGGAGCGGTAGGCGGCGCGCGCCTGATTCGCTACCTGCCCCGCGCTTCTGCTCCACGGCGCGCCCGCGCCGGGGGCAAAGTGGCTGACCGTGGCTCCCAGCATAAGCCCCGCGCTGGAGAGGCTGGAGGACCCGGTGCGCGTGACCAGCGCCTTGATCAGCGCGCCCGCGGCCTCGCCCGGCATGCTCTTGCTGGGCGCCAATGCGAGCTGGTCAAGCAGCATTTCGTCGCTGAATGCCCGCACGGCGATGCGGTAGCGCGGTCCTGCGATGCTGTCGCCCGCATATTCCGGCAGCGGCGTGACGGCGATGTAGCCGGTGAAGTAGTAGGTGCCGTCATCGCCCGTCACCGTGAGCGATTGATTGCGCGCGGGCGAAGCCAGGCTGCCCCCGGCGGGCAGGCTCAGCCATAGCTGGCAGACGGATGGCTCATTGAGGCGTCGCTCAATGGTCAGCGGATGAGCCGCGTCCAGCGCGATGGTGTAATCCAGGCCGTGAATTGTGATCTTCATAGTGAGTTACCAGTCCGCCATAAGTGAGAAAGTCATCCGGAAGCGCGTGACTATGCGCAGGCAGCCGTTCTGAATTGACTTATAAAACAGTGGCTCGCTCGCCAGTAAGTCAATCAGACAAGTGCATCGGCGGCCGGCAGAAAGCTGCGGTAGCAGAGCACCCGCTCGCCATCAAGCGGATCGGTCACAGGCAGCGCCGTGAAGCGCGCCTTGAGCTGCACGCTTTCGAGTCCCGCGGGTTGTCCGGTCTGGAGGGGAATGAATGACTCTTCCGCGCTGGCCATGGGCTGCAGCCGCGGATAGTGAAAGTAAATCCGCTCCTTTTGGCTGCCCTCAACCGCAAACAGCGCCGACCACTCCTGATAGAAGGTGCCGCCCTCGCGATCCACGAACCCGGTGACGGCCTGCAGTTTGGCGCCTGCCTGTGGAACTCCGCCGGGCAGGGGCGCAGCCAGCGTCAGCCCCGTGGAGTCAACCGTGGAGACCATGCCCACGTTGAAGCTGATGCGCCGGATGTAGTCAACGTCCGCAAGCGGCTGGCGCACGTATGCGCCCGCGATGGGCGTGCCCAGGTAGCCGGTCTGCCCGGCATAATCCAGGTCGAGAACGGCGAGGGTGCCGGGCGCGAACTTGAGGGCGTCAGCGGAAAGAAGCGACAGCGTCGTGGCTGTTGATCCGCTTTGCAGCGGGACTGCCGCCAGCGCGGCGCCGCCGTCCGCCAGGTTGGCTGAGCCGCCGGTTGTGGCCAGCAGATTCATGTGCTGCGAACCGGTGGCGAGCGCCATGGTCAGCTTGGTCCAACCGAGGAATTCGAAGCTCACCTCGGCCTGCAGCGTCTCGCGAACCTGCTCCAGCGGCGTGGCCGGAATGCCGGTGAGCAGCTGGGCCGACCGGCTGTGGGACTTGCGCGAGAAGCCCTGAATCCAGCCGAGGTCAATCCAGGGCGAGGGCGGCGCGTCGAGATCGAATGCGCCCTGCTGGGCGGGATCGAAGAGCACCGGCGACGGTGAGGAGCGGTCGACGGGGGCAAAATAGGCACGGACCCTGCGCGCCACCGGCGCGGGCGCTGAAAACCAGGTTGTCGGCATCTACTCCCCCTGTTCCTGATAGCTGTAAACCATCACGCGGGCTGACCGGCTCATGCGGTCCCGTTGGGCAACAGCCGGCGCAAACACCGGCGAATCCCAGAAGACCTGTGTGAGCATGGCCGCCGGCGGCGTGACGGAGTAGTTGTATTTGAGCGTGCTGAAGGGCTCGAGCATGGCCAGCAGCTCGGTGTCCATGGTGCTGAGCAGGCGCCCGCGATCAAGGCCGCCGAAGCTCTGCGTGCCGCAGGTTTGATACAGGACTTCGCACTCGCCTGCCGTCAGCGTGGATGGGAGACCGGCATCGACGCCGAGGCCAAGCCAGCGCAGCACGAATACGTCGCTGGGGAGCTGGCTGAATGGCGCCTCCGCCTCCTCGACCAGGATGCCGGGCCGCACCGCGCCGCGCAGCAGGGTGGTGCGATCGGGATTGATGGCGGCCAGGCGTGTGCGCAGCGCCATGTAGAACGAATCTTTTGCATTTTGCATGGAGAAGAACTCCCGGCGCATCGCGCCGATCAAGCTGAACGGGCGGCCACCCGGCTACACGGCCTGTCGCCGGGCCTCGCGCAGCAGCAGGCGATAGAGATAGATCTGGCCGAAGGCCTCGTTCGACGAGATGGACTCGATGAGATAATCCTGCTCCGCGACCGTGAGGCCAAGGGTCATGGAGAAGAGGGCCTGCGCCGACGCCAGATCGAGTGTGTCCACCTGTTGCTCAACCGAGGTGGCAGAGACCAGCAGCTCCCATCGCGGCTCATCGCCTTCACTCATGCGCGGCCGCAGCTTGCGCATCACCACCGGGCTGACCGTTGCCAGCACAAAGCCCGTGGCGGCCAGGCCCAGCTCGCTCTGGCTCGAGTCCGTGTTGGATCCGGTCAGGCGCAGTTGCGCGGACGTGCCGGTGACGCTTCTCAGCAGGGCATCGGCAAGCAGCCGGGGCGTGCCCACCGGATTGCGCGGCGCGGTATCACTCATTCGTCACCCCAGCCTGTTCGCAACGTAGGGACGCAGCCACTCTTTCACGGTGTCGTCCACGAGCGAGCTTGAGAAGTAGTACATCTGCATGGTGTCAATGCGGGCGCGGCTTGCGTTGAGCGCGGGCGTGGACTGCGCGTTGCGCACAATCTGCGCGCAGGCGGTCTTCACGTCGTCGCCAATCACGGCCAGGCCCGCGGTGTAGGTCACCATCACCTCGTTGAACGGCAGGCCGAGGATGCTCAACGGCAGCGTCAGTTCGCCGGTGACGGGGTCATAGTCGACTGATGCCGGGTCAATGCCAGCCCACTGGCCGGGAAGGGAAAACGCCATGGCCATCTCTGCGAGTTGAGGCTCAGGGCTCTCGCCGCGCCGGGGCGTTGTATAGCGGCCCTGGATGGCTTCAAAGGGCGACGTTGCCGCGCCGAGCGGCGCGAGAGGCAGATAGGTGAGCCGCACCGCCTGCGAGCCGCTGACGATGCGCAGGCGCTCGGTGTACGGGATGATGTTGAGGTCGGGCCGCCGGCAGTGGCTGTTGATGAGAGCCGTGGCTGCGGTGACCCAATCCGGCGAGGTGCCGGAGGGCAATCCATAATTCGGGTAATCCGCTGGCTGCAGATATGCCATGCCTGAACCTTTCCTTCAGTGGTTTGCGTGCCTGCCCGTCCCCGGCGCCTGCTGCCTGCGCCGGGGATGGGTTGTCCGGGTCACGATCGTGCGGCGTCCGGCGGCTTACCGGTCGACGAGCACCTGGTGATGCGCATAGCTGGCGCCCTTGACCACCACCGCGCCAAACTTGACGGCGACGTACTGGTGCGCAAGCGAGCTGGGCATGCCGAGCTGGAAGACGCGTGGGGTGGGATCGCCGAGCCAGTGGTACTCGATGAGGTCCTCGGTGACGATGTAGGCCGGCAGCACGGCGCTTCCCGATCCCGGCGTGCCCGTGTAGCTGAGGCTCCAGTCGGGGATTAGAGGCAGGTCGCCGGCCTGCGTGGAGAGCATCTTCACGCGCAGTCCGCCGGTGATCTGGTCGCTGGTGAGCACCACGTTGAATTCGGACTTCATCTCGCGGTCAATCAGGTCAAGCAGCACCGGATTGGCGTAGATGGCCGTGGGCCGCACCTGGTAGCCGTTGCTGGCCACCATCCCGGCCACGGCGGATTTGAGACCATCCACGATGGAATCGGTGGTGGCGATGGTGGTGGTG
Organism: Occallatibacter sp.; assembly: GCA_035692885.1. GTDB lineage: Bacteria > Acidobacteriota > Terriglobia > Terriglobales > Acidobacteriaceae > Telmatobacter. The sequence goes on from DASSHM010000174.1 coordinate 13,487, forward strand.
TTGCCGCCCGCGGCAATCTGGCCCGCGGCGCCGAAGTACTGGGTGGTGGTGGGCGCGCTCAGGCTGGTGTCATTGCCGTTCCACAGCGCCACGTCGTGCGTCACCATCACGCCGCTCACGGTGTCCACCAGGTCCCGCGCCTGCAGATATGCGAACTGCTGCTGCTGCTGGCCGAGCTCGATGTCAAACAGGTTGTAGTTGATCTGCGCGACGATGGCCTTGAGGGGTACGCTGCGCTCAACGCGGGTGGGGCTCACCACCGGGGCGCTGATCGTGCGGGGATCGACAAAGCCCGCCGTGCCCGGCGTGGGAATGGCCGTCTCCTCAAAGAAGCGCGAGGGATGGCCGGTGGCCGGCACCTGCTTGATGCGCTGTCCGAACGGGCTCGAGCGGCGGCAGATGTCGAAGATCTCGGTTTGGTACAGCGGAACCTCGACTGCGCCCGGCCCGATGAAGTCTGCTGCTGCATGAATGTCTGCAAAGGATGCGTTCATGGCTCTATGCGCCCCTCCATGGGGCCGTTTGTTGCAATGGGTGAGAGGGTTGGGGATTGTGCGCCGCTGCGGCTGCCTCAGGCGATTGCGCCGGCGCGGAGCAACTGGCTCTTGACGGCGATGCGCTGCTCCAGGCTCAGCCCAGCCAGCGCGGCATCCAGCGTGCGGACGTCCACGGGCCCATCGCCGATGCCGTGCTTGGCAAGCATCTCCGCGGTGGCCGCGGGCACCGTTTTGCGCAGCGGGTTCAGCACCGAATCCGCGGACGCCTTCAGCTCCGTCAGCTCGCGCTCGGCAGCGGCCAGCCGCTCCGCCAGCTCCGCTTCGCGGCGGCTCTGCTCGATGGTTGCCGAGATGATTCCCACTTCGCCGTTGATCGCGTTCTGGCGCTCTTCCAGCCCGGTGAGCGCGCGCTCCAGCAGAGCAGTTGCCGCCTCCAGCCTCGCCACAAGATCCTGTTCGAGATTGTCCATGTCATTCCTTTCCCGGTTGCAGGCAACCGTGAGTTCGCCAGGCCGCGGCACGGCTCCGGAATGCGGAGCGGCGTGCCAGCCTGATGTGTACGTGAAATCCGGCCACTGGTTGGTCGTGTGATGTGAATTTTCTTGGGGAGGGCCCGTCAGCTTGCCATGCGGAAGCTGGTGGCCCGGTAGGCCGCCTTCTCGCGCAGCAGGATGGCCGCCCCGGTGAAGGTGACGCGCGTCAGTTTCCAGACCTCGGCGCGCATGTCCTCAACCCGCGCGTCGGCCAGCTCGTAGCTCATGCCCATGGCCTCCGGCGCCTGGGCGTGGATGGCCTCGGCGACATCAGGAAAATCACGCGCGTAGAGGTAGCCGCGCACGGTGAGCCTTTTTCCCAGGATGTCCGCCTCGGTGAGCACGCCGATTTTGCGCCGCGCGTCGTGCCCGTCCCATCCCGGCCGGTAGTCCACCGCCATGCCCAGCAGCGAGGGCAGCGCCCGTTCCGCGGCTTCGCGCGTGAGCATCACGCGGTGGCCGCGCGCGCCGGCCGGCGCCTTGTCACTGGCCAGATTCACCATGGTCAACACCCCTTCAAAGGCCACCCGGTTGGGGTGCCCGTCCACGTGGGGAAACTTCACTGCCATTGCTTCCAGTCGCATGCCATCTCCACTGATCCGCTTCATTCCGTTTCATCCGGCACGGTTGCCCCGCATCCGCCGCCGGGCGGCGGGGCGGCTCCGTGCAGCTACGCCGACCGCTCCGCTTGACCGGCGGCTTCTCCGGCAAGCTCGGCTGTCCCGTCCCGCTTGAGCGGCGCAAGTCCGCGCATGGCGCGCACCTCATCCACCGTGAGCACATTGGCCTGCAGCAACTGCACCTGCACGGCCAGCTCCGTGGCTTCATCCCGCGCGCTCAGGTCATTGAAGACAAACTCAAATTCACGCCAGCCGATGCACTTGGCAAAGAGGTCGCGCGTGAAGTGGCCGGCGAGCAGCTTGGCCAGGGGCAGAATCGCGCCGCGGAACGCCTCGTCGGCCAGCTCCGCCGCGGTGGAGCGGTTTACGTCGCTCTCCAGGCCGAGCAGCAGCGGCGGCAGTCCAAAGGCATTGGCCGCCATGCGGATGAGAAATTCCTGCCAGGCCAGGCGCAGATCCGCGTCGGTTCCCTGGGCGAAGCGCAGCACCTCGGGCTTCTGTTCGGTCGAGAGCAGCGGCACGCGGCCGGTTCCTTCGATTTCATCCTGCCACCAGCGGATGAGGCGGTCGTGCTGCGCGGGCGTGGTCTCGTTGAGCCACAGTGCGTACTGCGCCACGGCGTTGGAGGCTAGCTTGCCGGCGAAGCGGTGCGCGGAGAGAAACTGGTTCACCGTTTCAAAGGCGACCTCCAGCGGACCCAGGCCGAAGGGCGTGAAGCTGCGCGGATTCATGCGCACATAGATGAGCTGGTTGTCGCGCAGCTCCATGGCGGCTGATTCCGGATGGCCCGGCAGGGACTGCGCGTAGCGCGGCGTCTGTTCCTGCCCGTCCCAGCGCGCATTGATGCGAATGGAAGCACCATCGACCGGCCACAGCAGGGCGGGGCGCTCCTCGTCGCCGGTGGGCGCCATCTCGATGGCCCCGTAGCCGCCGGTCAAAGCATCTTCAATCACCTGCTCGACCAGGGTGCGAAAGCTGTCGGAGGCGTTCGGCTCCTCCAGCGTGCAGCGCAGGGCGCGCAGCCTGCGCTGCAGCTCCGGAATGGAGCCGGGCACCACACCGCGCCGCACGCGAATCTGCCAGTCCATCGCGGCGATGCGATCCTTGATCACGTTGATGGCGCGTCGCACCACCGGGGTCTCCGCGAAGCGGCGCAGGTTCATCGGGGTCGGCTTGGGAAGATGCTGCCCCGGAAGCTGCACCGGATTGAGGATGGCGGGCAGGGCGAGCGTTCTGCGCTCCGCCTCCGCCGCGGCATCGATGCCGGCCTGGTTCGGCGCCGGCCGTCCGGTGGCGTTCCGCCACATCTCCCGCAACTGCTCCGCTACCTTCACGCGCACCTCTCTCTGGTTGCCTCGGCGCAAACAAAAAGGCACCGCCCGCGTGGGCCGTGCCTGGTTTCTCCGCTCGCGATCAGCCGTTCAGCGCCGGAAGCTGCCGGCCGGAACAGGCGATCCATCTGTCATCAACAGAAACCATCGTATCGCATCGGCTGAAAATTCTCCGCAAGGCCGCGCGGGATTTTTTGTACGCCGCAAGTGGTTTGCTGCCCTGAGGTTAGTTGGATTCACGCATGCGCGGGCCAGCGGCCAACGCTTGCCGTGCCTATGCGCGCAGCTCGCGGCGCGCGGTTTCGGCCACGCGGTCAAGGTCCGCGGTGGTGAGCACGCGGATCTGGTGCTCCTCCATGGTCTCGACGCCGAAGCGATACAAGGCGAGGCGATCAGGTTCCTCGCCGGTGGCGCCGAGCCGGGCGGCAGGCTCAATGACGGCGGTCAGCTCGAGGCCGGCCTTCTCGACGCGCTCAACTCCGGCGCGCAAGCCCGCCGCGGAGAAAGCCAGCACCTTGGCCATCTCCACGCCGGGTTCCAGCGTGACCGCATGGAACATGCGGATGATGCCGTTGGGCCGGTAGCCCATGTCGATGCGGAGCGGGTCGCCCGGCCGCGTGTAGTCAGAGGCCGCGATGCGCTTGCGCAGCAGATCCCATACGCCGGCGCGCTCAAACGCCGTCCGCATCCGCGCATGGATGGCGGCCCGTCCGCCCGCGCGCGCGGCGCGCTCCCGGCGCGGCGGATCCACGTACAGCCGCATCAGCTCCTCCATGCCCGCGGGCATGCTCTCGGCCAGATAAGCCCGGGGCGCGGTCATCTGCACGTTCAGCGAGAGCGACTCGTCGAGCAGGCGCATCAGCCGCCCGTCGCTGTCCTTGAGCAGGCGGCTGCGCAGTTCGCCCTCCATCGCCTCAAGCAGCGCGGTATCGGCGCCGGGGTCGAGACAATGGAGCCGCCGCCAGTCACGGGTGAACCGGACCTCAATCCGGGCTACGCCGCCGGAGTCCTGGCTGCCGTTCTGCTCGCGCAGAATAACGCCGATGTGCACGTATTCGTTGCGCACCGCATCCGGCACATAACGGACCAACTGGAACTCACAGGCATGCCGGCCGCCACTCGTGGTCATTGCGATTCTCTGCTCCTAATTCTCCCTGCCCACAATGCTAGCGTTCCATCGCGGTTCATTCCAGGGTTCTTCGCGCTCCGGGCCCGCGGCCTTGCCCCAATTGGGAAAGGGTTTGCGATCGGAACCGCCGAAGGCCTCGACCAGCTCGCGAATGCGGCCGCGGCGCGCAAGCAGCTTCTCCACCAGGGCTTCCATTTCAGCCATATCGCCGCCATACCACTCCGGCGGCACCTCGCCTGCCGCCGACCACACGGTCTCGGCGGGCATGGTCTCCATGCGCGTGAGCCAGGGCTCAAACCAGTCCCAGCCGGTGATGGCGCGGTAGACGTCGTTGCGGTAATAGACGCCGCGCAGGGGGATGTCATCGAACGTCCAGCCGCCGGCGTGAAAGCAATATCCAAAGTCGATGAAGACGGCGCGGTAGCGGCGCTCGCGCTGCGTGCGCGTAAAGACGGCCTGCCGCCCGTTGGTGTTGCCGGTCCACTTGTCGAGTGCGAGCACTCCGGCAAACTCGCGCAGGTTGCGGAGCTCGGCGAGCTGCTCTTCGGGCAGGTAATCCACCACCTGGCCGGGCATGAGGCCGCCCACAAAGCGCGAGCCGAACTGCAGCCCGGGACAGCATCGCTCGCGCGTGCGACCCAGGTCCATTTCAAGGCCGGGAGTGTTGTCGATGAGCCACGGTGTCACCTCGACCAGTTCGGCGGCGGGGACGCTCAGGCCGGCTGCGGCGGCGAGGCGCGAGGCCAGCAGCTCGTTGGCCAGCACGCGTACGTGCTGCGGATTGTTCTGGAACTTCACCACGTATGCGTGGCCATCTGCGCCCAGCATGAGCTGGCCCTGCGCGCCGCCACGCATGCGCCGGATGTGCTGCACCGCCAGAACCGCCAAGCCACTCTCCCCGACCGCGCGAAATGCTTAATCGCATTCTAAGCGGTTGGGCAGACGGCTAGCGGACGGGATCAGCGGGCGGCCGCGTGCCGGCCAGCAGCTCCGCGCGCACGGCGAGAGCCATGGCCATGGCCATGACGAGATCATCGTGCGTGCCGGGGCGCGCGCCGGTGCCGCCGCCTGGCAGGCGGACAAATGCGCGGCACTCCGCAAGCAGACGGCGGCTGTGAATGCAGCCGGGATGCTCGACGAGCGCGGCGTCGAGCCGGCCCAGCATCGCCGGGCGGCTGACGGAACTGGTGAGCCAGCCGGGCTGCCCGCCCTGGTGAAAGATGCGCGCGTATCCGCACACGCTGCCGGCCAGCGCCAGCACGCCCGAGCCGTGGTTGTTGCGCTCCACCACCAGCAGGGCGTGGTTGTATTCAGACGCCAGCGCGGTCACGAGGCGGGCGAGCTCAAGGCCGCCAACGTGCGCCGCGAACTCGGCGCACTGCAGTCCCGTTTCAAGTTCGATCACCTGCGCGGCGGAGTAGTCGCCTTCACTGCCGCCCCCGGCGGGGTCGAGTGCGGCCAGATATTGTCTGCCCGGCAACGGTGGCAGCCAGATCTGCAGCTCGCCGTTGCGGCGCGTCTCCACCGGCGGCGGAGCGGTGCCAAGCCGCTGCTCAACTGCGGCAAGCTCGAATACGGCGTCTCCGCTCAAGAGAAAGCAGCTTGCATCGTCCTCGGCATACTCCTGCCGCGCCAGGCCGTGAAAGCTGGCGCGCATGCGGCGGCGAAAGCCGATCTGCGCGGCGTTGAGGTGATGGCGGCGCATGAGCGCGCGCTCCTCATCAGTCATCGCGTCCGCGGCCACCGGTTCGGCCCGGTAATGCCGCTCCATCCACCAGGGGAAAAAATGACGGACCATGCCGGTCTCGGGGGCCTTGCGCCACTCCTCGTGGTAGCAGCCGCCCACGCCATCCGGAGTGGATTCGAGAATTACCTCGCCGGCGGGCGCCAGCGCGGCGCGCAGGCCGGCAAGCGTCTCCGCGGGGTCGCCGGGCCAGCGGGCCAGCTCGCTACAGTGCAGATTCTGCACCGTGAGGCCCCGGCCGGCGTTGCGTTCACCGGCCGACACCACCATGTATTGCGAATCCATGCGCGGAAAGACAAGCTGGCGCACATTGGCGCGGGAGGTGCGCAGCGGCCCGCGGCGCAATGCCTCGGGCAGCCCGTCCACAAACCGGTGCACGATGCGGAAGATCTCTTCCGCGGACTCCTGCGTGTGTGCCACCTGCAGCGTGAGCGTGCCCGGCTGGGTGATGGTTCTGAGAAAGAAGCGTGCCGCGGTCCACGTGGTCAGGCCCATCTGGCGGGCCTTGAGAACAATATTGTGACGAGACCGCCTGCCCTCGAACGCGCGCTGCACGGCATTGGCCTTGAGCAGGCAGGCGGCGCCATCACGGGTGCGCACGCGCAGCAGCCCGCGGGCGAGCGCCATTGCGACCGTCTGGCCGCGCAGGCTGGCCGGGCGTTGGTCAAGGATGCGCCCAAAGCGAACCAGCTCCTTGCGGTCAAGCTCTTCCGGCCGCAGGATGAGCCTGCGCTCCTCCGGCACAACAGGGTTGGAATGGGATTGCACGAGGACTCCTCGGGTGGACGCGAGTGACAGCATGGGCGCAGCGTCAACGGACGCCGGGCCCATGCCGGTTCAGGTTTTGTGAGTCGGTGCCTCTGCTTACTGAATCACGCGCACGTTGTACGTGCTAGCGGTTGGTGTTCCGGCAACCATGGCGCACACCTTCACGGTGACGGTGTTCGATGCGCTGACATACCCGCTCCATACCATGCCATCGCCCGGATAAGTCACCGGACTGGCGATCACTCCCATGGCCGTGGTTGCGCCGGTTATAGATACAGTACCCGAGGCACAGGTTCCTGCTGTAAGAGCCGAGCCGCCGATACTAGCCGAAGTTCCAGTCAGATACTTAGCCAGGGTAGTTAATGCAGTTCCACTATCCTGAATCTGTCCGGTAGTTCCTGCGAACGTTGCAACATTACCGCTGGTGCTGGACGCAGGTCCAGTTGTTATTCCAGAACCGCTGCCAGCCAGAGCTTTGGTTGAAGTCCATGTATAGGGACCGGAGCCGGCAGATACAGGCACCAGACTGGCCGACATAGGCGATGAAATCGCCGGGTCGGAAATGAAAGCCATCGCCGCGACTTTGTAAAGCTGCCCCACCTGCCCCGTAAAAGACGGAGTGAACTTGATGTTGTAGCCGCTGCAATTCTGGGCAGAGAAACTGCCGTAGACCCACGTCCACGAAGAAGTAAAGACCAGATTCATCTGGGACTGACTGATGCTGTTGCAGCTAGTCCAGACAGAACCTACGCCAACGCTCGTGATTGCCGCCCCGTTCGCATGCGTCTGAGCAATCGTTCCGTACTTTGCCCGCTGAATCGTCAGAGTAGTCGCGCCCAGTGTCTCGCCGGAGTAAGAAATAACCTCATCGTCAATCTGAATGTACCCGGATGCGGACCAGGTGCTGTCTGTTGGAGTGGCCAGCGTAAGGGTTGTATCTCCCGTCCCCATTGCAGCAGCGAGGGTGTTTGTAAAGATAGGCGTCCCGCCTGAAATCAGCCACCCAATCTGGCTCTGCGCCGCCGGAAACATGTGGCCGCCCGTGATATTGCTGTCACCGTTCACTGAACCAATGTTCCACGAGTTTCCAATTGCAGTCGAATAACCAAAAGGTGAGGTACTGTCTACAACTCCGGGGTGGCTACCGCTGGCAGTCCAGCTCCAGTTCTGCGCGGTGTAAATAACACTTCCCGTACTTGGTTGTGGCTGGAAACCGTTGTAGTCATGCTGGAAGGGACGAATGGCAAGCCACTCAACCTTGACGCTTC
>DASSHM010000175.1:0-8812 GCA_035692885.1 Occallatibacter sp.
CGGGCCTCACGCTTTTCTATTATGACCAGCGGATTCGCAAAGAAGGCTTTGACATCGAGTGGATGATGCAGGCGGCGGGCATGACGCCACCGCCGGAGAAGCTGGAGGGCGAAACGCTGCCTGCCGCGACAGCGATGCAGCAGCCGGAGAGCGCGCATGAGTGAGCCGCTGCATCCGATGACGCTGAGCGAAATTTTGGATGGAACGGCCGAGCTTTACCGGTCGCGTTTTCTGGTCTATCTGGGGATCGCGGTGATTCCGGCGGGTGTGATGATGGTTGCGCTTGCCGAAATTTGCGGCTTCCTGGCATGGATGGGCTGGTGGGGCGCAACACATCTGTCATACGAGACCGGAGCCGCGCTTTCAGTTGCAGCAGTGGTCGTTCTGGGGATCCTGGCGGTGCCGGTCTATCTGGGCACCATCGCATTGAGCTGGGCGGCGATGAGTCACGCGGCGGCGCGCGCATTTCTCGGCGAAGCAATCGGCATTCGCGACTCCTGCCGCAGTGCGTGGAAACACGGCTGGCGCTATACCTGGCTTTACGCGCTGCAAATCCTCTTTGTCGCAGGCATTCCGGCCGGGGGCGTGGCGGTGCTGGTTTGGGGAGTCAGGCTGGCTGGGGTGGTTTGGCCACGAGCGGAAATGGGCCTGTCTGGCTCGATTCTGGGCGGCATGTCCCTTCTGGTGATGGCTGCCCTTGCCGGGTGGTTGATCTGGATGCTGCTCCACGTTTGTCTGGCCTTTCCTGCGAGTGAGGTGGAGCTGCTGAGCGCGTGGAGAGCACTCAAGCGCGCGGCTACACTGAGCGAGGGAACGCAGGGTCGCATCTTGCTGCTGTTGCTGCTGGGCACGGCGCTCAACTGGATATTAGCCATCGGGCTTTCATTCCCGGTCATGGTTGTGATGTCGCAGTTGCCGGAATCGAAGAATCTGCATCAGTCGCAGATGGAATTGATTGAGATCTATCTCACCTATGGGCTGTGGTTTGCTGCTCAAGCGCTCACCAGGCCCGTCTTCCGCATCGCGCTGACGCTGTTCTACTTTGACCAGCGGATCCGCAAGGAGGGCTTTGACATCGAGTGGGCCATGCAGCAGGCGGGCATGATGACCGGGCCGCGCGCGCTGGTGATGCGGTCAGAGGCCGTGGAGGGCGCGGGGCCGGGACTGACGTCCATCGAACCCGCCGTGCCGGGGGCGCCGCCGACGTGAGGTTAGCCGCCCGATGTGCGAGTGCGGTCTGGGCCGTGGCCTTCACGGTGGCCATGGCCGCTTCCATTTCGTCAGCAGCGCAGCTTCGGCCCTCGCTCTCAACTGAGAGCGGAGGACGCTGGAGCGATGCATCGCTAAGGGACTATCGGAACCATCTCACCGAGCTGTCAGGGCTGGTGGCGAGATGCGCCAAAGGCCGCAACGCGGAGAGCTGCAATCCGGTCCAGGTGGGTCCTGATGATCGTGTGGCACTGGGCGGCGGGCACAGACTGGTGCGTTACGAGTGGCTGCGGTCCGTGCTTTATGGGGCAGAGAAGCCTGACGATAATTCCGCCGCGACGGGCAAGCCCGGGCAGGGAACAAAGAACGACGCGAGCCAGGGATTGGCGCCGATGAGCGCAAGCGATCTTCTGCAGGCGGCGCAGACGCGCCTGGCGGTGGATATTGCGCAGGTGGACAGGCTGACCGGCACGGGGCAGACCCGTCTTTCGGCGTATGCGCAGGCGCACAGCACGATGGAGCAAGTGTTGGCCGGCGCGGAGTTCCGCAGCGCGCAGCAGGTGTCGCTGCGCAGCGCATTGCTGGAGAAGCTGGGGAACTGGCTGAATGGACTTTTCGCCAGCGCGGCAAAGCTGCGTGCGCGGTCCCCGTGGGTGGGCATGCTGCTCGAATGGGGATTCATTCTGCTGGTTTGCACCGGGCTGGTGTGGGGCTTGATGCAGTTGGAGCGGCGCTGGCGCGTGCGGCTGACACCGCCGCCCGAGGAACCCGCGCCGGGTGCTGCATCAGTCCGGGACTGGCAACTTTGGCTTGAGGATGCAAGGCTCGCAGCCGCGGAAGGACGCTGGCGCGAAGCGATTCACTTCGTCTATTGGGCGGCGATTTCACGGCTGGAGTCGCGGAGGGTATGGCCGGCGAACCGTGCGCGTACACCACGCGAGTATCTGGCGCTGGTTTCGCAGGACGATCCGCGCCGTGCAGGCCTCACGCAGTTGACACATAGTTTTGAGTACAACTGGTATGGGGGACGGCCGGCAGGCGAGAGGGAGTTTCGCGACGCGGAGGAGATTGCCTCGGCGCTGATATCGGGCGGAACAGCAGGCGCAGCACATGGCGGTGCGCGATGACGTTTCTCGCCTCGCTCGACCCCAAGGATCGCCGTTTTCTGCTGTGGAGCGTGGGCATTGCCATGGGGCTGGCGGTGATTCTCGGTCTGTTGATGCCCAGGGAGAATGACGACGACAATCCGGTACCTTCCTCTTACCTGGCCACACGGCATGGGGCGCGCGCGGCCTATGAAACGCTGCTGCGGTCGGGCTACCAGATACAGCGATGGGAAAGACCGATAAGCGATCTCGCCGCCACGGCTGGACCCGACACCGTGGTGATATTTGCAGACCCAGCCTCACGCGATGCTGAAGCGATGAAAGCGGTGCGGCAGATTGTGGAGCGCGGCGGGCGCGTACTGGCAACCGGTCCGTTGGGCGGTTTCATTCTGCCCGGCGGAATGCCAGAAACGCCAAAAGACGTCACGTTTGCAGCGTGCCAGTTGGAGCCGGAGGGTCTTGATCCGCTGGCGGGATCGGGTGCCGTATGGATGGTGCCTGGGTCAACGTGGAGGGTGGGAAACCCAAATCACCGTATCGAATACAGTTGCGGCGGGCACCCGGCGGTGGTGGAGTATGACTGGGGCAAGGGGCACGTTGTCTGGTGGGCTGGCGCCACGCCGCTTGAGAATGGATCGCTGGCGCGCGCCGACAACCTGAATCTCCTGCTGAATTCGATTGGCCCGGCGCAGGGACACCAGTTCTACTGGGATGAATCACTCCACGGCGTCGTGCGTTCGGCGTGGAGTTACGCCGGGGGAACGGCGTTGAATCTGTTGCGTATTGGCCTGCCGGTGCTGGGATTGCTGATTGTGTTCAGCTTCAGCCGCCGCCGCGGACCGGTCCGTGACCTGGCACAGCCGGTGCGGACCCGTCCCATTGAGTTCCTTGAGGCTCTGGGGTCGCTCTATCAAAGTGCCGGTGCTGCCGCAACGGCGCTGACGGTGGCCTGGGAGCGCTTCAGACGGCGCACCCTGCGGCTGTGCGGGATGAAACCCGGTCTGATGGCAGCGGGCGAATTGTCCGCGGCCATTCGGCGAAGATTTCCGGCGGCAAGCCCGCATCTCGAAGAGACTCTTGCGGCGTGCGAAGAGGCCACATGGAGCGAGACTTTGGATCCTCGGCAGGCATTGAAGCTGGTTCAGAAGCTGCATGATCTCGAGCAGGATGTGGCTCGCATGCCGGTCTCCGGGGTTCAGGCAGTCAAGTCTGCCGGTTATGATTCCAGAAAACAGGAAAGAGCCTCATGACACAGAACGCTGAATTTGACGGGGGCGGGAAGACATCCGCCGATGGAACCGATGCCGCAACGCGGACGCAACCTGCCGGGCTGCCTGCAACCAGCCGGCTGATCGTGCAATCACGCTCGGAACTGGGGCGGGTCGTTGCCGGGCAGACACAGGCGATTGAAGAGATCCTGATTGCCGTACTTTGCCAGGGACACGCCCTGCTTGAGGGTGTGCCCGGCATTGCGAAAACCCTGATGGTCAAGGCACTGGGTCGGCTGCTCGGGCTTGGCTTCCAGCGCGTGCAGGCCACGCCGGACCTGATGCCCGCCGATATTCTGGGGACAACGATTCTGCGGCCGGGCGCGGATACATTCACGTTCCATGCCGGACCGGTGTTCACCGATCTTCTGCTGGTGGATGAGATTAACCGCATGCCGCCGCGGACGCAGGCGGCGCTGCTGGAGTGCATGGAAGAACGCCAGGTGACAGTTGACGGCGCGCGAAAGCCGCTGCCGGGCTGGTTCACCGTGTTTGCCACGCAGAATCCGGTGGACTTTGAGGGCACGTATCCGCTGCCCGAGGCGCAGTTGGACCGCTTCCTGATGAAGATTCGTGTCGCCTACCCCACCGAGGCGGAGGAGTTGCAGATTCTCGAGCGGCATCATGGCGGCTCCGGAGCAGGCGCTCTGGACGATGCAGTCATCACTCCGGTTGCAAGTGATCTGCTGGCCGCGGCGCGAGCCGAGGTGCGGGCAATTCGAATCGAGCCGGAGCTGTATGGATACATCCTTGCCCTGGCGAGACGCACGCGTGAGTGGCCCACGCTGATGCTGGGCGCCAGCCCGCGCGCGGCTCTCAGCCTGATGCGCGTGGCACAGGCCGTGGCGGCGTTTGACACCCGCAATTATCTGGTGCCGGACGATGTAAAGCGCGCTGTCCAGCCGGTTCTGCGGCACCGCGTGATTCTCAAGCCCGAGGCGGAGCTGGAGGGCTTTGACGCCGACAGGGTGCTGGCCGACGTGGTGGCAGCCGTGCCGGTGCCCCGTCGATGATCTCTTCGTCACTTCATCCCGAACCGTTGCGTGCCGCGTGCCAGAGCCGCGGCCGCTGGGGCTTTGGCCTCACAGGGCGGTCAATCGGTCTGCTGGTGGCGGGCTTTGCTCTGCTCGTGCCGGGCTTTTGGGATGGCCGCCTCGCATATTCCATGCTGGCATGGGATGCGCTGGTACTGCTGGCCGCTTGGCTCGACGGGCTGCGCCTTCCGCGCCCGGAGAACCTGATTGCCACGCGAGCCTGGCTGACTACGCCGGCGCTCGACACCGCGACCGAGGTGGAGCTCACCATTGAGAACGATGGCCGCGTCATCGTAGTTTGTCGCGTGGTGGACGATTTACCGTCCACCCTGGCTGGCGAGCCTGCCACGCACAGGGTGACGGCCTTTCCGCGCGTGCCGGCGTCGATTCGTTATCGCGTGGAGCCCCGGGAGCGCGGCGACCACGAAGCCGGCCGGCTGTACGTGCGCTATCGCTCGCCGCTGGGGCTGCTGGAGCGCTGGGCCAGGGCCCCGCTGACCCAAACTGTGCGCGTTTACCCGGCATTGCACGCGGGCGAGGAACAGCAGATATTTCTGGCGCGCAGCCGCCAGATTGACCTGCAACTGCGTCGCGCGCAGCAGCGTGGCCTGGGACGCGACTTCGACAGCCTGCGTGAATACCGCGAGGGCGATGATCTGCGCGACATCTGCTGGACCGCCACGGCGCGCCGTGCCAGTCCCATTACGCGCCAGTATCAGATTGAGCGCAGCCAGCCGGTTTGGGTGGTGCTGGACTGCGGACGGCTGATGCGCTCGCGAGTGACGGCGGCGAGGCGAGGTTCCGACGGCGCAGCGACCGCGCGAAGGACGCATCCCAAGCTGGACTTTGCATGCACGACGGCAGTGTCACTGGCCCAGCTTGCGCTGTATTCCGGAGATCGCGTGGGCCTGCTGGCCTATGGTCAGAGCATTCAGCAGCGCGTTCTGCCCGGCCGCGGCGCGGCACATCTGCGCCAGCTCATCGAATCACTTGCGCAGGTTCGCGCCGAGTTGAGTGAGGCCGATCACGTGCGCGCCACGGCCACGCTGAACCGGCTGCAGCCACGGCGCTCCCTCATCCTCTGGATTACGGATCTGGCAGAATCAGCCATGCGGCCGGAGGTGATTGAAGGCGCCGCGCAGTTGCTGCGCCGCCACGTGCTGTTGTTCGTGGCCATGGCCCAGCCCGAGGTGGAGGCGATTGCGCAGGCGCGGCCTGACAATGTGGAGCAGATGTTTCGCTCTGCCGCCGCGCAGGAGATGGCCGGACGCCGCGAACTGCTGCTGGCGCAACTTCGCGAACAGGGCGCGCTGACGCTCGACCTGAACCCCGATTTGCTCACCTCGTCCGTGCTGAACCACTACCTGACCGTGAAAGAGCGCGCGATAATCTAGGCGGCCGCTGAAGTTGTTCTGGCCGGCGGGGCCTTAAGCGTTGACTTCCGCGGGACGCAGGCTTCGGGCGAGTGCCCATTTCAGTTCCTCAATGCCCGCGCCGGTGACAGCGGAGATGGCGTGGAAGGGCAGCTTGCGCCGTCTGGCATGCGCGGAGAGTTTCTTCAGCTTGTCCGGATTGGCAACGTCAATCTTGGTGGCCACCACGAGCATGGGCTTTTCATCGAGCCCGTGGCCAAAGCTGGCCAGCTCATTGTTGATGACCTTGAAGTCCTGAACGGCATCGGACCGACCCGATGCGTCAGAAACGTCAACCAGGTGGACCAGCAGGCGCGTGCGCTCGATGTGGCGCAGGAACTGCACCCCGAGACCGTGGCCGAGGTGCGCTCCCTCAATCAGGCCGGGCACATCGGCGACCACAAAGGATTCTTCGAACGGGGCTTCGCCGACCGTGACGACGCCCAGATTCGGTTCGAGCGTGGTGAAGGGATAATCGGCAATCTTGGGCCGGGCGGCGGAGATGCGCGAAATGAGCGTTGACTTGCCTGCGTTGGGATAACCGACGAGGCCAACGTCGGCCAACAGCTTCAGTTCAAGGCGGTACTGGCGTTCCTCGCCGGGGCGGCCCATCTCGTGTTCGCGCGGAGCCTGGTGGGTGCTGGTGGCAAAGTGCTGATTGCCGCGGCCGCCACGTCCGCCGCGGGCCACGACAACGCGTTCATCCGGAGCGCGAAAATCATGAACGAGCTCACCGGTTTCCTGGTCAAATACAGCCGTGCCAACCGGCACCTGCAGGACGATGGATTCGCCGTCCTGCCCGGTGCAGTTGGACCCCATTCCGTGCTCGCCGCGCTGGGCCCTGTGCTCGGGGTTGTAACGGAAATGGATGAGCGTGTTGTGGCGCTGCGACGATTCCATAACCACATCACCGCCGCGGCCGCCGTCACCGCCGGATGGGCCGCCTCTCGGCACGAATTTTTCGCGCCGGAAGGCCATACACCCATTTCCGCCGTCACCCGCCTTCACACGAATTTTTGCCTCATCAATGAACATGCAAGTCCTGAAATCCCGAAGCCCGGGTCCGCGCGCACAGAGCCAAATGAACCAGCGGCGGCAACGGTGGGGTGCTTATCCAGTTTATCGAATGCAGCAGAGATGGTTTTGCCATCGCCCACTCAAAGGGCGAACGCAGGTTGAGAAGAATCTTAGAGATAGCCAAATGCCGATGGAATAAGGTAGCTTAGAGTTTCTTAACAACTTCATCGCAGGATTAACTGCAGGGCGGCAGCCTAAAGAGGATTTTCATCTGCTGCCGGCAATGAATCAGGTGGGAACCCGCCACCAGAGCGGGCACCCGGCGATGTTTTTCCCGGATCTGCCGCGAGTCAGGATGATCGATGGCAGCGAAGAGTACGACAAACTTGTTGGCGGTTGCCGCGCTGCTGGTTACGGCCGGTGCATGCACGCCCGCTTTTGCCCGCAGTCCACGCAAGCCTGCGGGTGTACGGACCGGGAAGGCCACGGATGCCCATCCCACTGGCAATATGCCCCATGCGGCCGCGCTTCCGGGCCCGCAAGCCGTCCCCAACCTGCTTGACGTACCAGTCGCGGCAGTCGCCGATCCGATTGACGCAATTCCCGCATTGGAGCTGCAGTCTCTGCCGCTGACAGGGAGCGCATGGCAGGACCTGGCGCTTGGCGCGCCGCCGGCAGCTACTCGGGACCGCCCCGACGGCTCATCGTCCTCCCGGGGAGGAGACGCCGGGGTGACCGTAGATGGCGTAAGCATCCGGCTGGCCTTTGGCGCCATTCGGTTAGGGTCAACGCGCACCCGCGGCGTACACCTGATAGGGCCTGTCGCCAGCGAGTCGTCAATCCGGCAAGTGGAAGATGCATCCGGCGGAGCCTCGATGCTGCCGGTCCCCATCGATCTCGCCCGCGTTCGCGTTGCCACTGAAAGCGGCACCAACGCGGTGCATGGGCGGGGCGCGCTGTTCACCCGGCAGAGTATTTTGAGCGCGCAGGACCCCTATTCGCAGTGGGTGCGGCAGACTGGCGCGGGCACGGCCACAACGATTCCAGCCTTCACCCCAGAGCCGTACACCTCCAGCGACACGGCTACCATCTGGAGCTTTGGCGTGGGCGGGCCTGTGCGCCGCAACAGAATGTACTGGTTCGCATCGCTGAACAGCCGGCGGCGCAATCACCCCGGCGTTGCGACGGTTCGGCACCCGGATCATTTTTTTGCGCAACCCTCAAATGACCAGATGCAGGTGCTTAGTGCTCGGCTGGGCTTGAGCAGCGCAAACCCGGTGGTGGAAGGACTGGCAGCGTACTCCGGCATGTTGCAGACGCTTGCCGGGCTGCTGGGCCCTGCATCGCGCGCGGTCTCGCTGTGGTCAGGATTCGGCCGTTTTGACTGGCAGGCAGGCAGCCGGTTCCGTCTGACGCTGGAGGGAACGGGCATGCATCGTGACGCGCCGGGTGCGGGTCTGACGCGAACATCTGAAATGTATGGCGCGCGCAGTTTCGGTTCGCATCGCTCAAGCGAGCAGTGGATGCTGGGGCGCTGGGAGGCTGTGATGACGCCTCATTTGCTCGCCGTGACCCAGGTATCGGCCGCGCGCCACATCATGGACGCACCGCCGCAGGCGCCGTCAGCATATGAGCAGACGCTGAACGTGAATGCCTGGGGTCAGTTGCCGCAGATCTCCATTGACACGCGCTATGGCTTTACCATCGGCAAGCCTTCGCGGTTCGGTGCGGGCAGCTATCCCGATGAGCGGATGATCCAGGCCCGG
>DASSHM010000176.1:0-14730 GCA_035692885.1 Occallatibacter sp.
CTCAGCCGGATCATCTGTATCTTGGAACCACGAACAGTTGGATCTACGAATCAACGGATGGTGGCTCTTCCTGGCATCGTCTGTCCCGGCTCGACGACCATGACGATCTGATTGTTGACCATATCCTCGTCGATCGCGCTCATCCCGCCCTGGTCTATGCGGCGGCGTGGACCCTGGGCCATCCCGGCGGCGGACTCTGGATCAGCCACGATGGGGGGCGCACCTGGGTTGAGAGCTCCGGGATGCATGGGCAGTCCATTCGCGCCTTTGCGCAGGCTCCGTCAAGCGCCAATATCCTGTTCGCGGGAACGCTTGAGGGCGTCTTCCGCAGCCTCGATGCCGGAGCGACATGGACCCGCATTAGCCCCTTGAACAGCCGCGAGATTCATGAGGTCGAGTCGCTGGCAGTCGATCCCGCCGACCCTGAGATTGTCTATGCCGGCACCTGGCATCTGCCCTGGAAGACCACTGACGGCGGAAAATCATGGCACAGCATCAAGCGGGGCGTCATCGACGACTCCGACGTTTTTTCCATCGTGGTTGATCCCGGCAGGCCGAATGTCGTTTACGCCAGTGCCTGCAGCGGCATCTACAAGAGCCTGAACGCAGGCGAACTGTTTCACAAGATCCAGGGCATTCCCTCCACGGCGAGACGCACGCGCGTACTCCGGCAGGATCCCGTCAACCACGGCATTGTGTATGCGGGCACAACCGAGGGTCTTTATCGAACGCTCGACGGCGGAAAGACGTTTCACCGGCTCACCGGCAGCGGCGTCATCATCAATGATGTCTTCGTCGATCCCGCGAACGCCCGGCGAGTGCTGCTGGCCACCGATCGCGGCGGCGTTCTTCTCAGCACCGACGGTGGAAGGCACTTTGCCCCGTCCAATCAGGGTTTCTCCGGCCGCAAGGTTGAGGCTCTGCTGGTTGACCGCGGCAACCCCGCCCGCATCTTCGCCGGGGTGGTCAATGACAAGGCATATGGCAGCTTCTTTGAGTCCTTCGACGGCGGCATGAGCTGGAAGCAGGCGGCAGACGGCCTCGACGGGCGCGATGTGTTCGCGCTGGCGCAGGCTCCCGGTGGAACGCTGCTGGCAGGCACCAATGACGGCATCTTCGCGCTCGAAGCCGGAGCCACCGCATGGCAGCCTCGCAACACCATCGCCAATACCCTGGTCAAAACGCAGACCGAACGGGTGCGTGGCACGCGCGTGAACATCGAAAGGCAGGTCAAGGACAAGCTTCGTGTGCTCGACGGCCGCGTCTATGCGTTCGCGCTCCAAAAGGACGTTTGGGCGGCCGCCACTGCCGGTGGTCTTTTCACCAGCAGGGACCACGGCGCCACCTGGCAGGGAGGCCCCGTGATGGGCGTGGCCGGATATCGCTCCATCACCGCGCATGGCAGTTTGATTGCAGCGGCGCGGCCTGATGGCGTGGTGCTGTCAAAGGATTCGGGCGAGTCCTGGTGGCCCATGAGCGTTCCCACCATGCTCACGCGTATCCATCGCATCGCATTCTCGCCCGACGGCACCCTCTGGCTGGGCGCGCGCGAAGGCGTCTATTTCACGCGCGACAAGGGTAGAACGTGGATGTGGGTGCATCGCCTGCCTCTTGTGGATGTGGATGATCTCTACTTTGACGCCCACCTCAACCGTGTCCTGGTCAGCTCCCGCGCCAGCCGGATTGTCTATGCTATTGACCCCGATACGCTGGCCTGGCAGTGGTGGCAGACGGGCTTTCGGCTTGCGTCGGTGCGTGCCGCGGGCGGAAGGCTCCTGGCGGCCTCGCTCTACGACGGCGTGCTCCTCGAGCCGCGATCCGCTGGCGCGGAAGTGGGACAACGGTGATTCTCATCACGCCGATTCTGTATCATTCATGTATGCAGGCTTCGCCGGCACACTCCCGTCCGACCACCACGTTTCGCTCCTACGACTCCCGGCTTGAACCCATCGCCTCCCGAGTCATGGCGGGCGAGCGGCTCGGCTTTGACGACGGGCTCGCGCTCTATGGCTCCCGTGACGTGCTGGCCGTGGGTTGGCTGGCCAATTTCGTACGTGAAAAGCTGCATGGCGACGTCACCTACTTCAACGTCAATCGCCACATCAACCCAACCAATGTCTGTGTGGCTGCCTGCAAGCTCTGCGCCTTCGGCCGCAAAAAAGGCGACCCCTCCGGCTACACCATGGCTCTTGAGGAGGCGTGGCAGACGGCGGCTTCCGGCTACTCCGAGGCGGTGACCGAGTTTCATATCGTCGGCGGGTTGCACCCTGACCTGCCGTTTGAATACTTTCTCGATCTTGTCCGCGGCCTCAAGCAGCGCTTCCCGCTCGTGCATATCAAGGCCTTCACCATGGTGGAGGTGGCCTACCTTGCGCGCCGCGCTAAGCTCAACATCGAGCAGACCCTCATCAAAATGCGCGAGGCGGGTGTGGACTCCATGCCCGGCGGCGGCGCCGAAATCTTCTGCTCCCGCGTGCGCTCCATCATCTGTGACCACAAGATTGACGGCGATGAGTGGCTCGATACGGCGCGCCTGGCTCATCAGCTTGGCTTCAAGTCTAATGCCACCATGCTCTACGGCCACATCGAGAATGACGAAGACCGCGTCGATCACATGCTCCGGCTGCGCGCCGTGCAGGATGACACAGGCGGCTTTCAGACCTTCATTCCGCTGGCTTTTCATCCTGCGAACACGCCGCTTGACCACCTGCCCGTCACCACCGGCCTCACTGACATTCGCCAGATTGCCGTCAGCCGCCTGCTGCTGGATAACTTCGCGCACATCAAGGCCTACTGGCAGATGCTTACGCCGAAGATCGCGCAAATCGCGCTGCGATTCGGCGCCGACGATCTGGATGGGACGGTGATTGAGGAGAAGATCTACCACGATGCTGGCGCCACCACGCCGCAGGGCATGACGCGCAAGGAACTGTGCCGCCTGATTACTGAAGCTGGCCGCGTGCCCGTCGAGCGCGATACGCTCTACCACGCCGTCACGCGCAGTGAAGACAGCTTCACCATCGCCGTATAGCCTACTGCCGCACCACCTCGCCGTTCTTCATCACAAACTTCACATGCTCGCACACACTGATGTCGTCCAGCGGATTGCCGGGCACGGCGATGATGTCGGCGTAATAGCCCGTTTTCAGTTCGCCAATCTGGTCCTGCCAGCGCAGCAGTTTGGCCCCGTTGATCAGGTCGGCCCGCAGCACGGCCAGCGGCATCATGCCATACTTCACCATCAGCGTCAGCTCGCGCGCCTGCGTGCCGTGCGGGAACGGCCCCACGTCAGAGCCCACCGCAAACGGCACTCCAGCCGCCACCTGCTTCTTGAACTCGGCAATCTTGTAGTTCAGCAACGCCTTCTCGGTTGCCGCCTGCGCCAGCTCTCGCGGATGATCGGCAAAATACTCGAAGATCGTAAATGTGGGCACGGCAAAGATGCCTTTCTCCTTCATCAGGCGCATCGTCTCCGCACTCAGCTGCGTGGCGTGGTCAATTGAGTTGACTCCAGCCTCCGCCGCATACAGCGTGCCCGGTTCGCCCATGGCATGCACGCCCACGTGCGTGCCCAGGCGCTTTGCCTCTTGCACGGCGGCGGCAAGCTGCGCCTCGGTGAACTGGTACGGCGTGTGCAGTTCGCCGTCGATCATGCGGTCCTTGCCGGTCTCGTAGATCTTGGCGAAATCCGAGCCTTCCTTGTGCTGCTCGCGCATCACCTCGACGATCTGCTCTGCATCGTTGGCGCGGTCGGCATTTGAGAGCACGTGCTGAGCCGGGTTGAAGCGGTTCGCGTCCTCATGTCCGCCGAGAATATCAATCGCGTTGCCGCTGATGCGCAGGCGCGGTCCAGGAATCAGGCCCTTGTTGATGGCGTTGCGAATGGCAGTGTCGGCCGAGCCCGCGCCCTCCGTGCCCATGTCGCGCTCGGCGGTGTAGCCTGCCATCAGGTCGGCCCTGGCTGCCTGCCCGGCCAGAATCACGCGCCACGGCACCGGCTCCTCCACGGTCTGCAGGTCTTCCGCGCCGGGATGCAGAAACAGGTGAACATGCGCGTCAATCAGGCCCGGCATCAGCGTGGTGTCACCCAGGTCGATTACGCGCGCGCCTGCCGGATGCTCCACGCTCCGGCCCGCAGCGCGGATGCGCTCGCCCTCCACCAGCACCTCGCCCGGCGTGAGAATCGTGCCCGTATTCACCTGCAGCAGGCGCGCCGCGTGCAGCACGATGGGGGTGGATGGCGCTTGCGCCCGGGCGGGCAAATCGCCTCCGGCAAACATCAGCGTGAATGCCAGGCATGCGAGCAGGCATGGTTTCAGCATGCCTATGACTATCGCTCTTCCGGACCGCTCTGTCGATGAGGAATTGTGTGCGCCGCTGCCGGCCCGTCTAATACGCGCCGATGCCCGTCAGGTGATGTCCAATCGCCAGCGCGTGGATGTCGTGCGTCCCCTCGTAGGTCTTCACCGATTCCAGGTTCATCATGTGGCGCATGATGGGATAGTCCTCGGTGATGCCGTTGGCGCCCAGAATATCGCGGGCCATGCGCGCCGTCTCCAGCGCCATCCACACGTTGTTGCGCTTGGCCATGGAGATGTGCTGATGACCAACTGTTCCTGCATCCTTCAAGCGGCCTACCTGCAACGCCAGCAACTGGCCCTTGGCAATCTCGCTCGCCATCCACACCAGCTTCTCCTGCACAAGCTGGTGGCTGGCGATGGGCTGGTTGCGGAACTGCCTGCGCGTGGTGGCATACTGCAACGCCGTGCTGTAGCAGTCCATGGCCGCGCCAAGTGCTCCCCAGCTGATGCCATAGCGCGCCTGGTTCAGACACATCAGCGCGTGCTTCAGGCTGGTTGCTCCCGGCAGAACGTGACTCAGAGGCACATGCACATCCTTGAGCGACAGGCCGCTTGTCACCGAGGCGCGCAGGCTCCACTTGCCGTGCACCTCGTCGGCGCGAAAGCCCTTCCGGTCCGTTTCCACCATGAATCCCCGGATCGCATTGTTCTCGTCCTCCACCTTGGCCCACACAATCGCCACATCGGCAAGGTTGCCCGACGTGATCCACATCTTTTCGCCGTTCAGCACGTATTCGCCGCCCGCTTTGCGTGCCGTGGTAGTCATGCCGCCGGGATTCGAGCCAAAGCCGGGCTCGGTGAGTCCAAAGCAGCCCAGCTTTTCGCCCGTGGCCAGCGCGGGCAGCCACGCATTCTTCTGCTCGTCGCTGCCGAAGGCATAAATCGGATACATCACCAGCGCCGACTGCACGCTCACAAAGCTGCGCAGGCCGCTGTCGCCGCGCTCCAGCTCCTGCATCACCAGCCCATACTCCACGTTGGACATGCCCGCGCAGCCATAGCCGTCGATGGTTGCGCCAAAAAAGCCCAGTTGGCCCATCACCGGCACCATCGCGCGCGGAAAGCGCCCCTCGCGAAAACACTCCTCGATGATGGGGACGACTTGATCCTCGACGAAATCGCGTGCGGTCCGCCGCACCAGCAGTTCGTCCTCACTCAAGCTGGAGTCAAGTTGAAGAAAATCAAAACCCTGAAATTTGAAACCCATGATTGCACCTGCTGTACTTGGAAAAGCCCGAAGTTGCAAGGCTAGCAGAAGCGGGAAGGGACGGGAAAGGAGCGCAGCTCCGGATGGCGCCTAATCCACAAATTCGCGCACAAACGGGTCATTGCTGTGCGCCAGCTCGCTCAAGGAGCCGTCGAAGCGCAGCCGCCCCTCTGACAGCATCAGAAATGTGGTGTTAGGGTCAGTCTCGCCTTTGGGCAGCGGCACCATCCGCCCAGCCGCGGTGTCATAGCGGTGCGTGCACATGGTAAAGGCGTCCTGCAGGCGGTGGGTCACCAGCAGTGTCGGCGTCCGCGAAACATCCCGGTCCTTCACAATCAGCTCGATGATGGTGGTGGAGGTCACCGGGTCCAGTCCGCCCGTGGGGGAGTCAAACAGCAGCAGTTCCGGTTTGTGGATCAGCGCCCTCGCGATGGCGACACGCCGGCGCATTCCCCCGGAGAGGCTGGAAGGGAACAGGTTGAATGTTTGTTCAAGATCGACGAAGCGTAGCACCTCCATCACGCGGGCGTCGATCTCGTCGTCTGGCAGGTCCTCCTGGATAAGCTGGTAGGCCACATTGTCGCGAACACTCAGCGAGTCAAACAGCGCGCCTTCCTGGAAGACCATCCCTGTCCGGTTGCGCAAGGGGAACAGGTCCTCCTCGCGCATCCTTGAGATCTCCTGGCCGAAGATCGTGATGGTCCCTTCGTCGGGCCGCAGCAGTCCGTTCACCAGCTTCAGCAGCACGCTCTTGCCCACTCCCGCCGGACCCAGCAGTACGCGCGTTTCGCCCGGCGCCACGGTAAAGGTGATGTCCTCAAGCACCGGCGGTCCGTCAAAGGCCAGCGAGACATGCGAAAAGGTGACCACCGGCTCAGCCGCCGCCTGCGGAGCGGCAGATTCCTCGTGCTGGGCGAACACCGGACTCACATCCACCCGCCGAAAATGCTGAGCACGATGCGGCTGAGCAGAAAGTCGACAAAAATGATGAGCACTGAGGCGTTCACAACCGCCTGAATTGTCGACCGGCCCACTCCCTGCGTTCCACCTGTGGTCCGCAGCCCATAAAAGCAGCCCACTGAGCCCAGCAGATAGCCAAAAAACAGCGGCTTCACGAGGCCCTGGACAATGTCAGGAAAGCGGATATGCTCCCAGGCCATGTTCAGGTACTGGGTGCCATTCTGGTGATTCATAAAGACCGTGACCAGCCCGCCGCCCAGGATTCCGCACGCGTCGGCCACAATGGTGAGGAAAAAAAGCATGATAATGCTGGCAAAGATCCTTGGGGTCACCAACTTACGCATCGGGTCCACGCCCAGGGCGCGCATGGCGTCTATCTGCTCGGTCACCACCATCGAGCCCAGTTCGCTCGCCATGGACGAGGCGTTTCTGCCTGAAACCATCACCCCGGTCAGCACCGGTCCCAGCTCGCGGATCATGGTCAGGCTCACAAACTGGCCTGTTACCGCCGTAGCGCCAAAGGCCGAGAGGGTGGCCGCCGACTGCAGCGCCAGCACGCCGCCGGTGGAAAGACCCGAAAGAATCACAATGGAAAGTGAGCCTACGCCTATAATGTCTGACTGAAGCAGAAAATCGGACCAGTAGATCGGCGGACGGAACAGGTTGAGGAACGCGCGGTACGCGAATACGGAGTAGTCCTGCACGGTCAAAACGATTCGCTTTGCGGCGTTTTCGATTGCGTCAATAGGCATCGCTTATCCTGACCGCGCGTTGCAGGATGGAGAGGTGCGGCTCTCATGCACAGGATAGCGCATGGCCGGACTTAAACCTCCCTCGCTGCCTTATTTTGCCAGCGTCTGCCTTCCGTTCAACCCACGCAGCCGCCGGGAGGGCCCGGATTCGGCAGCTTTGTCAATTTATTTCCTATAACTTATTGATTTATATATGGATGCATGGATGTTTGCGTCCCGGCCGGTGGCTGGCTCGAAACACCCCGTAGAATAGGAGAGGGGGGCTGACGTGAACTCATTTCGGGTGAAGCTGATCCTTGCGCTCATCGTCGGGGTGACTCTGGTGTCGGTAGCCTCCACCTACTTCGAGGTTTTGGCGCATAAACATGTGCTTCGTCAAGAACTTGAGCGCAGGTCCATCTGGCTGGGCGCGAGTATGCAGCAGGATGTGGAGCGGGCTGTCGCCAAGGGTGACTTGCAGGCGCTCACCCAATTGACTGAGCAGTTGAAAACCCGGACAGGCGTTCTAGGGCTGGCTGTCTTCAGCTATCAGGGGCAACCGCTGGCCTCCGCTGGTCCTGCTGCCGTCATCACGGTTTTGCCGCAGGGGCCCGTCCAGGCGGCGATGAAGAATGGCATCGTCGAGGGCGGCTTCAGCCGCACGGGGGGTGAGGAGTGGCTGGCTGAGGCGTTCCCCCTGCACAACGGTGACCAGGTGACCGGCGCGCTGGTGGTGGTGGCCGACGCCGGGTATATCCGCAGCCAGAGCTATGATCTGTGGCGGCGCAGTTTCTGGCGCATGGTGGCGCTGGTGGTGCTCATCGTGGGCGTCACGCTTCTCATGGTCCGCTGGTTCCTGCTGCGGCCCATGGCTCAGGTTGCCGAGCGGCTTCGCCGTCTGCGCATTGGCTATATCACAGGCTCCGGCCACCCCGCGCTGCCCGAAATGGGCATCTTCTCGCCCCTTGCGCGTGAGGTGGAGACGATGGCCGAAAGCCTGATTGCGGCTCGCGCCGCCGCCGAGGCCGAGGCCCGCCTGCGCGACGCCGGGGAACACCTGTGGACCGCCGAACGGCTTGGCGTACATATGCGCGACCGCGCCGGTGTGGGCCGCATCTTCGTGGTGTCAAACCGCGAGCCGTATGTGCACGTCCGTCAGGGCCGCGATGTCGTTTGTGTTGTGCCGCCCAGCGGCCTGGTGACGGCCATTGAGCCGGTGCTGCGCGCCTGCGACGGCGTCTGGGTGGCCAGTGGCAGCGGCGACGCGGATGCCGAGACCGTTGACGAGTTTGACCGCCTGCGCGTTCCCCCCGATGACCCCCGCTATACCCTGCGCCGCGTGTGGCTCTCCAAGGAGGAGGAGGAGGGCTATTACGAGGGGTTTGCCAATGAGGGCCTTTGGCCGCTGTGCCATATTGCCCATACGCGTCCCATCTTCCGCGCCGGCGACTGGGCCTACTACCAGCGCGTGAATGAGCGCTTTGCCGAAGCGCTGCTGCAGGAGATGGAGAGCTGCGTCAACCCCGTGGTCTTTGTGCAGGACTACCACTTTGCCCTTCTGCCGCGGCTCATCAAGGCGGCGCGCCCCGATGCGCGCGTGGCCATCTTCTGGCATATTCCCTGGCCCAACCCGGAGTCCTTCGGCATCTGCCCGTGGCAGGTGGAGCTGCTCGACGGCCTGCTCGGCGCCGATCTCATCGGCTTCCATATTCCCCTCCACTGCAACAACTTTCTTGCCACGGTGGACCGCACCATCGAGTCGCGTACTGATCGGGAGCACATGACCGTGCGCCGCCGCGGGCACATCACCGCTGTCCGTCCCTATCCCGTGAGCGTGGCCTTCGAGGGGCCCCTGGTCGCCACCGCGGGCGACGAGGACGACGCGCTGGTCAAGGCTGACCGTGCCGCCGCACGCAAGGAACTGCTCGCCGAGTTCGGCGTCCGCGCCGAGTGCCTGGTGGTCGGCGTCGACCGCATGGACTACACCAAAGGCATCGTCGAGCGCCTGCTCGCTCTTGAAGAATTGCTCGAAAAGCATCCCTGGCACCGCGAGCGCGTGGTCATGGCGCAAATCGCGGCGCCCAGCAGGACTCACATCCCCAGCTACATGGACCTCCGCCGGCGCATTGAAGACACCGTGGAGCGCATCAACCAGCGCTACCAGACGGCGCACTGGCGACCCATCGTTCTCATCGAGCGCCAGTGCAGCCACGAAGAGGTGAATCGCTGGTATCGCGCGGCGGAGGTATGCCTGGTAACCTCTCTCCACGATGGCATGAATCTTGTGGCGAAGGAGTATGTGGCCGCGCGCGATGATGAAGACGGCGTGCTGGTGCTGAGCAAGTTTACCGGCGCGGCGGTTGAGTTGCGTGACGCCCTGGTTGTCAATCCGTATGACATCAGCGGCGTGGCTGAGGCCATCCACACCGGCCTCGAAATGAGCCGTCCGGAGCGCCGCATGCGCATGCGCCGGATGCGCCGGCAGGTGATGGAGCACAATATCTATCGCTGGGCGGCCAGCGTGCTGGGCGCGTTGCGCGAGATTCGCATAGAGGGCGGTGCTGCCTCCACTGCGCAGGAGACAGGTCCGGCCACAAAGGGACCCGAGATTGAGCCGGTTCATGAGGAGACCGGTCGCAAGCTGGCCTGATCAATGCTGGCCTCGTCCACGCTGGCTTAGCCGCGCTGGCCTCATCCGGGCTGGCCCAATGCAGGGCAGAACCAGACATGAGAGCGATGTGACTTTGATCCCGAAAGCGCAGGGAAAAATAGAAAGGTTCTTTTCCTCCTTTGACGGCGCGGCGCGCCCGCTGCTGTTGCTGGACTATGACGGCACGCTGGCCGCCTTCCGTGTGGATCGCTTCAAGGCGCGACCGTGGGCCGGGGTGAGAGAACAGCTCGCAAGTCTGCAGAGGCAGGACCGCACCCATATGGTGGTGATCACCGGTCGTTCCCCGGCGGAGATTGCGCCCCTGCTCGGCCTTGATCCGCCTCTCGAGACCTGGGGCCTGCATGGCGCATTGCGCCGTTTCCCTGATGGCTGCGAGGAGCTTGATGAGCCGCCTAAGCCCACGCGTGACCGGCTCGGCGAGCTGCGCGCGAGGCTGCGGCACGACAGCCTTGGCGGGCTTTATGAGGACAAGCCCAACGCCGCCGTGATTCATTGGCGCGGCCATCCGCCGGCCCGGGTCCGGCAGATTGAGAAGCGCGCCCGCGAGCTGTTCGAGCCTCTGGCCCGGCTGGAGGGATTGAAACTGCTTGAGTTTGAGGCCGGTCTTGAATTGCGGGCGGGCCGCAACAAGGGAGGCGCGGTTCGGGAACTGCTCCGCGAATCGCCCCCGGGTGCTCCGGCAACCTATCTGGGCGATGACATCACCGATGAAGAGGCGTTTGCAGCCATCAATCAGGCCCGCGGCCCGCATCTAAGCATTCTGATGCGGCGTCAGTGGAGGCAGACCGCAGCCGATGTCTGGCTTCGGCCTCCTGCCGAATTACTCACGTTTCTTGGAATGTGGGAAAAAGCCGCCGCCAAGACCCGCTGAGAGTATCATGGGCTAGCGGTTTGCCCGCGGATGAAGTCTTGCTCCGTACGTTCAGGAAGCCGGATGCTGCGTGCATCCGGCCCTGTCTCCCCCCAATTCACTACGATTGGCTTTAGATGAAAGGCCAAGGAGATTTCACCATGCACATCCACCGTATGTATCGTTCCACCGCTGCATTCTCCGTATCGCTGGCGCTGATGCTGATGCTCTCTTTTGCAGGATGCAAGAGCTCAACCTCAACCGCCGATAATACCGCGCAAAACCCCGCTCCGCCGGCCGGCGCTGCCGCCGACTCGTCTGCCGCCCAGTCCGGCTCCGCCGGTTCAGCGGCTCCGGCGCGCAACAGGCGGTCTGCGCCCGGATCCTCGTCGGCGTCTCAGCCTGCCCCGCGTCCCGCTCCGGTCACGCTCACGGTCGAGTCCGGCCAGGACATTCATGTCCGCGTGAACGAAACCCTGAGTTCCAAGGTCTCCAACGTGGGTGACGGCTTCACCGGCGAGTTGACGGCTCCGCTCACCACGCGTGATGGCGCCGTCGTCATCCCCAAGGGCGCCCAGGTCTCGGGCGACGTGGTTGCCTCCAAGGGCCAGGGCCGGTTCAAAGGTTCGGGTGTTCTGGCCATCGCGCTCAAGGAGGTGGACGGTCATCCCGTCGACGCCACGGAATATGTTGTCAGCCAGAAGGGCAAGGGCAAGAGGTCCACGGCGCTCATTGGCGGCGGCGCCGGAGCCGGCGCGCTCATCGGCGGCCTCGCGGGCGGCGGCAAGGGAGCGCTCATCGGCGGTCTCGTCGGCGGCGGCGCGGGTACGGCTGGCGCTGCCTACACCGGCAACAAGGAGCTGATCATTCGCAGCGAATCAGTGGTGGTCTTTGCGCTCTCCCAGCCCCTCTCGGTCACGACTCAGCAGTAGCAGCGTCGTTCCCGCAGCCGGGTAGACATGAAAAAGGCAGATGCCCTCACCGGTGCACCTGCCTTTCTCTTTTTTTGATCTTCAAGTCTTCCGGGCCGTGGCGTCCGCTACTCGCGGCTCCGCTTGCGAATCTCGATGTTCAGCCGCTTGATCTTCTGATTCAGGGTAGAGAGCGGGATGCGGAACTGCTCGGCGGCATCGGTCTGGTTCCAGTTGCAGCGCTCCAGCTTCTCCACGATGATGCGCCGCTCGATGTCTTCCATGATGTCAAACAGTGACGCGTGCGGATTATGCTGGAGCAGCGCGTCCTGAAAGCTGCGCCCGGTAATATGGCCGGGCAGCACGTCAGATCCAATCACTGGCCCGGTGGACAGAACCACGCCACGCTCGATGCAGTTTTCCAGCTCGCGCACGTTCCCCGGCCATTCATAGTCCACCAGCGCCCGCATCGCATCCTGTGAAAAGCTGCGTGGCGCCAGCCCGTTCTCGCTCACATAGAGTTCGAGAAAGTGATGCACCAGCGGTGGAATGTCCTCGCGGCGGGCGCGCAGCGGCGGCAGGTCAATGGTGATCACGTTCAGCCGGTAGTAGAGGTCCTCGCGGAACCGCCCCTCGCGCACCGCCTGCCGCAAATCCACGTTGGTGGCGGCGATGATGCGCACGTCCACCTGGATCTCCTGGATGCCGCCCAGGTGCATGAAGCGCCGGTCCTGCAGCACGCGCAGAATCTTGGCCTGCGTGTCCAGCCCCATGGTGGCAATCTCGTCCAGGAACAGAGTGCCGCCATTGGCCACCTCGAAGAGGCCCTTTTTTGACGCCACCGCCGAGGTAAACGCGCCCTTCACGTGGCCGAACAGTGTTGATTCAAGCAGCTCCGACGGCATCGCGCCCGTGTTGATGGGCACAAAGGGCTTGTCTTTGCGCGGTGAGTTGGTGTGAATCGCCTTGGCGATCAGCTCCTTGCCGGTTCCGCTTTCGCCCTGGATAAGCACCGTGGACCGGCTCGGCGCCACCTGCGCCACCAGGTCGAATACGCGCAGCATCGAGTCGCTCTTGCCTACGATGTTTGAGAAGCTGTAGCGTTGCTTCAACGTGCGCTTCAGTTGCAGATTCTCTTCTTCAGCGCGATGCCGCGCGATGGCCGAGCGGATGTCCGCCATCAGCTTTTCGTTGTCCCACGGCTTCTGGACAAAGTTCTCCGCGCCGGCGCGGATGGCCTCCACCACGTTGTCCACGGTGCCGTAGGCCGTAATCATGATGACCGGTGTCTCCGGCTGGCGCTCCTTGATCCGGGGCAGCAGTTCCAGTCCGCTCTGCCCGGGCAGAGCAAGATCGAGAAGAACCAGGTCGAAGTTTTCCAGCTCCAGAGTCCGCAGTCCCTGCTCGGCGTCCAGCGCGGTGCTCACCGCATAGCCCTCAAGCGCCAGCAGCACTTCCAGCGACTCGCGGATTCCCGCCTCGTCGTCGATGACGAGAATGCTGGCGCTGACCGACAGGTTGGAACTGGAAGGAGCAGAAACACTTAACTGCTGTTCAAGCTCAGGCATGGACTGACTTCCTTAGCAGGGGAAATTCAAGGTGAAACGTGGTGCCTGCGCCGACGGCGCTTTCAACATGAATCTTGCCCGCGTGTTCCTGGATGATTCCGTAGGAAACCGACAGGCCAAGACCCGTGCCGCGCCTCTCGCCGGGCTTGGGCATGGTTTTGGTGGTGAAGAAGGGATCGTAGATGCGCTTCAGGTGCTCGGGCTCAATGCCCGACCCGGAGTCCGACACCATCGCCTCCACGTGGCCATTGGCCAGCGTCGCCACGCGCAGGCGGCCGCCGCCGGGCATGGCTTCCTTGGCATTCAGCAGCAGGTTGAGGAAGACCTGCTGCAGCTTGCCCGGGTTCCCATGGATTGCCGGAAGATCATCGGCCAGATTCACCTCCAGCTCAATCCGCGCGGTCTTGAGCTGATGCTCCAGCAGCGAGAGCGTATCGCGTATCACCTGGTTCAGATTGGTTTCGCGAAACTCCGTGGTCGAGGTGCGCGAGAAGTTCAGCAGGCCGTTGGCAATCTCCGAGGCCCTGAAGCTCTGCTGCGTGATCTTCTCCAGCACCGGCCCCAGCCGCGCGTCGCCGCGCATTTGCTTTGAGAGCATCTGCGAGTACGACGAAATCACCGCCAGCGGCGTGTTAATCTCATGGGCCACGCCGGCCGCCAGCAGGCCGATGGAACTCAGCTTGTCCGACTGCGCAAGCTGGTTCTCCAGCGCAATGCGCTCGGTGATGTCATCCACCAGAACGATGCGGCCAACGGCTACAAACTCCCGCGACATCAGCGGCGCGATGGCAATGTTGGCAATGCGCTGCTCGCCGGCCCGGCTCACCAGCGGAAACTTATACAGGTTGTGCACGCCCGGCTCCCGGCCCGTGGCATCCAGCGCCTTGACAAACTCCAGCGGGAACACGCTGCTCACCGGCTGGCCAATCACCTCGGCCCGGCTCAGCGCATACATCGCCTCCATCTGCGCGTTCCAGCTCTCGATGCGGTCATCCAGGTCCAGGGCCAGGATGCCCACGTTGATTGACTCAACGATATTTTCGTTGAACTCCTTCAGCCGCTCAAATTCGCTGATCTTGTTCTCAAGCTGCGCATACAGGCTCGCATTCTGCAGCGCGATTCCAATGTAGCTGGCCAGGGATTCCAGCAGTTCCACATCCTCGCTGGAGAGAAAGTCGCCGCCGATGGTGCGGCCCAGCCCGATCACCGCAATCGTCCGCGAAACGGCGCCGTCCTGCACGCGGCACGGCAGGTAGTAGTTCAGATCGAGCAGCGCGGCCGTCCGCTCTTCTTCTACGGGCAGGTGCAGCGCCTGCTGCGCATTCTCAAGAAAGATGTGCGAGTGGTCCTTGGCCCGGTCAAAGTCGATGAATCCCAGCGCCAGTTGATCCTGCGCGGCCAGCGCCTCCGGCGGCAGACCGTGCGACGCCGCCAGCCGCAGCCCGCCGCTTTCCTGCGTCAGAAAGACGGC
>DASSHM010000177.1:0-3018 GCA_035692885.1 Occallatibacter sp.
ACGGCGCTGCTCGAGAAGAATCCGGTGCTGGCGCGGTCCATCCGGCTGCGCAATCCGTATGTGGACCCCATGCACCTGATCCAGGTGGACATGCTGCGCCGCAAGCGGGCCGGTGAAGATACACCGGAGGTGAACCGCGCCATCGCGGCCACCATCAGCGGCATCAGCGCAGGGTTGCGCAACACCGGATGAGGAAGCGGCGGCGCGAACGCTGAATTCAATCGCACCGTGAGGCAGCATGATCGGCGGCGGCAGCCGGGTGCGAACGGCCTACCTGCGCGACCGAAGCCGATCCAGGCTGAAGCGACCGGGACCCGCGATGAGTATCGTCAGAAAGGCCGTGAGATACAGGAACATCAGCTCACCGTGACCGGCACTCTGCCCGAAAAACTCAAAGTGGTGCACTAGCGACCAAGCGACAAAGATGTTGACGAACGCAAAGAGGCAGGCCCAGCGAGTGGCAAGGCCCAGCACGATGAGGATGGAGCAGATTGCGTCTCCAATCAGCGCGAGGACAAGGCTGGGCGTGGAGCCGATGTGAATGGGGTTGGGAAAATGGGCGGCCATCGCGGAGAAGTGGAACAGCTTCTCTGTACCATGCTTGAAAAACAGACTCAGTCCGGCACAGACGCGCAGGACCAGCAAGGCGGCGTCGACTCTCAACGGGAATGCGTTGCGGCCGGAAACTCCAGCGGACATTGAAACCTCCTGTATCCTGCCCATTCATCGTACCAGTGAGCGTCCTGCGCGCGTGACGTGAATAGTCTTCCGTCCTGTGCCGGAGCCGCCCGGCAGTGCCGCGGCTCACACGATGAATGACTAAAAACGGGGAGACCCCCAGCCCTCAGTCTGCCGTATTGGAGCCCGTCTGCGAGCCGGGCTCTTCAGTGGCGCGAATGAAATCTGCGGTCGTCTGATGCAGTTGCTTCAGCGCCGAGGTGGTGACATAGACCATGTGCCCGGTTTGAAAGAAGCGGTAGCTGATGTTCTTCTGGAGCGAGGCGGGAATCTGCAGGTGCTTGTCTTCGTACGTGGCTCCAAAGTAGGTGCAGCCCAGGTCGTAATAGCCGCCCATCAGCAGGATGTGAAGCCGGGGGTTGCGCTTCATGGCGGTGGCGAGATCAGGCATTACGTTGGTTCCCGCGGCCCAGCCCTGTCTGCCCGGCGGCTTGTGGCGCATGTCCCAGTCATCCGCTTCGTCATCGCTGAGGCCGGGCTTGTAGGTCTGGTTGTCGCCGTACTTGAGCGTCTGGCGAACGTAGGTGTTGATGGCCGTGACATAGGTCGCGGTGAGCGCAGCGTCGAAGGGATCATACTGAGCATCTTCGCTGAGGGGGTCAAGATCAGGGCCCTGGTAGCGCGTATCCAGCCGGCCGGTGGTTATGCCCATCTCCGACTGCAATTCCTTTGAGAACTCCTTGCCGCTGACGCGGAGGCCGGCCTTGATCCAATACGCCGCCGGCACGCCGGTAAAGCTCTCCAGCCGGGCGGCAATTTCTTTCTTCTGCGCATCAGGCAGGTCGGCTCCCTGCAGAAGCGCACTGGCATACGGCCCGGCGGCGAACTGTTCCACCTGCTTGAGGAACGGCTCAAGCTGGGCTGGCTGATTGGGCACGCGATGGTGGAACCAGGCTGTGGCGGCCATGGACGGCAGCGAGAGGAAGTAGCCATTGATGACGCCCGGATTGGCCTCGGGATCATCGGAATCGTTGCTGAAGTTGAGAATCTGCGAGAGAAAGATGGAGCCGTTCAGGTCGAGGTGATCCTGCAGCAGATGGGTGAGCACCGCCGTGCGCGTGGTGCCATAGCTCTCGCCAAACAGATACTTGGGCGAGTTCCAGCGATCGTATTTGGTAAGAAAGCGGCGGATAAAGCGGTCAAAGGCGTGAGCATCCTGATCAACGCCATAGAAGGACTTGGCGGCATCCTTGCCAAAGATGCGGCTGAAGCCCGTGCCGGGCGCATCAATAAAGACCAGATCGCTCACGTCCAGCAGGCTGTACTGGTTCGGCTCCAGCGTGTAGGGCGCGCCTTCCGGGTGCGACGAGTCCTGCGGCAGCACCACGCGCTCCGGCCCAAAGGCGCCCATGTGCAAATACATTGAGGAACTGCCCGGGCCTCCGTTGTAGAGAAAGGTGATGGGCCGGTTCGCGGAGGAATTCTTCTCGATGTAGGCCACGTAAAACATGCGCGCGGTGGCCGGCTGCTCTTCCGGTTTGGCGTGGAGATCGATGGTCGCGTCCGGCAAATAGCTGCCGTTCAGGCCGATCATCGCGTCCTGCTCATCGGTTGAACCAACGGTGAGTGTGCCCGCCACGGCGCGGTAGTTGATCACCTTGCCGCCCACATTCACCGATCCCTCGGTGGTCGAGTCGGCTGGAGCTTCAACCGCAGCCGTCTTCTGCGTATCGGGCTTCGCCTTGGAACCACCCTGCGCAAATGCACCTGGCGCGAACGCAAGGCTGGTCAGCAGGACAACTGTCCTGATCCGCGGTATCAACTTGTACATGAGTCTTTCCGGCCTCCTGTGCCCGCCACCTTGCGGCGAGTCTTAAGGAGTATATCGGACCGCCCCGGCCAGTACGGAAGCGAGGCTCAACGGGCCACGGGCGCAGACGCAACAAGGGCAGGGAAAAATCCCTGCCCTTGTGATTATGCGCGTGCCAGATTCTGCCGAATCCGCTCTGCCGCCTAGAGAGGCTGAACGTCAGCCGCCTGCCAGCCCTTGGGGCCTTTGACGACGTTGAACTGCACAGCCTGGCCTTCCTGCAAGCTCTTGAACCCACTGCTGTTGATTGCCGAGTAATGCACGAAGACATCTTCGCCGTTCTGACGCGAAATAAAGCCAAAGCCCTTCGCGTCATTGAACCACTTCACAGTACCTTGTTCCATTTGATTGTGTTTCCTGATTTTGAATTGCGCTGGATGAATCGGAGCGACCACTGGCAGAATCTTGCTTGGTTGGGCGAGTACTGCTCACGCCCGGTTCGTTTCTAACGCTGGTGATAGTGTAGCATT
>DASSHM010000178.1:0-11943 GCA_035692885.1 Occallatibacter sp.
ATGGCCGTGGTCATCTGTTGAAAGCCCCGGATTGCGGCTTCAACCTCGTCCCACTCGCCTTCCTGCGCCACCAGCAGCAGTTGCATCAGATTCGCGCCAACACTGAAGTGCTCCCGGTCACCTGAGATTACAAAACCCGCGAAGTCCCGCACGGCGTCAGACTGCGGATGCAGCACCGAGGAAACGATCGACACTACGTCATCGCCAATGGCATTCTTCAGTGAGTGCAGTTCGATGCACGCGATTCCGTCGCCCAGGTCCACAAGCGATGCCCCTGAATTGCTGCGTACCACCCCGTGCGAGCGGCGAAAACCCGCTACACGCGCATGTCCCGGCCGCGCATAAATCGGCTCCCACCTGGCTGTTGCCGGGTTGTAGCATTGCCGCGCCTCGGTCGAGTACCAGGAGTTGTTCCCCGACTGCAGAATGTCCCGCGTCGCCGCGCACACCGGCAAGCCCAGAGCCTTCATGCGCTCCACGGTTGCCGGCAATCCCGCCGCATCCCACATCTCCAGCGGGCCAAGTTCCCAGTTGAATCCGGCGCGCATGGCCGCATCAATTGACGGCGCGTCGGGCGCGGCCTCCCCGACGCGTTCCGCGGCAAAGTTCCACAGCGTCGTCAGCAGCGGCCACAAAAATGCCGCCGCCTTATCTTTCGCGGGGTCGCTTGCCAGCAGCAGGCGCAGCCGCTCCGCCACCGTGCCGACATTCTTCGCCATCTCCAACCCGGGTAGCGCCGCCTTCACTGCGGGACGGTACTCCATGGTCTTCAGATCCAGCGCCAGCCGCTCGTCCTTCCCGTCCGCGCCGCGAATCTTTCTGTAAAATCCCTGGCCGGCCTTGTCGCCAATCCAGCCGCGTTTGACGATCTGCTCAAGAACAGCAGAAAAACCGCCCGGAGCCACGCCCTGGGGAAAATTTGCCGCCACGTGCGCGAGGATGTCGATGCCCACCATGTCGGCCAGCCGGAAGGTGCCGGTGCGCGGCCAGCCGATCGCCGGCCCGGTCAGCGCGTCCACCTCCTCAACCGTCAATCCCTGCTTCAGCATCAGCTCAGCCGCCGTAAACATCACGGCCACGCCGACACGGTTGGCAATGAAGTTCGGCGTGTCATTGGCAAACACCACCTGCTTGCCCAGCCGTCGGTCAGCGAATGCGGCGAATGACGCCACCACGGCGGGATCGCTCTCCGCGGCCGCAATCACCTCCAGCAAGCGCATGTAACGCGGAGGATTGAAGAAGTGCGCGCCAAAGAACCGTTCCCGTCCGGCGCCCAGCGCGGCGGCGATTTTTCCCACCGGCAGTCCCGACGTATTGGTGGTCAAAATTGCCTGTGGATTCAGGTGCGGGATTACGCGGTTCAGCAGCGACTGCTTAATCTCCAGAGTCTCGGCGACCGCCTCCACCACCCAGTCGCAATCCCTCAGCGCGGGCAGGTCATCCTCAAAGTTGCCGGGGGTAATGAGCGCGGCCAGCGACGGCATGTAGAATGCCGCAGGCCGGGACTTGACCAGCCCCGCCACGGCCGCCTTTGCCAGCCGGCTTCGTTCGCCATCACCCGGCGGAACCATATCCAGCAGCAGCGCCTGGATGCCCGCGTTGGCGAGGTGCGCCGCGATGCGGGATCCCATCGTCCCCGCTCCCAGCACCGCCGCCCTGCGAATCAGCATTGGCCGCGCAGAACCCGCGTTTACTCCGCCCGTTGCCACCGCCGATGTACTCATTCCAGACTCCTTTCTCCGCTGCTCGCGTCCTGGTACGCGCGCCGCGCCAGAACGCCCCGAGCATACGGAAGCCTGCTCTGCCGGGTCAAGAAGGCAAGCCGGGCCCATCGCCGGCGGCAGACGCTGCGCTATGCTCTTATCTGGGATTACGGATCAATGATTACGGACCAGTGATTACGGACCAATCCCGCCGCCAATATGGACCTCACTCACACCGGCATCTGGGAGACATCCGCCGGGCTGGCAATCGTGACTGCCGGCGCCGGAACGGGCATCTGGCTGCTGTTGCGACGCCGCCCCACGCCGGATGAAGTCGAGCGCGCTCGGCGCGGCTTTCTCATTCAGCATGGACGCATCAACGACGGCATGCTGCTGGACCTGTTTCACTCCGAATCCGCTGACGGTCGCACGCGCTCCATGCTCGTCTTCAGTTACTGCGTCGGCGGCGTTGATTACCAATGTTCCCAGGACATCACCACTCTGAACGACCTGATCGATCCCGCCCTGCTGCGCATCGGCTTCCCCTGCTCGGTGCGTTATCAGAGCGGAAATCCGCAGAACAGTATCGTTGTTGCGGAGCAGTGGACGGGGCTGCGAACGCTTTCGTCGGCGCCGCTCTCCGCCGAGGGCGGTCAGATTCTTAACCACGGCGAATGAGCCGTGCCGCCATTTCGGCACCCTGCACTGTTGCCCGGATTGGCGGGCAAGCATTGCACGCGGTTAAACTTGAGCCATGCACGTGCATGCGGCGTCCGCCCGGCCGGGCGCTCGGAGAATCCAATCCGTGCTGCAATTCTCCCTGCTGGCCACCCTGGCTTATGTGGTGGTCACCTTCGTCGCGGGGTTGCATGCCCACTCGCTCGCCCTGCTCTCTGAGGCGGGTCACAACGTATCGGATTTTCTCGCGCTCCTGCTCAGCTTCGCCGCCGTCTACTTCCAATCCCGCCCGGCTGACAACACGCGCACCTTCGGCTACCAGCGCGCAGGGGTGCTCGCCGCCTTTGTCAATGCCGCCAGCCTCATCGTCATCTCCATCTGGATCGGCGTCGAGGCGGTCCACCGACTTTACCATCCCGTCACCGTTCACCCCCGGCTCATGATGTATGTGGCTGCGGCAGGCGTCGCCATGAACGGCGTCATCGCGGCCCTGCTATGGAGCGTGGCCCGCGATGTCAACCTGCGCTCGGCCTTCCTTCACATGGCCGGTGACACGCTCTCCACCGCTGCCGTCATTGTGGGTGGACTGGCCATCCTCTTCACCGGGCAGAACTGGATTGACCCCATCCTCTCCATCTTCATCGCCGCGCTCATCCTCTGGTCCAGCGCCGCCATCGTCCGTGAAACCTTCAACATCCTGCTCGAAGGCACGCCGCGCGGGATCACGCTTGATGAAATCCGTTCCGGCATGGAGGCGGTCGAAGGTGTTGTCAACGTGCACGACCTTCACGTCTGGAGCCTTGGATCGCAGTCCCGCGCCATGGCCTGCCACGTCACCATCGCCGACATTCCACCGTCGGTAAGCGCGGACATCCTCGTCCGGCTCAACCACATGCTCAAGGAGCACTTTCATATCAGCCACACCACCATCCAGTTTGAGAACATCGGCTGCGGCGAACTGCAGGGGTGTGTGGTGCCCATTGAACAGATGACCAGCGAGGGAGAGACCCACCACGGTCATTCGCATTAGCTCCTCAACCCGCACGGCATCTGCCGCATCGCGGCGGCACCGCTCCACGACCGCACGTTTGCACACGCCCGGGAGGACCTGCTCATGAACCGCTTCCGCCTCGTACTCGCCACCATCGGCATCGCGCTGTTCGCCGTTCCCGCCGGCTTCGCGGCCCAGGCGGCGCAAGTGGAGGCGCAGCCTCCGGCGGTCGCTCTCCAGACTCTTGCAGGCGAGTACACCAATACTGAAGATCCCGATACGCCGCTCAGCTTTTACCCCGGGAGCGGCAAACTGATTGTCGAGTCAGAGCGCACTGTCCCCACCGAATTGACCCCGGTTGCAGACCAACCCCTGCAATTCACTGTCCCTGACTCGAAGGGCATCGTCACCTTCACGCTGGATGCCTCCGGCCACGCCGTGCAGGTGGCGGACTCTCTCGAGCAGGGCGTCATCTACAAGCGCACCGGCGAACCTGTTCATCACACCTTTCACGATTACCAGCGCTCCGAGGTCATGATCCCCATGCGCGACGGAGTCAAGCTTCACGCCGTCATTCTCAAGCCGTCTGACATCACCGCGCCCCTGCCATTCCTGCTTACCCGCACGCCCTATGGCGTCGACGGGACAAGCCGCGCCTCCTTCTTCGCCTCGCGGCCTGAACTGGCCCGCGACGGTTACATTTACGTGGCCGAGGACATCCGCGGACGATTCAAGAGCGAGGGAGAATTCATCATGTCGCGTCCGCTCGCCGACCACGCCAATCCAAACAACATCGACGAAAGCACCGACACTTACGACACCGTCGCCTGGCTGCTCAAGAACATTTCGGGCAACAACGGCCGCGCCGGAGTCGTGGGCACCAGCTATCCCGGCTTTCTCGCCATGATGGCCGGAATTGACCCGAATCCCGCCGTCAAGGCCATCTCGCCCCAGGCTCCCATGATCGATGTCTGGATGGGCGACGACTTCTTCCACAACGGCGCATTCCGTCAGAGCTACGGCTACGACTACGTGAAGATGATGGAATCCAGCAAGGAAAACAGCCAGGTCGTCTACGGCAAGGACGAGGATGGCTACAACTACTTTCTTGAGCGCGGCTCGTTCGCCGAGGACGTGAAGAAATCAGGCTCGAAGGAGCTGCCCACTTGGACGCTCTTCCTGGAGCACCCAGCCTACGATTCCGTCTGGACATCGCGCGCCGTCGAAGATCACCTCAACAAGGTTGCGGTGCCCACGCTCACCGTGGGCGGCTACTATGACCAGGAAGATATGTACGGGCCACAGGAGGAGTACGCCAAGCTCGAGCCGCACGATGACAACCATGAGAATTTCCTTGTTCTCGGCCCGTGGCGTCACGGCTACTGGTCATCCTCATCGCGGCATCTCGGCAGCCTTGACTACGGCCAGCCCATCGGCAGGGAGTTCCGCGCGGATATCGAAGCCAGATTCTTCGCGCATTATCTCAAGGGCGCTCCGGGCTTCACCCTTGCAGACACGGCGAGCTTTCAAACCGGCTCAAACACCTGGAAGCACTATGACCATTTCCCGCCCATCAAGTCAGAGCCCACCAGCCTCTATCTTCAATCCGGCGGCCTGCTCAGTTGGAACGATCCCGCGGGCGAGGGCAGGACGACCTACGTCAGCGACCCCGCCAATCCGGTCCCCTATCGCCACCGCCCCATCCAGCCCACCTATGGCCCGGGCTCGCACTGGTACAACTGGCTCACGGAGGACCAGCGCTTCGTCACCGGCCGCAAGGATGTGTCCGTCTTCAAACTGCCGGTGCTTAAAAAGGACCTGGTCGTAACCGGCGACGTCATCGCAGACATCTACGCATCCACCACCGGCACCGACAATGACATGGTCGTAAAGCTGATTGACCAGTATCCCGATGACGATCCTGACCCCAAAATGCGCGGTTATCAGCTCATGACCAATGCCGAGATCTTCCGCGGTCGTTACCTCAGCGGCTTCGACCACCCCGAGCCGCTGCGCGCCGGCTCCATTCACGAGTACCGCTTCAGCCTGCACGATATTGACCACGTCTTCAAGGCCGGCCATACCGTCATGGTCGAAATCCAGAGTACATGGTTCCCGCTGTATGACCGCAACCCGCAGACCTTCGTGCCCAACATCATGACCGCCCGGCCGGATGACTACAAGCCGGCCACCATCACCATTTACTCCGACCCGGATCATGAGTCGAACCTGCTGATGCCGCTGATGAACGCCTGCGACCACATCAAGTGCTTCTAGGCCGGTCACGCCAAGGCGCAGCGAAGCGTCCGCGGCCCTTCCGCCGCCCCGGCCCGTCAATAACCTCCGCACGGCCCAATCGCACTCCTACAATGCGTTCCGGCGCGCGATATTGCCGAGGAAGGTTGCGCTGGGCTTGATGGTCCTCTGCTGCGTCTCCAGATTCACCGCGACCAGGCCAAATTTCGGCGTGAAGCCGGACATCCACTCGAAGTTGTCCAGCAGCGACCACGCCACATAGCCCCGTGCATCCACGCCGTCATCAATTGCCCGCTTGAGCCCCGCAACAGCCCGCCGGTAGTATTCCACCCGGCGCGTGTCATCCTGGGTCGCGATGCCGTTCTCGGTCACGTAGATGGGTACGCGAGCTTCCCGTGCCGCATAGCGCACCACGTGCTCCACGCACTCCGGGTAGAACTCCATGCCCGTCTGGGTGAGCTCGGCTCCCTTCGGCGGCGGCATATCCTTCTTGCCCACGATCGAGCGCGAGTAGGTCTGCACGCCCAGGTAGTCGCACTGCCGCGCTGCCTCCAGCCACGGCGCATACACATCCTTCCGTTTCTCTTCGAGATGGCTGTCCTCCGGGGCCGGCTGATCATCCTGCATGGCCAGGTTAAAGCCCACCGGCATCCCGGGCTGCACGCTTTTCATCGCATCCCGAGCTTTGGCATGGGCCGCCAGCAGGCTCGCGCGCGTCTTCTCCGCGTCACCAAGAAAGAAGTCGCCAAACTCCGGCGCATTCGCCTCCTTGCGCACGGTGGCCCGGCTCATCTGCATCATCTGGGTCACGCTCATGTTCGCCTGCATGCCTGGAATCTCAATCCAGTTCAGCAGTTGCGGAAGGTCCGGCTCATTCATCGTGGACGCCATCCCCACAAGGTCGCCCAGGTGCCGCGTCGCCCTCTCGCAATAGCGCGCATACAGATCCACGGCCCCCGCATTGTTCCAACCGCCTTTCACGGCAAACCATCTCGGAAGGGAAAAGTGGTAGTAGGTCACCAGGGGCGTAAGCTGATGCTCATGGCAGCACGCCAGCATACGCCGGTAGTGCTCCAGCTCCGCGTTGGAGAAGAATCCCTCCTCCGGCTCAATACGTGCCCATTCAATTGAAAAACGATAGGAATTGAAGCCCAACTCGGCCAGCATGGAATTATCCTGCCGGTAAAGATGGTAGTGGTCACACGCATCCCCTGACGGCTGCTTGAACATGCTGTGCGGCAAGTGCTCCATCATCCAGTAGTCGCTGTTTACGTTGTTCCCTTCCACCTGGTGCGCGGCAGTTGCACATCCCCACAGAAACTTCGCCGGGAATGACCGGCCCTGCTCCGCTGCTTTCGCCGGTCCCGCTTCCGGGGCCTGGCCCATGGCCTTCATTCCCACGCTGCCCACCACCGCCGCGGCCGTGGCCTTCTGCAGCAGCTCCCTCCGCGTCATCGGCTTCAACCCCGATTCTGTCGCATGCTCATCCTGATCGCTCTTCAAGATTTTCTCCCTTTCCCCGCTGTCATCCCGCGTCACGCGGCCATCCCGGCCCGGCTCCCAGCCATCATACAAAAGCGGCCTTCGCAAGGTTGTGGCGGCTTGTGCGCGTTGGTTTTGGCTTGCGGTCTTCTCACCCTCACGGCGCTGAGGCGCGTCCCGCCCACCCTGCTCCGTTTTCGCGGTAGAATAGATACGTCATGGCGCTTCTCCAGCCCATCTCGGCGCTTCTCTAGCGGCCTCCGCCGCCAGCGCCTGACCTGTGCCTTTCCCCTTGAATCGCTTTAAATCCTGAAAACCCCGGAGGGGGCCGTCGTGATTGATCGTTTGGAACAGATGGAAAACCACTACAACGAACTGCAGGCCCAGTTTGCTCTGCCCGAGGTGATCAATGACCACGAGCGCTACCAGAAGACCGCCAAAGCGCTGCGGGAGATTGAATCGCCGGTGGAGAAGTACCGCGAGCTCAAGCAGGTGCGCCAGGGTCTGGCCGATGCCCGTGCCATGCTGGCCGAGACTGACCCCGACCTGCGCAACATGGCACAGGAGGAGGTTGCCGCCCTCGAACCCCGCCTTTCCGCCATCGAGGAGGAGCTCAAGATTCTCCTGCTTCCCCGGGACCCCAACGACGAAAAGAACGTCATTCTTGAAATCCGCGCGGGGACCGGCGGGGATGAAGCGTCGCTGTTTGCCGCCGAGATCTTTCGCATGTACAGCCGCTTTGCCGAGCAGCACCGCTGGAAGGTCGAGGTCCTCTCGCTTTCAGAGTCCGGCGTCGGAGGCTACAAGGAGATCATCGCCATCATTGAAGGCAACCGCGTCTATTCCCAACTCAAGTGGGAGAGCGGCGTGCACCGCGTGCAGCGCGTTCCCGCAACTGAGGCACAGGGCCGCGTCCACACATCCGCCGTTACCGTCGCCGTGTTGCCTGAAGCCGAGGAGGTTGACATCAAAATTGACGCCAAGGACCTGCGCATCGACACTTTCTGCTCCTCGGGTCCCGGCGGCCAGTCGGTCAATACCACCTACTCGGCTGTTCGCATCACCCACCTGCCCACCAACACCGTGGTCAGTTGCCAGGACGAAAAGTCGCAGATTAAGAATCGTGAGAAAGGCATGCGCGTGCTGCGTTCGCGCCTCTACGAAATGGAGATGGAGCGCCAGCAGGCTGAGCTGGCCAGCACGCGCAAGCAGCAGGTGGGCTCCGGCGACCGCAGCGAGAAGATTCGCACCTACAACTTCCCGCAGAACCGCCTCACCGACCACCGTATCGGACTCACCCTCCACCAGCTTGACCTGGTAATGGAAGGCAAGCTGCAGCCGATCGTCGACGCGCTCAGCGCGCACTACCAGGCGGAGCAGCTCAAAGCCGGCCACCAGGCAGCCTGATGACCCTGAGGCAATGGCTCGCAAAGGCCGAGGCCGACCTGAATGCCGGGCCGCACCCCGATCGTGCCCGCCTCGACGCCGAAGCGCTCCTGCTGCATCACCTCGGCAAAAAACGGGCCTGGCTGCTGACGCATCTTGACGAGGACTTTGCGGGATGCGGGGCCATCGGCTACGCCGCCATGCTCCGGCGCCGTCTTGCCGGCGAGCCCATCCAGTACATCACCGGAGAAGCCGGATTCCACGGCCTGGAGCTTCGCGTCACGCCGGCCGTGCTCATCCCCCGGCCTGAGACCGAACATCTGGTTGATACGGCTATCGGCCTGGCGGCCGGCTTCGCTGCGCCGCGCATCCTCGACGTGGGCACCGGCTCCGGCGCCATCGCCATCGCACTGGCTCTCAATCTGACCCGCGCCCGGGTCTTCGCCACCGATCTTTCAGCCGCGGCACTAGCCGTGGCCCGCGAGAATGCCACGCATTATCGCGCGACAATCGGCTTCCTTCAGGTCGATCTGCTGTCACCCGCTGCGGGGAAAGTCTTCGACATCATCGTGTCCAATCCGCCCTACGTTGCCGACGCAGAGCGCGAATCGCTCTCCGTCGAGGTTCGCGATTTCGAGCCCGCGCAGGCGCTCTTTGCCGGGCCCGACGGCATGGCTGTCTACCGCCGCCTCATTCCCTCCGCATTTGCCGCTCTTGTGCCCGGCGGCTTCATCGCTCTCGAAATCGGCTGCGGCCAGCAATCTCCCGTTCA
Source organism: Occallatibacter sp. (assembly GCA_035692885.1). Taxonomy (GTDB): domain Bacteria; phylum Acidobacteriota; class Terriglobia; order Terriglobales; family Acidobacteriaceae; genus Telmatobacter. The sequence goes on from DASSHM010000178.1 coordinate 9,269, forward strand.
GGAGATCCTCGCCGCTTCCGGCTTTACCGGCATCCGCGCAACACCCGACCTCCGGGGAATTCTCCGTGTCCTCTCCGCCCAGCGGGCAACAGAGTAATTCCGCCTGCGTCAGCTCACTGAGAGCTGCGCTCAAAGCGCGCTTCGGCCCTTCCAGCGCGCGCCGTCCCCTTCATCGCATCGTAAAAGGCATTCGTGCTTCCTCCCAGCCTGCCTTGACACTGCGCCTGCATCGTCATTATGGTTGCCCCATCCGTGACCGATCGCGAACCCAGACCGCCGATGCGCCGCATGCAGTTGACCGGGGCAATTTTGACTGACAGCCACTTCCTCATTCCCCTCGTCGTCTTCTTCGCCGGGCTGGCGCTCCTTGTCGCCATCCACTGACCAGGACGCGCCGCGCACGACGAAAGGACCCAACGCGCTCGATGAATCACTCGTCAGAGTCACATCCCCCGGCAGCCTTCAGCCAGGTGCATGGTATCGGCGTCCTGTGCGGACTTGGCGCGGGCGTCTGGCTGGGCGCAGCCGAGGCTCCCACCAAACTGGTCAACGCCGGACTGTCTCCCTTTGCCGTCTCGCTCTGCATGGTCGCCGGCGTCTTCACCGCCCGCTGGACCGTCCCCACGCTGCTCAAGGGCACGCGCCAGGTGATGATCGATCTTGCCCGCAACAAACACCTCATTCCCATTGCAGTGCTTGCCGGAATGCTGTGGGCGGTAGCTAACACACTCACCGTCTTCGCCGTTCGTGATGTGGGCCTTGCTATCGCCTTTCCGCTGTGGAACACCAACTCGCTCATCGGCATTCTCTGGGGCCGCATGCTGTTCGGCGAGTTGAAGGGCGCAGGAGGCAGAAACACAGCCAAGGTGGTGCTTGGCGCCACGGCCATCGTCGCCGCCGCGGTCATGCTCGGCTTCAGCACCATCCATGGCGGCGGAGCGCACGCCGGCCGCGCCCTCTCCGGCATCGTCGCTGCCGCCGGCGCAAGCCTCCTGTGGGGAACCATGTATATTCCCTACCGCAAAGCCTACGTCAGCGGCATGAGCCCGCTTTCCTTTGTCACCGTCTTCTCCGTCGGAGAGCTCGGCGCGGTCTTTGCTCTCGTCCTTGCACTGGATGGCGGAGCCCACGCAGCCGTCTTCCACTCCCGCGAGATTCATCACATGCTCTTCTGGCTCTTCCTCGGCGGATTCGTCTGGGTCGTCGGCGACATCTTTCAGCAATACGCCACCAAGTACCTCGGCATCGGGCGCGGCATTCCGCTCTCCAACACCAACCAGCTCTGGGGTCTCGCATGGGGCGCACTGGTCTTTGGCGAACTGGCCCACACCGACGCCGCCCACGGCCTGCTGGTCGTCTTCGGTTCCATTGTGATGATCCTCGGCGCGCTCGCCGTCAGCACCGCCGTCGCCACCGAGCGCGAGCATGTCTCCACCCAGGCGGCGCTCCAGCGTGAATGTCTCCGTTATCGCCTTGACTACAACCTTGTCCTCCAATCCTTCTCCGGCGGCTCCGGCTATGACGGCAGAAACAGGCGCGACTGGTGGGACTACCTCATCATTGCCTGCGCCGTTGGCGTCTTCGTCTGGTTCGCCATGGATGCCCGCGTGCCCACGCTCCCCATGAACATGGGCTGGACCGCCGCCCTTGCCGCCGCCCTCGCCGTCACCGCCGCTGTCTGCACCTGGGGCCTGTGGCGCAAAACCCGTTTTGAGTGAGGCGCATTGATCCAGCCTCGCTCCCGCCGGGTGACCGTTTAATTCACGGTGCGATTGATTTCGGTATTATGACCGAGCGCCACCAGCCACCGTTGATGCTGCCGGGTGAGCACAAACGTGAGCACTCCGCGCCGCGCATTCTGTGTTCTCGAATCCCCCGTAAGCTCCCAGTTCACGATTGCCACCGCAACATCCTTGCGCAGGAACCGCACGTCGATGTGATTAAACGTGATTGTGCTGTGCCTGAAGATGCCGTAATACCGCGGATCAGCGCCGGGCAATGAATCCTCTGGAATCGCGCCGTGTGACCATGCATGGCTGGTCTGGATTTTCTGCCGCCCCATCCAATGCGCGCCTCCAACGTTCACAAAGTCGGCATCCGGCGCGAAGATCTTTCCGAACGCGTCCATATCATGGCGGTTCCACGTTCCCGGAAACTCATTAACTGCGTTCCGTACGGCATCCGCATCATTCGACGCCGCATGAGCAACGGGCGTCCACAAAAGTACCGCGATGGCCGTAATCAAAAGCAGATACCGGGTACAGCGTTCCCTCTTTGTCATGCTGGACCTCCTCAGGCGTCTGCCAGTGTATTGCCCCATTGCCCGGCGGGCAAGCTGTTCAGAGCGGCAATCCCTCGTCTCATCCGGCCACTACAATAGCCCCTATGACCGAGCCATCCGTGGTCGATCTCGTCGGCGTGGGCCTGAACGCCACTGATACCATCTACTCTCTCGCCAACTACCCCGAGCGTGGCTCCAAGGTCGAGTGCACCAGCGCCACCATCCTGCCTGGCGGGCAGACCGCAACCACCGTCATCGCCTGCCAGGGCTGGGGCCTCACCACGCGCTATGCCGGCCGGCTCGGCGACGACGAGGCCGCCGGTCTCCATCGCCGCGTCTTCGCAGATGCTGGTGTTGATGCCCGCATCACCACAGTTCCCGGCGCGGCGAGCCC
>DASSHM010000179.1:0-6481 GCA_035692885.1 Occallatibacter sp.
ATGCGGTCGCCGGTCTCGGTGCCGCCGGGCTGGCGTGTAATCACGGGGTCGATGCCGCGTTTTTGCAGCCAGTCGGCCAGACGCTTCATCTGCGTGGTCTTTCCTGAGCCGTCGAGCCCCTCGAGCGTGATGAACAATCCGCGCGGCATGGCGTGAGTCTACCACCCAACCATGGACAGAATGGACGGGTTCAAAGCAGCGAGAACGGGCAGGCACGCGCTGCCATCTCACTGGGAATGTCGCAAAGACCACTTGAGGAGTGGGAGTGCCGGCTCGTGGCGGAGTCGCTTGCAACCATGGACGCAGAGGGGCGGAGCGTTGCCTGGAATCACGAAGATGGCGTGAGATCGGCGATCCGGAAAATCTCACCTGCGCGGCGTCATCAGGCAGAATATGCGGCTCCGCCACACCGTTGCGGGAACAGTACTTAAATCCGCGTGCAGTTAACTCTCTGTCTGTCAAGTAGATACGACGAAGTAACCTGGATGTGCCCGAAAGCGTGTTTTGGTCTGCAACTTCCGTGGCCGATTGGGGTTTCGATAGGAGTAAACCGAGGGCCAGCGGTAGAGAAAGCGCAGCTAATGCCCTCGGGATGGACGAAGGCGTTTCAGGTACGGCCGTACCCGGGTAGTCAGGATTTGCGAAGTCCGGAGATGGCGAAAGATGAGACGCTCGATCCAAGGTGGTCCCGGCGGATGAGAAGGCATCGGATGCCGGGCCGGAAATGAGTGAAGGAGGCTCCCCATGTTAGGACTCCGCTCCATGACGAGATTTCTTCTGTTGACGCTGGCGCTGTGCATGGTCCCCGCGTCCTCGAACGCGAGTGTATTTATCAGTGTTGGCTTTGCACCTCCGCAGTTGCCGGTTTACGTGCAGCCGCCGTGCACCGATCCCGGGCTGATCTGGGTTCCGGGCTACTGGGCGTATGGGGGTGACGGGTACTACTGGGTGCCGGGCGCATGGGTGCCGGCTCCCTACTATGGCGCGCTTTGGACTCCTCCCTACTGGGGCTGGCAGGGCGGGCTATACATCTTCCATCCAGGCTACTGGGGCCGCGAAGTCGGCTACTACGGAGGAGTGAACTACGGGTTTGGCTACTTCGGAATAGGTTTTGTGGGCGGCCGGTGGCATGGTAACCACTTCTACTACAACCGTGCGGTCTGGCACGTCGATGGACGGCGCATTCACAACGTCTATGACGAACATCGCGATTGGAGCAGATACCGGGTGTCGCGCGACAGCCGCGTCTCCTATAGCGGCGGGCCGGGTGGAATCCGCTATTCGCCAAGCGCGCATGAGCGCTCAGTGATGCGTGAGCAGCATACAAGCCGCACTTCGTTCCAGCAGCAGCATGACACGGCGGCGAGGAATGATCGTAATGCCTACTTCAGGAACAACGACGGCCGGCCTTCCAATGCGGCTGCGACGCGTCCGCTCGGCGTTGAACGGCAGGGCGCACCCAACAACATGAAGCAGAACCGTCCGGGCGCATTCGACCAGGGCGGCCCGGCCCGCGCGCAGTATCAGCCGCAACCACGGCAGATCCAGCAGGGCCGCACAAACTACGAGAACCGGGGAGAGGTGCAGAGCAGGCAGGCCCCGCAATACCAACGTCCGCAGAACCAGCATCAGCAGGGCCGTCCGCAATTTGACGCACGGCCTCAATATCAGCAGCGGCCGCAGGCCGCCAACCAGCGGTTTGAGATGCAGCAGCAGCGGAGTGAGCCGCAGGTGAGAGAGCAGAGGCGCGGGAATGTTGAATCGCGGCCGGCACCCGCCCCCCGCGAGCAGCATCAGCCGCAGCGGCGAGGGAATCCGCATCGCTGAGTGGACTGCTGAATCCTTGCAGACAAGCATGGGCCCACGGTTCTCCGTGGGCCTTGCTGCGTCAGGATACGGCGGGCTCGATGCCGGCGATTTCGACTTCGATGCCTCCAAACTCCGGATGGTCGTTCTCCCGCACCCGGTAGGCGAGATCGATGCGGCTGCCCTCGCTGAGTCCAAGCTCAGTTGCACGAAAGGCAAGGTTCCAGCCGACCGCGCGAATGGACGCAGCCACGGGAGGACGCCGCTGATCAGCCCCCGCCCCCGCCGCGGAGGCTTGCATGAGATCGAGGCGGATATGACGCTCCTTCATCACGCGCAGGGGTGAAGCCATGCGGACATTGCGTGCCACAAACACGGGTTCGGGGTTGCCGCGGCCAAGCGGCTCAAGCTTGCGCAGCCATCCGGCGAGGACGGGCGTGATGCGGTCCAGGGATAGCTCTGCATGAATGTGAAGCAGTTGCTCCGGCTCGCGCGCCGCCAGCTGCTCCCCGGCATGGATGCTGAGGCGCCGCTTGAGCTCCGGCAGCGCAGCAGCGGGCAGGGCAAATCCAACGGCGAAGGCGTGGCCGCCAAAGCGGGTGAAGAGATCGGAGCAGGTTTCGATGGCCTCGAGCAGCGGAAAACCATCAACCGAGCGTCCGGAGCCATGTGCCATGCCATCTTCCACACTCACCACAATCGCCGGTTTGGCGGTGCGCTCCACCACGCGGGAGGCTAGAATGCCGATCACGCCCCGGTGCCATCCTTCTCCTTCAACCACGAGCAGCCTCTCGGCGGCGAGCTCCGCGTCGCCTTCGAGCCGGGACTCAATGGCTTTGAGCGCGAAGGCTTCGGTATTGCGGCGCTCGCGGTTGAGCCGTTCGAGCTTGGCGGCCAGCTCACGGGCGCGAGCGCAATCGCGCGTGGTAAATAGCTCGATGACCTCGGAGGCGATGTCCATCCGGCCTGCGGCGTTGATGCGCGGAGCGAGGCGGAAGGCGACGTCAAATCCGCTGATGGGCCTGGCTGCCGGATCAAGCGCGGCTACGGCGAAGAGCTCGCGCAGTCCCACGCCCACCGGGCGTCGCAGCCCGCTGAGGCCGAGAGCCGCGATGACGCGATTCTCGCCGCGCAGGGGTACGGCGTCGGCAATGGTGGCGATGGCCGCCATTTTGAGAAAGCTGGGCAACGTCTTCTCGCGCGTGCGGGTGGGCTCATTGCGCTCAAGCAGGGCCTGTGCCAGCTTCATCGCGATGGCAGCGCCGCAGAGTGACTTTTCAGGGTACGGACAGCCGGGCTGGTTGGGGTTGAGAATTGCAAGCGCATCGGGCAGTGCCTCATGCGAATCGGCAAGGTGGTGATCGGTGATGATAAGGTCGAGGCCGATGCGGCGAGCAGTCAAGGCTTCGGCAAAGGCGCGCATGCCGGTGTCCACGGTGATGACGAGACGGACACCCTCGGCGTGCGCCGCTTCCAGAACGCTGGATTGCAGTCCATAGCCTTCACGGAGGCGGTGAGGCACATGAAACCGCACCACACCGCCGAGCATCTCGATGGCGGTTTTGAGCAAGACCACCGCGGTGGTGCCGTCCACATCGTAATCACCGTAGAGCAGGATGGGCTCACGCGCGGCGATTGCCCGCTCCAGCCTTGCGACGGCGGCGGGCATTCCCAGCATCCGGTTTGGGTCGTGGAGTTGGGCGATCGCGGGGTGGAGAAAGGCGAGGGCCTGATCCGCATGAGTGATGCCGCGGGCCACAAGCAATTCCGCCACGGGATGCGGAATACGCGCTGTCCGGGCAAGAGCGTCTGATTCAGCCGGACGGGGTTCCGCGACCACCCAGCGCTGGCGAAGCTTCACAACAGGGTTCGCTGAGCCGGTCGCCGTTGAGTCTCGGTTGCCCACTGCGGCTATTCATCCTCGTCGTCGCCATCGCGGGCGTCGTCAATCACAATGTCGTGAAAGCCCTCGATGTCTTCGAGCAGGGACTGGAAGCGCTCATACCAATCGGTGGTGGTTTCATGAAGAACCGCTATGCCCTGGAAGAGAAACCCGAGCTGGATGTAGCCGACCATGCCCACGTACTTGCGCAGCCACTGCGCTTCAACGAGCTCTCCGGCCTCCTCGTCAGGAAAGTTCATCTCGCCGGCCTCTTCGATAAGCGTATCCAGGTCGCGGCGCTCAAGCGTCATATCGCTGAATGTGATGAAAGGAGCGCCGACGTGCTTCGCCATCTCGACAAAGTCCTTCCATGCCTCGGGATCGTTCCTGCCTTCCCACAGAACAGAAGGGATATCTTCGGTGACGTATCCGGGCAGACGGCGCATGCCGTGCCCCTCGATAAAGGCCACCATGTCATCTTTCAGCGAATGCAGATTATCCGTGCTCATGCTCAATCCAACATTCTCGCAGATGCGGCGGGGGTGGGCAGGGCAATTGTGGAAAGCCGGGCGCGTGCGTTGGAAGGCCAGACGGCCTGGAATTGTGCAATCATCAGTGCAGGGAGGATGCACCGATTGCCTGCATTTAAACGCCACGTCTTTGTCTGTCACAATATGCGCCCCGAGGGCGCCCCGCGTCCCTCCTGCACCGCCGACGGCACAAGCCTGCTGCATACGCGGATGAAGCAGTTGGCAACGGCCGCCGGACTTGGTTCGACGGTGCGCATCAACAAGTCCGGGTGTCTTGACCAGTGCGAGCACGGGCCAACGGTGGTGGTGTATCCAGAAGGGGTGTGGTACGGCAACGTGCAACCCGAGGATGCGGACGCCATCGTGGAAGAGCACCTGGTGAGGGGACGGCCCGTGGAGCGGCTGCGCATCGCTGACTCCTGCCTGAACACCAGGGACTGCCCGCACCAGACCCAGAGATAACCCGAGCCGCTGCCCGGAGACGTGCCCGGCCAGCCCGGCCGCAGGCGGCTCCGGCGGTGTTGACCGCATCTAGCAGAGCTCATTCGGTGTACACCAAGCCGTCTGATGCGATATTCTCTTTGCTTGACGCATGATTTTCTCCCGTGAATACATCGGGTATCTGGCCCGCCGAACGGTCAAGCACCTCATTGACGCCAAACTGATCACCACCAGCGACTTGAAAGGCACCGAGACGCGGGTGACGGACGGCTTGATCGAGGAGCTGTCGCTGGAAGACCGCATCAACGACGAGGTGCGCGTGATTCTCGACGCGTACTCCGAGGAGATGCGCAAGTCAGGAGCCCAGTATGCCGAGATGTTCAAGAAGGTGAAGGGCGAGCTGGCGCGCAAGTACAAGGCGGTGCTATGAGAATCAGCCGCGACAAGGTGAACAAGCTGGCCCACACCGTGGCGGATACGCTGGCAGAGATTGACGCGGTGGGATTCCTCGAGGATCGCAACACCATTCGCCAGGAGGCGCGCAAGGTACTGGAGACGATGCTGACCCAGGAGGCGGGCATCGATGCAGCGGCCCGCGCCAAGATTGCCTCGCAGCGCAAGATCATCCTCGAAGGCTCACAGGAGTGGGACATCCTCTACCGCAAGTACTACAACGATGAGGTGCGCAAGCTGGGCATTTAGCCCGCCGGATTTGTGTCTTGCGGCCTTTGGCAGGCATTCTGATTTTTGCTAAATTAAGTGTAAGGTGGCCGGTGAAGACCGCCCCCCTGATCAGTGTGGCGCTATCGTCTAGGGGTTAGGACGTGAGATTCTCAATCTTAAAACCCGGGTTCGATTCCCGGTAGCGCTACCAGACATTTGACGCGAAAGCCCGCTCAATCAGCGGGCTTTGCCGCCTCAGGCGCCGGTCCGCTGTTGTTGCTGAGCTACACTGGGCGTTGGAGCGGGAGCTTGCGAGCGGAAGATCAGTTGACGAATCAGGCCGGGAAGCCGGCGGTGGTGCTGCTGAGCGGGGGTCTTGATTCCTCCACCGTACTGGCAATCGCGCGCGGCGAGGGATATGACCTGTATGCCCTTTCCTTCCGGTATGGCCAGCGTCATGCGGTGGAGCTGCAGGCGGCTGCGCGCGTGGCAGCATCACTGGGCGTGAAGGAGCACAAGAAGGCGGAGATTGATCTGCGCGTGTTTGGTGGCTCGGCACTGACCAGCGACATTGCCGTGCCCAAGGGGCGCTCGGCGGGCGACATGGCCCATGGCATTCCCATCACTTACGTCCCGGCGCGCAACACGATTTTTCTGGCTTTTGCGCTGGCATGGGCCGAGGTGCTGGGTGCAAGCGACATCTTCATCGGCGTGAACGCACTCGACTACAGCGGCTATCCTGATTGCCGGCCCGAGTTTATCGAGGCGTTTGAACGGATGGCGAACCTGGCCACCAGGGCAGGGGTCGAGGGCAGGCAGCAGCTCAGGATTCACACGCCGTTGATTGCCATGACCAAGGCGGAGATTGTGGTTAAAGGGATGGAACTTGGAGTGGACTTCAGCCTGACGAGCAGTTGCTATGACCCGGGTCCCGGCGGCGAGCCGTGCGGACGGTGTGACTCCTGCCTGCTGCGGCTGAAGGGCTTCAGCGAAGCCGGGCTGACTGATCCATTGACCTCACGCAAGACCGGAAAGCAGTCCTGACATGAGTTACGCAGTCAAGGAGATCTATTACACGCTGCAGGGCGAGGGCGCCCAGGCAGGACGTGCGGCGGTTTTCTGCCGTTTTGCCGGATGCAATCTGTGGTCGGGGCGCGAG
>DASSHM010000180.1:0-3981 GCA_035692885.1 Occallatibacter sp.
CTGCTCGACGACTTTCGCAACGAGAACCCGGCCGACTACCTCGCCGGATTCCCGTGGCATCCCCATCGCGGCATCGAGACCATCACCTACGTGCTGGCCGGCGAGGTGGCCCACGGCGACAGCCTCGGCAACAAGGGCCGCATGACCGCCGGCGACGTGCAGTGGATGACCGCCGGCAGCGGCATCCTGCACCAGGAGATGCCCAAGGGCGATGAGCGCGGCCGCATGCACGGCTTCCAGCTCTGGGCCAACCTGCCCGCCTCGCTCAAGATGACCGCGCCGCGCTATCAGGACATCCCCTCCGCCGCCATCCCCGAGGTTACAGAGGATGACGGCACCCGCGCCCGCATCATCTCGGGCGAGTTCTGGGGCCGGCGCGGACCTGTCGAGGGCGTTGCCGCCGACCCCAGCTACGTTGACATCTCGGTGCCGCCCAACACGCGGCGGCGCATCCAGGTGGACATCACGCGCAACGCCTTCGCGTATGTCTTTGCCGGCTCGGGTACGTTTCATGACGCGTCCCGGCCGCAGGCGGTGCTTACCGAATCGGCCGTCGACCCCAATGCTCCCGCACGGTACGAGGCAGCCAACCACTCGCTCGTGCTCTTTGACCGCGGCGATGAAATCGTCGTCCAGGCCGGCCCCGAGGGCATCCGATTTCTGCTCGTCTCGGGCAAGCCGCTTGAGGAGCCGGTCGCCTGGTACGGCCCCATCGTCATGAACACCCAGGCTGAGCTCCAGACCGCCATGCACGAGCTGCAGAGCGGCACCTTCATCAAGCACGCCTGAGCCGCAACCCGGCCCCGGCCGCATAACTTACGCCCCCGCGCAGTCAGCCTGCCGGGGGCGCAAGGATGTTCAATTAGAGTTTTAATCAATCGTCAATGGTAGAAACTAGTCGGCTTGCCAGCAGCAGTCATGGCGTTTGCGCATAGTCCCGCCAGGCCGTTAATCCAAAACGCTATTGATGAGTACGCGGCGACGATCGTTGATACCCGCGATTGTCTCGCCGTTGGTGGTAAGGCTTGTTCAAGTCAGCGTAAATGAAGCGCCACTTGGTTTTCATGGGGTTACCTTGAATACCATGCCATTTCCTTCGGTCCCCAGGACATATCCGACGCCATAGAGGTTTCCCTGTACATCGATCGCCAAGCCTGATATGGACCCACTCCCATTGTAGAGATAGGTAAAGTTATAGAGTGTACTCTCCACCCATGCTGCTTGCGGGTTCGCAACGCCCTGTGTGAGTGCAAAGACTGTGCCCGCACCGGCGGTCCCGCCGCCATCGGTTGTGCCATAGAGGTTTCCCTGTGCATCGATCGCCAACGGCCCGGACGGCTTGTAGCCGTCCCAGACGTTGAAGCTATGAAGCGTCGTATTCTGCCACTGACCCCCGCGCCCCGGTGACAACTCATAAACGGCGCCGCCTCCGCTGCCGATTGCTGAGCTCAGTCTGGTCGTGCCATAGAGGTTTCCGGCGGCATCAAAGATCACCCCTCCATCGGGGTAGTTTATGTCGGCCCCTGGCTGGAATATGTACAGTACCTTCTCAGTCCATTGATTGCCGGGTTGGCGAATGAGCTCGAATACAGTCCCTACCCCTGCGTTTGGCGTACCTCCGCCTTCTGCGGTCGTACCGTACAAGTTCCCCGCTGCGTCGAGAACCACGCCACCAGATGGTAACGCGCCATCGTAACAGTTATAAGTACCCGTAACAGAGCAGAAATTGTAGAGTATAGACTCTGTCCAGGTCCCGTCGGGATTTGGGGATAATTCGAAGACTGTGCCACAACCACCATTGCCAAGGCAATCTCCTCCGGTGCCGCCGACAGTTGTTGTGCCATACAGGTTGCCCGAGCTGTCGAAAACAAGACCGGACGTTGCTTCCGAGTCTACTTTACCGTCCGTTCCATTGCCGAAGCTATGCAATACTGTTTCTGTCCATGTCCCTATTCCGCTCGGCGATAGCTTATAGACGACGCCTCCGGCAAGCCCACTCCCAAAAGCTCCGCCGGTGCTTGTGGTGCCGTAGAGATTGCCTGCGGCGTCCCATATAAGGCCTGAATTGGGTTCTGAGCCGTCCGCGCAACCTGCGATCTGGCAGAAGGTGTATATCACTGTCTTCGTCCATTGACCATTGCTAGGCGTGAGCATGAACACCGTACCCTGGCCATTTGCGCCTCCATATTTCGTCACGCCGTATAGATTCCCTTGCTTGTCCAGAACGGGCGTGCCTATCGGATTGACGCCATCGGGCTGCTGCCCGAAGTTGTAAAGATCTTGCTCGGTTGGCGTGTTGCAGACCACCTGAATATTGGTCACGTCAGACAAGGCTGTCCCCGTGCCGTTGCTTGCCACGCAGAATTGCAATGGATCAACGGGTTGCTTACTAACCCATACGTCATAAGTTCCACCGCTCTCGATCCCGCCGGTAAACGAGAAGGCCCCATCCGCAGTAAGTGTGATGAAGTGGGTGGTATTGAATGTTAACTGTAGGCTTGTGCCGCTTACAAGGCCAGATACGGTTCCGCCGATTGTGTAAGTTTGCGCAGGTGGATTGCTACCTCCTTCTGTGCCCTCACCGCTGCCGCAACCTGAGCAAATTGCTAACGTGAGTGACAGAACAAGAACGCCACCCGATTGTCGAAGTGGGATCATGAACACCAACCTAAGGATGTAACTGGAGCAAAACCGCAGCCGGCGAAGTAGCCAGAATTCGTGATTCATAACATCCTCCCGTCACGATGACGTTAATATAACAGTTCGGTAATTCGGCTTCCGGCCCGCCTACGCCTCCACGGCAAAGTCCGCGCGCAGCAGCTCTTCCGGCCGGCAGCCGCGCTGGCGCAGCGCCCTCAGGCTCAGCGCGTCGTGCCGCTTGGCCAGGCGGTTGCCCTCGCGGTCCGTCACCAGGCCGCAGTGATACCAGGCTGGGCAGTCGAGTCCGAGCGCGCGATACAGCAGAATCTGCCGCGCGGTGGACTTGATCAGGTCCGCTCCGCGTACCACCTCCGTAATGCCCATCGCCGCGTCGTCTGCCACGCACGCCAGTTGGTAGCCGGGCACGTCGTCGCGCCGCCACACCACAAAGTCGCCAAAGTCCGCCCCGGCCACAAACCGCTGCGGCCCCCGGTTGCCATCCTCAAATTCGATTGCCTCGCCATCCGGCACGCGAAAGCGCCAGTTAAAGCCCTCCGGCGTCTCGGCGCAGGCAGGCCGCGCGCCCGGCCGCGGCCTGCACGTGCCCGGATACACCGGCGCGTCGTCCTGCGGACTCTGCTCCGCGCCCTCATGCGGAGCACTGACCGCGGCGGCCAGATCCCTGCGCGAGCAGCGGCAGGGATAGATGAATCCGCCATCGCGCAGCCTGCGCCACGCGGCCTGATACACATCACCGCGCCTGCTCTGCGCATACGGCGCATGCGGCCCGCCGAGGTCCGGCCCCTCCTGCCAGTCGATGCCCAGCCAGCGCAGGTCTTCAAGCACGGCATCGGCAAACCCCGCGCGGCTGCGGTCCGGGTCCAGGTCCTCCATGCGCATCACCAGCGTGCCGCGCGCGTCGCGCGCCCGCTCAAAGGCCCGCCAGAACGTGCGCGCATGACCCACGTGCAGATAGCCGGTGGGCGACGGCGCAAGCCGGCCGCGATAGGTCATGCTCTCAGATGGAAAAGGGCCGGCCACTCTGTCCTCCAGTGTAGCCAGCCCTTGCGGAGCGGGAGAATGCGTTGCCCGTCAGTCAGAAATATCGTTCCGGTGGCCGTGATGTTCATACAGGTCGAGCTTCCCGTTCAGGTGGTCCGGGTCCACCGACACCTGCACCACATCGATTTCGTGGCCGTCCACGTCCACCACAAAAATGCCCATGCGCCTGCCCTCAGGCCGCATATAGATGAGCGTCTCTTCGCCGCCGCTCCGGCTGGTCTCCCGCACAATGCGCTGCCAGCGGCTGCCAATCTTCTCGTCCACCATCCGGTTCAGCTC
>DASSHM010000181.1:0-26004 GCA_035692885.1 Occallatibacter sp.
ATCGCAGAGACCGTCAGGGCCGCGGGTGCAGAGGTTGGAGTCGAGGTTGACGAAGTCAGTGGTGTAGCCGAGGTAGAAGGCCGTACCGGGGTGGGGCAGATAGGTGAGCAGGATGTTGCCATACACGTCGCGATTGTCCGCGACGCTGGTGTAGGAGCTGTTGGGCAGGGTTGCCAGGTACTCGCCAATCAGGTTGAGCGACCAGGTTTTATCCATCTGCAGGTTCCAGCGGGTAACAGCCTGATGGTTGTCATAGGCGACGACGCCGGTGGCAGGGTCGGTAAAGCGGTCGAACTCATAGGAGTTGTTCAGGTCAAGCTGACTGGCGGGCTTTACGTCGAGGCCGAGATGACTGGACGAGACATCGATCGGCGACGGGCTCTGTCCGTCCGGGGGCGAGTAGTTGACCACGCGGCCCGCATATCCGCCATACCAGATGGAGAGCGAAGGATTAGGCGTGGTGTAGAAGTTGCCGCCGGCGACGTGGCTTTGATATTCGACATTTTGCGTCAGAGTGGAGTAATCACTGGGGCGCAGGCGATCCTGCCCGAGATTGAAGAAGACGCGGAGCCCGGTGTTGTGCTTGAAGTCAAAGCTGTAGCCGGGGTTGAAGTTGAAATCGAGCGGCAGCGAGGTGTGATCCCACATCCGCTCCGTGTAGAAGTGGAATGAGTGGGCGAGCAGCGGGCCATGAACCGGGCGGAAGGTGTAGGAGAAGCCGCCGTTGGGACCGCGCACGTCTGGGCGCGTAAAGAATCCGGTGCGGGTGAGATATCCGGCGGCGATATCGCGCAGGTTGAACCAGAAGCTGGTGTGGAGGTCGGAGTAGTCCACGCCCTGCAGCCAGGCCTGACCGCTTTGCCAGGAGTCGTCGGTGTTGCGGGTCTCGGAGGTGACGCCCTGGCCGGAGAGGGTCCAGCGGCGGCCGATCCGCGCGCGGTAATCGACGCCGCCATTGCGGTTGAACGAGTTGAGGTACTCCTGGTCAGCGAAGATGGCGCCAATGTTGGACCGGCTTCCGATGTCGCGGTTTAACCGGCCGATGTAGTAGTGCGAGCGGGAGCCGTAATCGGGGCTGCCCGGAGGCACCTCTAGTCCGGGGTCGCGGTCATCGACGTTGAGCAGACCAATGGCGTAGTTGCCGATTTTGCCTGAGAGGCGCTGACCGAACTGGGGCCTGACAATGTTGGGCGTGTAGTAGAGATTGAGCGGCGTTTGAAAGTAGCTGGCGTTTTCGATGAAGAACGGGCGCAGCTCGGGATAGTAGTACTGAAAGCGCTGGTTGGGCGGCGCGGGATCATTGATGCCAATCTGGCTGAAGTCGGGGTTGAAGGTCATGTCGAGCACCAGGCTGTTGCGGAGGACGGCCTTGGTATCGATGCCGGTATAGCCCTGGAGATGCTTCTCGCTGAAGAAGGGGTTGACGGGGTCAACCTGGTTGAGCTGGCGGAAGCTGTGGGCGAGGAAGTAGGGCTCGAACTGCCAGTTCCTGCCGCGCTCGATGTCCTGGAACCCTTCGGCGACGGCCTCCTGGGTGAGCTGTCCGGCCACATCGTGGGTGACGCGCGGCCAGAAGTCGGATTCATCCTTGCGCGCGATGTCGCGGCGCAGGATGATGCCCCAGGTGCGCGGCGAGCCGGCGGAGGAGCTGTCGAAGCGGAGGCTGGCGAAGGGAATGCGCATGAGCACGGCGTAGCCGCCGGGAGTGCGGTGTCCCCAGGTGTCCCAGACGGTGTCAAAGGAGTAGTCAGAGCCGGTCTGCTCGGTGTAGAGGGCGTCGGCCTGGATACCGAGCGGGTTGGCCTTGAAGATAAACGCGCGGCGGCTGTCGTGAAAGGTGTCGAGCATGACCTCGACGGTGTCGTCATCGCCGACTGAGTCGCGCGGCAGCATATGGGCGCGCAGACCGCGGGGCTGATTGTCACCGCACACGAATGCGACGTAGAGATACTCGTGGGTGTATCCAAGGTAGGCCACCGTGGGCTCGGTGGACGGCGAGCCATCGTCGGGATAGCGCTGGATGAATGTGGGAATGCGGAGCATGCGGCGGACAGCCGGCGCGGTGGGGGACGGCGGCAGAAAATCCGCCAGTGTGGGAGCCGAGTGAAGTATGGGCACAAGTACGTGGGGAGCCCCGCCGGGCAACGGAGCGAGCGCCGCTCCCGCGCCATTGTAGTCAGGAACACTGGCGGGGGGGGCGGGCACACTGGCGTCGCCGCGCAGGGGGTCCGCCTGCAGCGTGCGGCATAGGGGATAAAAGGCGAGGAGCGCGACGAATAAGGCACACAGCAGCCGTATCCCGCGCGCGAGGCCGGGTGTGCGCCTCGGCCCAGCCAGAGGCAATACGGGTGCTTTCAGATGAGAGCGGATCAACCCTGACAAAAACAGCACAACACACCCATGCTATCGGGGTATGGCGGGGATATCAATAGAGCCGGCGCGCTTAACAAACATTCTGGTTACTATTTGCAGTCCCTCCATGACGAAGGTCTGACGATGCCAGCCGCTGGACAGCGCCGATGACGAGTTTGAATCCCCGCGCCCACTTACGCGAATCCTGCATCAGGCGACATTGCGAAGCGACTGACCGCGGCGCAGGGTACACTGGGCTGGCCCGGGCACGGACTCCCCCTGCCTATACCGCTGCCGGCCGGGCAAGAGGAGATGGGAAGATGAATCCTGCAGATCAGACGGCGGCCCCCTTGAATCCGGGGCTGGTTTTTGACATGGTGCAAGCGCAGCAGCGCACGGCGGCGCTGAGGGCGGCAATCGAACTGGATGTTTTTCGCGCTGTGGGCGAGGGGCCGGGAGACGTGGCATCCATTGCCCGGCATTGCTCGGCGTCGGAACGGGGCATCCGTATTCTGTGCGACTTTCTCGTGACCAACGGCGTGTTGAGGAAGGAAAGCGGGAGCTACAAGCATACGCCTACGAGCGAGATGTTTCTTGATCCGCAGTCGCCCGCATGCATGGCCTCGGTGGCGCAGTTCATGGCCAACCCGGCTTTTCGCGACCCGTATGACCGGCTGGCGGAGGTGGTGAGAGCAGGGAAAACCATCATCCCGGGCGAGGGAACGGTGGAGGCGGACAATCCGCTGTGGGTAGATTTCGCCGAGAAGATGGCTCCGATGATGGCCCCGGTGGCAGGCCCGCTGAGCCAGGCGGTGCTGAACGGGCAGACCGGCCCCATGAAGGTGCTGGATATTGCCGCCGGCCATGGACTCTTCGGCATCGCGTTTGCGAAGCAGAACCCGCAGGCTCACGTGACGGCGCTGGACTGGGCTCCGGTGCTGCGCGTGGCGCTGGAGAACGCGAAGAAGGCAGGCGTGGAGAGCCGCTATGACACGCTGCCGGGCAGCGCGTTCGACGTGGACTTTGGCGGGCCGTATGACGTGGTGCTGTTGACGAACTTTCTGCATCACTTTGACAAGCCAACCTGCGTGGGCCTGCTGAAAAAGGTGCACCGCGCGCTCAAGCCCGGCGGCCGGGCGGTGACGCTGGACTTTGTACCGAACGAGGACCGCGTGTCGCCACCCATGCCCGCCGAGTTTGCCATCACCATGCTGGCGACCACGCCTTCAGGCGACGTGTATCCGCTGAGCGAGTTGACCCGGATGTACCACGAGGCGGGCTTCATCGGAGTGTCAGGCCAGCCGGTCCCGATGAGTCCGCAGACCATCGTGATGGGAAATGCCTGAGCCCCGGAACAGGCGTGTGGCACAAGGCGCGGTAAAAGCCGCGTGCATTGCAATGGAGCCCACGGTCACTGCACCAGTGGGCTTTCCCACACGCGGAAGAGCAGCTTCTTGAGTTGCGCAAAGTCCCGGGCGCCCAGTTCGGCACTCCAGTCCCGCTCAATATCGTTGAGCACCCGCAGGGCCTTTGCATAGGCGGCATGCCCGCGCTTTGTGAAGCGCACAATACGTGCGCGGCCCTCGGCGGGCGCGTTTGAACGCACCAGATAGCCGAGGTCTTCAAGACTGCCAAGCAGGCGGTTCATGGCCTGCTTGCTCATGCCGGCGCGCTCCGCCAGCACGCCCGGGCGCGCTCCGTGCGGGCTGGGAAAGCGCAGCACGGCCATATGCGGCAGACTGAGCCCCGTAAAACCCGATGCATTCAACTCCCGGATGATTCGCCGGTGAATGGCCTGGGCAGGAACGCGAAGCAGCGCGCCGATGAGCATGTCCTGTGTCTTGACCGGGGAATCTTCCTCAAAGATAGCCATTGACACTCCGCAGTAAACTATGTTTACCATATCATGCTGGTAAACATAGTTTACCAGAAGGGATTGCCAGAAGGAGTGATGCGATGCGGCATGCAACTGACCAGGACCACGATGTGAGCGGCCGGACGACTTCCGCGGTGGCGCGGCAGGGCAACGTGCAGGCAATGGGCGAGGCCGCGGGTGGAGCAGCGGCTCTGCCGGGGCAGGGCAGGCCGGCATTTGTGCAGGCAGGCGCGGGAGCAACCTATTGGGGCCCTGGAAACCGGTTGACGTTTCTCCTGACTGGCGCGGAGACGGGCGGAGCATTCTTTCTGGCGGAGATGCTTGTCCCCCCGGGTGGCGGACCACCACCGCATGTCCACAGCCGCGAGGATGAAACATTCCATGTTCTTGAGGGAAGTCTGACGGTTCAGGTGGGCGGGGAAACACTGAGTGCTTCGGCCGGGGACTCAGCCTTTCTTCCGCGTGGAATTGCCCACTCCTTCAAGAACGCCGGGAGCGAGCCGGCCAAGGCCCTGGTGTTGACCACTCCGGCGGGTCTGGAGCATTTCTTTGCCGAGGTATTCGATTCCTCTCCGGGGGATCCGGCGGAACCGGTCAGCAAGGAATTGATTGCCCGGTCTATTGCCGCGGGCCCAAGGTACGGCCTGAAGCTGCTTCCGCCAACGCGGGAGTAGCACGAGGCATTGAAGTCAGGTACAGGCGGGACAAGGGAGGGATGAAAATGCCACAACAGGACATCGGGCCGCAAGTCAATCCAGCCGACGAGATCATTCGCCTCGGTCCGCTCGAAGTACGCTTCCTTTTGACGGGCGAGAACTCAGGCGGCACTATCGCGGTGTTTGAAGTGGTTGTGCCCGGGGCGCAGCGGCTCGCCGCGCCGGCGCACAGCCACAACCACTTCGAAGAGACGATCTACGGCATCGAGGGCGTTTTGACCTGGACCGTGGGCGGCAGGCAGATTGACGTGGGTGCTGGACAGGCGCTCTGTATTCCGCGGGGAGCCGTGCACCGATTTGATAACAATACCGCCAGGGACGCGAAGGTGGCGTGCATGGTGACGCCGGCGGCCATCGGTCCAGAGTTTTTCCGTGAAGGCGCCGCATTGATCAGGGCAGCCGGCGGCGGCCCGCCAGACAAGGCGCAGATGATTGAGGTGATGCTGCGCCACGGTTTGACACCGGCTCCGCCCGCGCCGCAGGGGTAAGGCCCGGGACAGCGGCACCTGCTGCCGTGCCGCAGGCGCTTATTCCGTGGCAGCGTGATGGGCTGCGCGACGGGCGCGGACGGCGGATGCGAGTTCTTTGAGCAGCGAGTGGGTTTCCTGCCAGTCGATGCAGGCGTCGGTGATGCTCTGCCCGTAGACCAGCGGTTCACCGGGAACGAGCCGCTGCGAGCCCGCCACGAGATTGCTCTCAAGCATGATGCCGATGATGCGGCGGTCGCCGCCGGCAATCTGCGCGGAAACCTCCCGGCAGACCGGCCCCTGGCGCGCGTAATCCTTGTTGCTGTTGGCGTGGCTGCAGTCAATCATGATGCGGGGCGGAATGTGCGCCTGTTCCATCTGGGCGGCGGTCTGCGCAACGCACGCGGCGGTGTAGTTGACCATTTTGCTGCCGCCGCGCAGGATGATGTGACAGTCGGGGTTGCCGGTGGTGACAAAGATGGCCGTCTGGCCATGCTTGGTGTGGCCCAGAAACGTGTGTGAGTGCGCGGCCGACAGAATGGCGTCGATGGCAACCTGCACATCACCTGAGGTCGCGTTTTTGAAGCCGACGGGGCAGGACACTCCCGAGACGAGCTGGCGGTGAACCTGACTTTCGGTGGTGCGGGCGCCAATCGCGCCCCAGGCCACCAGTCCTGCAAGGTACTGGGGCGAGATCATGTCGAGGAATTCGGTGCCCGTGGGGACGCCCATCTCCGCAAGGTCGATGAGCAGATGCCGTGCGAGACGCAGGCCGTCGTTGATCTGATACGACTGGTCAAGATGCGGATCGTTGATGAGGCCCTTCCAGCCGATGGTGGTGCGGGGCTTCTCAAAGTAAACGCGCATGACGATGTGCAGTTCGGCTGAGAACTCGCTGATGGCAGACTTGAGCAGCCCCGCGTATTCGCGCGCGGCCCGGGTATCGTGAATGGAGCATGGCCCGGCCAGAACCAGCAGGCGTGCTTCGCGGCCGTCAAGGATGTCGGTAATCTCTTTGCGGGCGTTGAAGATGGTGGTGGAAGCCGCCTCGGTGATGGGGAGCTCTTCCTCGAGGAACACCGGAGGCAGGACCACCTTCGTCCATTTGATGTGGATGTCTTCAGTATTGTGGAGCATGGCTCTTTCCTGTCGGTGTGCCTCTCGACCGGGGAAGGCCACGGCAGATGAGAAATACACGCGCCTGGGCACGATTCTACAGCCTGGAGGGTGATTTACCCAGTGCACGACAGGTCAGGCGCTCAGCTCTTGCTCCAGTTCTTCCACGGGCAGGTCAAGCCGCTCAAGGAAATCCTTGAGGGCCTTCATATCCCATCCGCTCGCGCGCGCGATGGTGGTTCGGGCATCTCCGGAGAGCCGGGGCATGATGAACGAAAAGCCAATGCCATCAGTCCCCCAGCGGGCGACCTCTGCGTGCAGGGCGACGGTATCCACCGGGTGCTCCCCCGCGTGGTCCATTCTTTGAATAACCATCAGAACAATGGTGCCCATCAGGGGGCGTTCCGGCGTGAGCAGGTAGAGCCCCTGATCGCTGATGTTGGCGACATGCATGGCGGCGGGCGTGCCGCCTGTCCAGAAGTAGGCAAAGAGCCCATCGATGGGCCGCCGCGTTGCCTTGCGCCGGTCGGCGGGATCACGGCCATCGTTGAGCCAGCGCAGAAAGCGGCTGTAGAAGGAGTTGCTCCGGGATCTCTGCTCCTCGACGTCGGATGCCTCCAGCTGATGCAGCGCATCCTCCATTTGCAGGGCGTGATGCGGCGATATGGGCTCGCCGCGAGATGGCTCGACCAAGTGGGGACCCACGACCGGCTCTGGCGGCTCAGACGCGGCTGCAGCAGTGGATGGGGAGGCCTGTTTTTGCGCGGCAGCGAAGACCGGCACAACCTCGACAAGCGTGAGCTGGTCGTCCGGCTGGGCCTGCTCGGCGAAGTCAGTATGCCGGGGCAGCAGCAAGGCGCTGGCGGGCTCAAGCTCGAATGCCTCGATTCTGGGGTTGGGGAAGGAGGCAACCTCCTGCATAATCCGGTTGTTTTCATCCAGATAGATAGCGTCAAAGCGAAGCCAGTTGGGCGTCATAGGAATGCCACGGAAGGGATTGAGCCACACTCCGACGTGGCGGGAAAGCAACTCAATCATGTCCTTGACGTAATGGCTTGTGGGCTCGATGAAGGCCACCTGGCAGGAGGCAGCCTGATCACGAGCGGCATTCCGCACGCTGAAGGTCTGGAGTTCAGTGTTCATCGCATTGATACCTCAACAGCTGTGCTCTTTCAATTCAGCCATATGCGTCGGCTTGTGGCGCAACTGCACAGGGCCGAACCGCGAAAGAGCGTGCTGTGAATTTATGCCGAATGGCCAACCGCCGCAACGGTACTTTGCTGGCATCCAGTGGGTACTCCGGCGTTCTCAACCCACTTTAGTGGTATTCCACCGGCGGCGGGTCTGGGTGCGGTTCGCTTCGCGGCAAAGGCTGAAGGGGGCCAGGGACGGAGAGCAGAAGAACTCCTGGAGCTGTTGCCGGGTTCAGAAGCGCCGGCCGCAAGCGGGGTGCTTCAGGATTCCGGCTCATGCCGAGCGGCTAGACTGGGTTCATACCGGCAGAGGGAATCAATGGCGATGGTGGGTCTTCGGCGCGCACTGGCATGGGTCGTTGTTGTTTACGGGCTGTGTCTCCAGGGGATTGCGCAGACGAACCAGCAGCCGCTGGAAGCCGCGGGCAATGGGCCGAGTCATGGCGCAGTGGAGACGACGCCGGTCGCGCCGGGACCAAAACATAAGAGCAACCGCCCGGCATATCACCGCAGCGAACGGGAAACCAGCTACGATGTGACGCTGGTAACGGTATCGCAACTGGAGGAGGCGCTGCGGGCCGGGCTGAACATGCGCGATGGAGATCTCGCGTTTGAGTTGGAAGGGCTGGTCCTGACAGAGCGAATGACCAGCGAGCGGCTGGCAGCGTGGGAGCAGACGCTGCACGGCAAGCGCTCTCGGTTGGCTCTTGTGGCGTTGGCAGACGGGTCGGCCTTTCTTGATCCGCCGTTGACCGATGTGTCCGGGCTTCAGCGTCCGAGCCTTGCCGAACAGAACCAGATGGTGGCGAAGGCCATCACGCTGTTGACGAGAGAGCTGAGCACAAGAGACAGATTGATTTCCGAGCGGACGACAACGCAGTTCCAGGACACGTGGGAAGGGTGGACCTCGGAGTATGTCTGGGCGAGCGGTCAGCCATGGCGCAAGACAGACGACTCGCGGGATTCAGTGACCTACGAGGGCGGCGAGGAGGTACCTGCTCCCGATGCCTCGACGCGGAAATCGAAACCGACCGGGGAGATTGGGATGGCAGCGCCGGGCACATTCGGGTCGTTGCTGGCCGCGGCAATCGTGGATGCCTCGCGCGGAGAGATGGCCTGGAGCCGGTGGGAGCAGGGTGCAAACGGGCCTGAAGCCGTATTCAGCTACCGCATACCCGAGAAGGCATCGCACTACGCCGTGAAGTACGTCAGCATCGACGGCAGAAACACGCGTGCGCTGAGCAGGAATGCGGCCTACCACGGGGAGATCGCGATGGCTGCCGGCACCGGCGACATTCTGCGCCTGACCGTGGTGGCGGATCTTCCCCGGAACCTGCCGTTGCTCAAGTCCAAGGTGATGGTGGAGTATCGCCCGACAACGCTGGACGGCAAGCCGTTTCTTTGCCCGGCGCGCAGTGTGGCGCTGTCGAGCGGGCAAGCCTTGAGCGACAGCGGCAAGGCCGGTGGTGGGGCGGGCCCCGAAATTACTGTCTTGAATGATGTGGTCTTCGGACCGTGCCGCCTGGCGCGTTAATGGGCGGCAGATGAGGTCCGACGGTGGTAACCAGGGATAAGGGGATCGTCTTGACAGTGGGATTCCGGGGTTCCTACAATCGAGCCAGGATACCCCACGGGAATTGATTTGTAAGTGTAAGAATACTTGTGGGTTAGCTGATCTTGTGCCCATGGGGAGAGAGGCGCTGTGGTGTCCTGTCCCGATTGGTGGCAGACAGCGGGGAACGCGAGAGATGCCTGAAATGCGCGTCAGTCCGCGTGAGCGGCTGGTGCTTACGGCGATCATTGAGATCTTCATTGCCACGGGCGAGCCGGTGGCGTCACAGGCGGTTGCGCACCACTTTGCCAATAAGGAAGGGCTGAGTTCCGCCACCATCCGGAATGTGATGGGAACATTGGGCGAGGCGGGGCTCCTGGATCAGCCCCACACATCCGCCGGCCGGGTGCCCACGGCCGCGGCCTTCCGCCACTACGTGGAACAGATCATGCGGGCCGATATCCAGGCGGGGCGTCACGGGGGCCCGGGCGGCAGGGTGAAGTCTCCCGTCCCCTTGAGCGCCCGACGGCGGGGAGAGATTGAGAGCAGCTTCAACGGCGTGGCCAGCTCAACCGAGTATCTGGAGCGGACGTCACATGTTCTCGCATTGATTTCAAGCGGTTTAGGAGTGGCCATGGCCAGCTCAACCGGGCAGCAGGTGCTGGAGCACATCCACTTTTCGAGGCTGGGCGCAGGGCGCGTGCTCGCGGTGCTGGTGACCCAGGGGGGCGCCGTTCAGGACCGCGTGCTGGCAATGGATCACGAACTGAGCCAGGTGGAGCTGGAGACCGCGGCACGCTATCTGAATGAGAATTTTCGGGGATGGTTGATTGAAAGCATCCGCGGGGAGGTTGCGAGGCGGCTGGAGGAGGAACGTGCGGCATACCATGCGCTGCTGACGGCGGTTGAGGATCTGTGCAGCAGGGGGGCGCTGGCTGGCGGCGAGTCCACTCAAACACTTTTTGTGGATGGCATGTCGAATCTGATTGCGGTCGAGGGAGACCGCGAGCGTCTGCGGCAGATGCTGCTGGCGCTCGAGGCCAAGCAGCGGCTGGTGGAGCTGCTGGCGGCGTATGTGGATGGCAGGAAGCAGGAGGTGCGTGTGGTGGTCGGCCTCGACGAGGCTTCGCCCGCCATGCAGGACCTGGTGCTGATTGGCGCGCCGGCCAGGCTGGGCGGCACGAATGTGGGGACCGTGGCCGTAATCGCACCCACCCGCATCCAATATCAGGAGATGATTGAGGCAGTGCGCTACGTCGCGGGACTTTCAGAGCGCATTCTGGAGGCGGGTGCCGACCAGGGCCGCACGGGCGCTTGAATCGATTCCGCAGTGGAGCAACCCGCGGGCGGAAATTCCCAATACAGGGCGGTTGGAGGAGAACGGGCAGTCGCCCGGGAATTTATCATTGAAGAAGACTGGAAATATCTTGCGGAGAATGCGAAGAGGAATGCCAGACCAGCGAATGGATGCGGCTGCGCCGGAGGGCGCCGAGGCCGTGACGGGCGATTACCTTGAGGAGACTGCGGCCGAATCAGAGATGGCGGCGGCCGGCTATCCTGAGGGGCAGGCGGAGCCTGATCAGGCGCCCGCGGGCGAGAATGGCCTTGAGGCCCTGAAGGCGGAGTTGGAAAAGGTGAAGGCGGAGCGCAACCAGTTGCTGGACAGGCTGGCGCGCATGCAGGCGGAGTTTGACAACGCGCGCAAGCGGGCCGAACGCGAGCGGCAGGAGTTTCGAGACATCGCCACCGGCGCGGTGGTGGAGCAGTTTCTGCCCGTGCTGGACAACTTTGAGCTGGCGCTGAAGGCGAAGGGGTCGACGGACCAGTTGCGGTCGGGCGTGGAACTTATTGTGAAGCAGATGGAAGAGATACTGCGGCAGATGCAGGTGCATCCGGTGCCGGCGGTCGGTGAGGAATTCGACCCGCGGCACCATGAGGCACTGGGATCCGTTGAGCGCGAAGACCTGCCTGATCAGCACGTGGCCGAGGAGATCCGGCGCGGCTACCGGATGCGCGAGCGGCTTCTGCGTCCGGCGCTGGTGCGTGTGGCATCCAATCCCAAGCAGACCAGCGAATAGCGAATGAATAGATCAGGCGGGTTCAAAAGATCAGCGTGAGCAAAGCAGATTATTACGAAGTGTTGGGGATTTCGCGCAGCGCGACCGACCAGGAGCTGAAGAGCGCCTATCGCAGGCAGGCGCTGAAGTACCATCCCGACCGCAATCCGGGCGACCATACCGCCGAAGAGAAGTTCAAGGAAGCCAGCGAGGCCTATCAGGTGCTGAGCGACGCAGACAAGCGCGCCGCCTATGACCGGTTTGGGCATGCAGGGGTGAGCGGCGCGGGGCCGGGCGGCTTTGGCGGGAATCCGTTTGCGGGCAACGTGGACCTGGGGGACATCTTCGGCGATTTGTTCGGCGAGATGTTTAACATGGGTGGCGGCCAGAAGACGTCGCGACAGCGGCGCGGAGACGATTTGCGCGTCGATCTGGCAATCGCATTTGAAGACGCGATCTTCGGCCTCGAGACGGAGGTAAAGATCAGGCGGCTGGAGACCTGCGAGACCTGCAAGGGCAGCGGCAGCGCCTCCGGTCGCGGGCCCAGCACCTGCCCGCAATGCCGCGGCCGCGGCCAGATTCGATATCAGCAGGGATTCTTCTCGGTGGCGCGCACGTGCGGCGCGTGCAGCGGAACCGGCGCGATTGTGGGCGACCCGTGCCAGACCTGCAGGGGAGAGACGCGGGTGACGCGCGAGCGCAAACTCAGCGTGAAGGTTCCGCCGGGCGTGGAGGAGGGGACGCGCATCCGGTACGGAGGCGAAGGCGACGCGGGACGGGCCGGCGGCCCCAATGGAGATCTGTATGTGGTCCTCGCCATCAAGTCTCACGACTTTTTTGAGCGCCAGGGCAATGACCTGCACTGCGTGATTCCCATCAGCTTTCCGCAGGCGGCCATGGGTGCGGAGATCGAAATTGACGGCGTGGACGGCCCGGTCCAGTTGAAGATTCCCGAGGGCACGCAAAGCGGCCGCGAGATTCACATTCGCGGCAAGGGCGTTCCCTATCTGAATGAGCGTGGGCGCGGCGATCTGATTGTTCAGGTGATGGTGCAGATTCCCCGCAAACTGACCAAGGCGCAGCGCGAGATGGTGGCCAAGCTGGCCGAAACCATGACCGTGGAGAACAAGCCGGCGTCGCCGGGTCTGCTGGATAAGGTCAAAGATCTGTTCAGTTAGAAGAAGTTTCAGGCCAGGTTGGCGGCGGGAGAATTGGTGGAGCTGAGCGGGATCGAACCGCTGGCCTCCTCGTTGCGAACGAGGCGCTCTCCCAGCTGAGCTACAGCCCCACAATACCTCCATCTTACCAGCGGCGGCTTTTTGTGAAAAGAGCCGGCGGCATGCGGCTAATCACCTGACCGGGGCGGTTACCGGTCATACGTAAACGTGCCGCAATGATTCATGGAGTTCGACATGGCCTCAAAGGTGAACACAGGCTGCGCCGAGCCTGAAAAGAATGCCACCTGCAGGGTGTTGCCGGAGACGAAAGTCGCCAGCCACTCAGTATCTTCTGAGCCGCACAGCGTGTTGTGGTGGCTGAAGTGGCGCGATGCGGGCACGTTCACGCGGTAGAGCCTGCCGGTGAGACCCTGGTTGATGTCGGCGTCGAAGGCAGACGCCGCCTCCTCGGGCGTAAGTGTGCGTATCGGCGCCAGCGGGAATCCGAGGAAGTTGATATAGAGCCTGGAATTGGCGATGGTGATGTCGCCCGTGATGGATGACGCCGCCTGGCTCGCGGCGCGCCAGTATCCTTTGTCCTGCGCGGCGCAGGAGATGGAAAAGCCCGCCACAAGCATGATGACAGCAATGCGAAGGATGCGCGTCCTCACCTTGAGAGGATGACACCGTGGGAAGCCTTCAGGCAAATGCGCGATGTGCGGGGATGGATGCATTCGATGGCGCGGTTGATTGGAAGAGGAAGAGGAGCGATATCGCACTCTCGTTGGCGGGATGCAACGGCCGGGGTCGGAACCCCGGCCTGCTTTGCTCTCGCGTTGACTGACCACCCAGACCGCTAGAGCTGATTCATGTTCTGGAGGAACTCGGCGTTGTTGCGGACCTTCTCCAGCCGGCTGATGAGCAGTTCCATGGCCTCAACCGGCGAGAGGGGATTGAGCACCTTGCGGAGCACCCAGATGCGCTGCAGATCCTCCTTGGGAATGAGGAGCTCTTCCTTGCGCGTTCCCGAGCGCTGGATATCGATGGCCGGAAAGACGCGCTTGTCGACGAGCTTGCGGTCGAGGATGATCTCCATGTTGCCGGTGCCCTTGAACTCCTCGAAAATGACCTCGTCCATGCGGGAGCCGGTGTCAACGAGCGCGGTGGCGATGATGGTAAGTGAGCCGCCCTCCTCGATGTTGCGGGCCGCGCCGAAGAAGCGCTTGGGGCGCTGCAGGGCGTTGGAATCAACGCCGCCGGAGAGCACCTTGCCGGACGGGGGAACGATCGTGTTATAGGCACGGGCGAGGCGGGTGATGGAGTCGAGCAGGATGACGACATCACGCTTGTGTTCAACCAGGCGCTTGGCCTTCTCAATGACCATTTCCGCCACCTGCACGTGGCGGGCGGCCGGCTCGTCAAAGGTGGAACTGATGACCTCGCCCTTCACCGAGCGCTGCATGTCCGTCACTTCCTCGGGGCGCTCGTCGATGAGCAGAACAATGAGGACAACCTCGGGGTGGTTGGTGGTGATGGAGTTGGCAATGGACTGCAGCAGCATGGTTTTGCCGGTGCGGGGCGGGGCGACGATCAGTCCGCGCTGGCCCTTGCCCACGGGCGTCAACAGGTCCATGACCCGGCCGCTGGTGGCCTCGCGCACCGTCTCCATCTTGATGCGTTCCTGGGGATAGAGCGGGGTGAGGTTGTCAAAGAGGATTTTGTTGCGGGTCTCCTCGGGCGACTCGAAGTTGATGGCCTCAATCTTGACCAGGGCGAAGTACTTTTCGCCCTCGTGCGGCGGGCGGACGTTGCCGCTGATGGAGTCGCCGGTTTTGAGGTCGAACTTGCGAATCTGCGAGGGGGAGACATAGATGTCATCGGGGCCGGGCAGATAGTTGTAGTCGGGCGAGCGAAGGAAACCGTAGCCGTCGGGCAGGATTTCCAGGACGCCATCGGCAAAGATGTGTCCTTCCTTTTCACTCTGGGCCTGGAGAATCTTGAAGATCAGATCCTGCTTTCGCAGGCCGCTGGTGCCGGGAATCTCAAGGGAGCGCGCAATGCGGCTCAGTTCAGTAATGTTCTTTTCTTTCAGTTCAGCGATTGTCATGATTACCTGCGATGGGTGGGATGGATGGAAAGGATTCCGAAGGAGGGAAGATCGCGGAGCGGACCGGAGGCGGCTCACCCGGGCAACCGGTGCCTCCAGAGTCTCCCGGGGGAGACCAATGTTCAAAGCGCCGAGCAAAGCGGCCGCCCTGCAAAGGAGGCCGCCCTGAAAGCCGTAGCTTGACCCGGCTCGATATAAGGACGGAGGAGTTCGTTATGCGGCGCGACGAGTTACGACCGGCTGACTCGCAGGAGCCGAACTGGCCGCGAGCGAACCGGGGTTGGAGTGGCGGAAGCGAACCAACACCTCGTTGGTTGTATCCTGTAGCCGGCTGTTGGGCTTGTGCAACTTGCGGGTTGCCTTGCTGGCCAACTGACAGAGCTGGTAGCGGTTGGACACATGAGAGAGTGCCCCAAAAACCAAATCAGAACGCATTGCAGTTTCTCCTTGTTTCATCCATGCCCGGGCGGTGCTACTTGGCGCCGCCGGTGCAACAGGCAACCCTATTGAATCAGGGCTGCTGATACATCCCTTGCACATTTAGACGCACAAATCAGGTGACGAGTTCATAAAACTTTTTTTGACGTGAATCCGTGCACCGTGGAGCGGGCTCGAACCATCCCGGGACTCAGCGTGTGCGATGAAACGGCTGGTGTCTCCTGATCCCATGCCGAACCTCGAGAAACCCACGCAGAACCGCACCCAATTGAGAGCTATTGCCCAGATTGATGCAGGAAAGTGCGAAGAATCACGAGATCGCGGTGT
This sequence comes from Occallatibacter sp., assembly GCA_035692885.1. Taxonomy (GTDB): domain Bacteria; phylum Acidobacteriota; class Terriglobia; order Terriglobales; family Acidobacteriaceae; genus Telmatobacter. The sequence goes on from DASSHM010000181.1 coordinate 15,359, forward strand.
GCAATCTTCCCTAGCGGATGGCACTCCTGAATGTATACCGGGGCGGGCTCAGGGTCAACAGTTTTTTGCGCAGCCGGAGCGGAGCATGGAGGGTGGCGGCAGACCAGCCGGGAATAAGGCAAGTTATTGGTTACACGTAGGATGAATGGCTTCCGCGTGATACGCTGATGGACCGCGGAGACTGTTGCACATGCTGATATGGGCGCGGGGCAGCGCACATTTATTGATACGTCCGCGAGCCGGGAACCGTTGAGGGCAGAGCAGGCTGGCGGAGCCGGAGCGGGGAATGGCGCGGCCCCGGTTAGGCCCAGTAGCTGCGGTCCAGGGTGCGGTACTGGATGGCCTCGGCCAGGTGGGCGACGGCGAGGTTTTCAGCGCCGTCAAGGTCGGCGATGGTGCGGGCGACCTTGAGGATGCGGTCGTGGGCGCGGGCGGTGAGACCCTGCTGCTGCATGGCGCGTTCGAGCAGGCTCTCGGCGTCGGTTCCAAGCGCGCAGTAGGCACGAATCTGGCGGGTATTCATCTGCGCGTTGGAGTAGATCTTTTCGCCATGCCGGCTGAAGCGGCCGCGCTGGAGCTGACGGGCGGCAAGCACCCGGGTGCGGATTTCGGCTGACCCCTCGGCGGCGGCCCCGCCGCGCAACTCCTTATATTGAACGGCCGGGACCTCGATGTGAATGTCGATTCGGTCGAGGAGCGGGCCGGAGATCTTGGCAATGTAGCGCTGAATCATCGGCGGCGTGCAGAGGCACTCGCGCGACTTGTCGTTGAAATATCCGCAGGGGCAGGGATTCATGGCCGCCGCGAGCATAAAGCGGGCGGGGAAGCTGAGGGACATGGAGGCGCGCGCGATGGTCACGGTGTGATCCTCGAGGGGCTGGCGCATGACCTCGAGCACGTTGCGGGGAAATTCGGGCAGCTCGTCGAGGAAGAGCAGTCCATTGTGGGCGAGCGAGACCTCGCCGGGCCGGGGAATGATGCCTCCGCCAATGAGGCCCGCGTCGGAGATGGTGTGATGGGGCGAACGGAAGGGGCGCTGGGTGACAAGGCCTGCGGCGGAATCGAGCACGCCGGCGACGGAGTGGATCTTGGTGGTTTCGAGAGCCTCGTCGAAGGTAAGCGGCGCAAGGATGGAGGGCAGGCGCTTGGCCAGCATGGTTTTGCCGGAGCCGGGTGGGCCAATCATGAGGATGTTGTGGCTGCCCGCCGCGGCCACCTCAAGGGCGCGCTTGGCGGTCTGCTGTCCGCGCACGTCTTTAAAGTCGAGGGGAAAATGCTGCAACTCGCCGAGCAGCTCCTGGGTGGAAACGCGGAAGGGCTCGCGCTGGATGACGCCGAGCACCTGGCTGTTGAGCAGGTTGAGCACATCCGTGAGTGAAGAAACGGGGTAGACGTTGACACCCTCAACCACCGCAGCTTCGGCGGCGTTGGCCGCGGGCAGGATAAGGTTGGCGATGGTCTTTTCGCGCGCGAGGATGGCGATGGGCAGCATGCCCGGCACCGGGCGGACGCTGCCGTCGAGGCCCAGCTCGCCCACGAGGAGGAACTGGCTGAGATCGCTGACCTGCAGCGCGCCGTAAGCGCCGAGGATGCCCACGGCGATGGGCAGATCAAAGCCGGAGCCCTCCTTCTTCAGGTCGGCGGGAGCCAGGTTGATGGTGATGTGGGTGGGCGGGATGAGGTAGCCGGAGTTTTTAATGGCGGCGCGGACGCGGTCGCGGCTTTCGCGAACGGCGGCATCGGGCAGGCCCACGGTATGAAAGTGATCCTGGTCGCTGACGACGCCGCTGTAATCAACTTCGACGTGAATGAGGTTTGCATCAATGCCGTAGACCGCGGCGCTGAGAGCTTTAAAGAGCATGGCGGGTAATTGTTGCGAGTGTAGCAGACGGGAATCACGTTTCCGGCACGGGCAGAAAAGAAGGCGCGCCACGGGCAGCCGTGAAAATTGTCTTCGAGCTACAATCCTAGCGTGACCACGAGCCTGTTTGACCTGTACAAGATCGGCGTGGGACCGTCGAGCTCTCACACGATGGGGCCCATGGTGGCGGCATGCCGCTTTGCCCGCGGGCTGGCGGAGCGCGGCGTGCTGGCAGGCGTAGCGCGCGTCCGGGCGGAGCTGTACGGGTCACTGGCGCTGACGGGGAAGGGTCATGCGACGGACCGGGCGGTGATGCTGGGTCTGGAGGGCAACGAGCCGGCGACGATTGATCCCGCGGAGATGGAAAAGTCGATTGCGCGGATTCGCGCCAGTCACAAGCTGGAACTGGCTGGCAGCAGGACCATCGAGTTCGAGGAGGAGCGCGATCTGCTCTTCCGGCGGGAGCAGATGTTTCCGCCGGGGGCGAAGACGGAGCATCCCAACGGGCTGAGACTCCGCGCCGTGAATGCGGCGGGGGAGACGGTCGTCGAGCGGACTTATTTCTCCATCGGCGGCGGATTCATCCTTGAGGATGGGATGACGCCGGAGGCAGGGCGGGAGGCGGCGGAGGTTCCGTTTCCGTTTCATACCTCGGCCGAGCTGCTAGCGGCGGCACGCGCCAACGAGATTTCAATCAGCGAGCTGATGCTGGAGAACGAGTGCGCTCTGGTGAGGCAAAGGACAGATCGCGCGCCCGTGGAGGTGGTCCGGGAGGGAATCGACACCCTCTGGCAAGCCATGCAGGGGTGTGTGCGGCGAGGGATGGAAGCTGAAGGCATTCTGCCCGGCGGCCTGAATGTACGGCGGCGCGCGCGCCGGCTTGCTGAGCGGCTGCGCGCAAAGGATGCGGATGGGTTACGCGGCGATCCGCTGGGCCCGCTGGACTGGGTGACGGTGTATGCGATGGCGGTGAATGAGGAGAACGCGGCGGGCGGGCGCGTGGTGACGGCTCCAACGAATGGCGCAGCCGGGGTGGTTCCCGCGGTGCTGCACTACTATGACCGGTTTGTGCCCGAGGCCGATCACGAGGGCATGGTGCGGTTCTTTCTCACTTCGGCGGCCGTCGGAATTCTCTACAAGGAGAATGCATCCATCAGCGGCGCGGAGGTTGGCTGCCAGGGCGAGGTGGGCGTGGCGTGCTCCATGGCCGCGGCGGGGTTGACGGCAGCGCTGGGGGGAACAAACGGGCAGGTGGAGCACGCCGCCGAGATTGCGATGGAGCACAACCTGGGCATGACCTGCGACCCGATTGGCGGACTGGTACAGATTCCCTGCATCGAGCGCAATGCGATGGGAGCGTCCAAGGCAGTGCACGCTTCGCGCATCGCCATGAGCGAGTCAGAAGAGCACAAGGTTTCGCTCGACCAGGTGATTCGCACGATGTATCTTACAGGTCTCGACATGCAGTCTCGATACAAGGAGACCAGCCTGGCGGGACTGGCCCTGAACGTGATCGAGTGCTGACCATCGCTCCAGCGCATGCGGGAGCCGGCCATGGCGCAGCCGGACGGGCGCAGCCGGGCGGGCTCAGGGGTCCGGATGAATGCGGACGAGATGGGCGGAGGTGCGGATGACCGGGAATGAGTCGATACGCGAGCCGGCCGCGGAACCGTGGCCCGGCGACGAGGCGGGAGAGAGGCCGCGATCCATTGCCCCGGTCTGGCACACCGTGCTGCTGCTTGCAGGGATTCTTGCGCTATCAATTCACGGCGCGATGCAGTTTGCCTCAGGCCATGTGCCTCCGCACAGGACAACGGTGTATGCCACAACAGCTGTGATGGAACTGGTGATGCTGGCGTGGGTGGCGTTCGGGTTGCGGCTCAGGCGGGTCAGGCTGCGTTCGCTGTTCGGCTCAATGACGGGCGGCACTCGGGCGCTGATGCTGGATGCGGGCATGGCGCTGGTGTTCTGGGTTGGCGCCATGCTGGCGCTGGGCACTCTGGGTGTGGTGTGGTCGGGAGTGGAGGCCGCGGTCACGCATCAGGCGCCTGAGATCCGCGCTGGGCACACGATTAAGCCCGGACCGGAACAGCAGAAAATTATCCGCGTCATGGCGGAGCTGGCGCCGGCGAACGGCGAGCAGATAGCGGAATGGATACTGCTTTGCATTCTCGTGGGCATCGTCGAGGAGGCCGTGTTTCGCGGTTATCTGCAGCAGCAGTTTACGGCGTGGGCGCGCGGTGGAGCCGCGGCCGGCGTGGTGTTTTCAGCGCTGGCGTTCGGCGCCGCGCATGGATATCAAGGCGTGCGTAACATGATTTTGCTCACGGTATTCGGCGCGTTGTTCAGTCTGCTTGCGCTGTATCGCTGTGGTCTGCGTCCGGGAATTTTTGCGCATAGCTGGCATGATTTGATCGCCGGATTGGCGCTGGCATTTTTGCGCGCGCACAAATTGATCTGAGCAGGGTGCGCAAAATGCGATTTCGGGGGTAAACAATTGTGACCACTTTTTCCACCTTGATGTCTTTTTTTTCTTGACACTGAGCAAGCGTGAATCTATACATTCCTCAACTGCAATAAATATTGCAGTTTCGATGCAACCCATCGAAAAGGGAGAATAGGCAAATGGCAACGAAGAAAGCAGCCAAGAAGGCACCCGCGAAGAAGGCCGCAAAGAAAGCGGCGAAGAAGAAGAAGTAACGGGTCAACCAACAGTAAGGCAACATTGGGGGGGACGCTTCACGCGTCCCCCTTGGTGTTTGAGCACGGGGATTGCAAAGCAGGCGCAACCCGCGCAGGGAGGGCACATGACACGCCGCCGCTGGATAGCCGAGCGATGGGATGAAGCGACCGCAACCCTTGCGGGAGAGCAGGCTGAACACCTGACGCGCGTGCTGCGCGCACAGCGCGGCATGGAAGCGGACATCGTCGCGGGAGGACGGGTTTTTCATGCTGAGGTGGCTGCGATTGAGAAGGGAGCGGTCCGCTTCAATCTGATTGCCGAGGTGGAGGCGGAGCCGTCGTTGCCGGTGACGCTGGTGATGGCGGTCTACAAGTTTGACCGCATGGAATGGGCAATCGAGAAGGCGACAGAGCTGGGGATCGCCGCGGTTGCGCCGGTGGTAGCCCGGCGAACAGACAAGCATCTGGCGCAGGCGGCGGAGAAGCGAGTCGAGCGGTGGCGGCGTGTTGCACAGGAGGCGGCCCAGCAGGCGCGCCGCTCGGATGTACCCACTATCCACGCACCGGCGCCGCTGGCGGCCCGGGTGCGGCCTGCATCACCGGCGACGCGCATCGTGCTGGCTGAGCAGGAGCGCGGGACGACGCTGCGGCAGGCGCTGGACGAGGCGATGGCGTCAGCCGGAGAGGAGATGCCGGAGCTGGAAATCGCCACCGGGCCGGAAGGGGGATGGACGCCAGGTGAGGAAGCGCTGTTTGATGCGAATGGCTGGCGCGCCGTAACGTTGGGACCGCGCATTCTCCGCGCGGAGACGGCGGCCATCGTGGCGCTGGCAGTGGTTGCATCCTGCCTGGAGTGAGCAGGAACCGGTGCGGCATCGCGCTACAGCGAGACCCCTCGCTTCCAGGGAATGAAGTCGTACTGGCCAAGCGTTTCGGCCTTGGTGTTGCGCACGCCGCTTGCCACATCGATGCACAGGTCAAGCAACGATTCGGCACAGGCGGGGATGCTGGTTTCGCCGCTGATGATGCCGCCCGCGTCAAAGTCAATGATGTCGCCCATGCGCGCAGCCAGCGCGGAGTTGGTGGAGACTTTGATTACGGGCGCCACCGGATTGCCGGTGGGCGTGCCGAGGCCGGTGGTGAAGAGAACCAGACTGGCGCCGGCGCCGGCCTGCGCGGTGACGCACTCAACGTCACTGCCCGGCGTGCGCAAAAGACTGAGCCCCGGCCTGGTTGCATACTCCGGAAAGTCGAGGACATCGCGAACGGGAGCTACACCACCCTTGCGGGCCGCGCCTGCGGACTTGATGGCGTCGGTGATGAGGCCGTCAGCGATATTTCCATGGGAAGGGTTCATCTCCAGGCCGGAGCGCACGGCCCGGGCGCGCGCGGCGTAGTCCTGCATGAGATCAAAGAAGCGCTGAGCCAGTTCGTCAGATGCGCAGCGGTTGATCATCTCCTGCTCAACGCCGTGCAGTTCAGGAAATTCGCTAAGGATGGTTTTCCCGCCGAGACTCCCGAGCAGGTCAGACAGATGGCCCAGCACAGGATTGGCGGAGATGCCGCTGAAGCCGTCGGAGCCGCCGCACTTGAGCCCGACGGTGAGCGCGGAGAGCGGCGCCGGAGAGCGGGTGGAATGGTTGGCCTGGGCCAGCGCGCCAACGGTTTCGTCCAGGGCGTGCGTCATCAGTGCGGACTCGCGGCCGGTCTGCTGCTGATCAAAGATGAGCACGGGCTTGTGCAGGCCAGGATCGCGCGCGCGCAGCTCATCCATGAGGATGCTGGGCTGGGAGTGCTGACAGCCGAGGCTGAGCACCGTGGCTCCGGACACATTGGGATGGTGGATGTAACCGGCGAGCAGTCCGCACAGGGATTGCGCATCCTCGCGCGTGCAGCCGCAGCCACCCTCGTGGATGAGAAAGCGAATGCCGTCGAGGTGGGGAAAGGCGCGTGGCGCGGCTGTTGTGGATGAGTCGTTATGCTCGGCAGGCCCGGCTCCAAATTGCCTCTGGAGAAGCTGACGCACCTGTTGGCGATAGCGGTTCTGTGCGCCGCCATAGCCCAGTTCCTCAACCAGAGCCTCTCTCATGCTCTCCACATTGCGGTTTTCACAAAAGACGAGAGGAATAACCAGCCAGTAGTTGCGAGTACCCACCTGGCCATCAGCACGGTGAATACCCATGAAGGTGCGGGATGCCCAGGAGGAGGCGTCGGGCAAATGAACCGGGACAGGGTGGCGCGTGGCGGAGTAGTCACCGGCGCGATGGCGCACGTTGCGTGTGGAGAGGAGCCCGCCCCGCGGGATGGCCGCCGTGACCTCGCCCACAATCATGCCGTACATGAAGACCAGGTCGCCGGGCGCCAGATCGGAGAGAGCCAGCTTGTGCTTGGCCGGGATTGCCTCGGTGACCGGGCAGCAGGACTGCCCGTATTGCGCCACCGAGCCCGCGGAAAGCGGCGCGAGCGCGACGAGAACGTTGTCGCGAGGGTCGATTTGTAAAACGGTTGGCTGCATGGGATGGATTTTCCTGCGTGGCAGAGACGCCAGCAAGCAAAGAATACACCTGCGGCTCGATGGCGTCTGACGGCAGTGGGCTATCATCGTTGTTTCCGGCAGCAGGCCGCGGGGAGGGTCGGAGGGATGAAGGCGTTGGTGCTGGAAGGGCCGGGCATGGCCGCGGTAAGGAGCGTTCCGGAGCCGCGAGAGCCGGGGAAGGACGAGATTCTGCTGCAGGTGGAGCTGGTGGGGCTATGCGGCAGCGATCTGAACTCGTATCGCGGACGCAATCCGCTGGTGAGCTATCCGCGGATTCCCGGGCACGAGGTGGCGGCGGTGGTTGCGGAGAGCAACGCGGATTATCCGGAATGGCCGGCCGGCACGCAGGTGACTTTGTCGCCGTACAGCAACTGCGGCGGGTGCGCGGCGTGCCTTCGCGGGCGTCCCAACGCCTGTGAGCGGAACCAGACCCTGGGTGTGCAGCGCGACGGCGCCCTGGCTGAGCGCATTGCGGTGCCCGCGGCAAAGCTCTACCGGGCGAATCTGATCCTGAAGGAGCTTTGCCTGGTGGAGCCGCTCACCGTGGGATTTCACGCAGCGGCGCGCGGCAGGGTGGCGCGGGACGAGACCGTCGCGGTGTTTGGATGCGGGGGCGTGGGGCTGGGGGCGGTGGCTGGAGCAGCGTATCGCGGAGCGAAGGTCATCGGCATCGACGTGGATGACGGGAAGCTGGCCATTGCCGGTGAAGCAGGAGCGGCGCACGTCATCAACTCGGCGGCCGGCGGCCTGCACGAGCGGCTCGGTGAGCTTACTTCGGGCCGCGGACCCGATGTGGTGATCGAGGCCATCGGGCTGCCGCAGACCTTTGTCGCGGCGGTGGAGGAGGTTGCCTTTGCCGGGCGCGTGGTCTACATCGGCTATGCGAAGCAACGGGTGGAGTATGAGACAAGGCTCTTCGTCCAGAAGGAACTTGAGATTCGAGGGTCGCGCAATGCGCTTCCCGAGGATTTTGTCGAGGTGATCAGAATGCTTGAGCAGCATCGCTTTCCCGTGGAGAAAGCGGTGACGCGGGTGACGCCCCTGGATGAGGCGCCTGCGGCCTTGGAAGAGTGGAGCGCGGAGCCGTCGCGGTTCACCAAGATCATGATTCAAGTGGGTTGACCGGGCAGCAGCAACTGAGCCGTCCGGGCACGTATCATGCATTCAACCGCGAGAGATTGCATGCGGAAGTTGCGGGATGGGATACGGGGGCGACGATTGCGCTGGCGACGGGGCGGGCCTGAACCATCGCGGCGCGGATGGGAGCCGCGAGGCAGATGAGGCTGGATGAATCTGATGACAAGGAGTGTGATTCGACCATGAGCGACAAAGTTGAAGGCCGGCCATTGAGGCGGTATGCATTCATGATTCACCTTCGGCCCGGCGTGGGCGAGGCGTATGACGAGTCGCATCGTGCCGTATGGCCGGAGATGCTGGCGCTGCTGAAACGCGCCGGCATCAGCGAGTACTCCATTTACCGGCGCGACGAGCTGCTGGTGCTCACGCTGAGGACGGCGGACTTTGAGGCCACCTGGCGGGAAATTGAAAAGGATCCCGTGAACACGCGCTGGCAGGCGGCGATGGCTCCGTACTTCGCGCCCAATGAGGGGTTGCGGCCGGGCGAGCGCTTCCCGATGATGGAAGAGGTTTTCTATCTTCGCTGAGACAGGCGGTTTGAAACAAGGAGAAGGAATGAGTGCAGCGGAACCACTTCGGGTGGGGATTTGCGGCATCGGGCTGGAGGCTTACTGGAGCCAGTTCGCCGGGTTGGAGGCTCGTCTGGCGGGTTATGTGGAGAAGGTGGGCAGGCGGTTGGAGCGTCCGGGCGTTGAGGTGGTGAACCTTGGACTGGTGGATACGCCGCAGCGCTCGCGCGAGGCCGGGCGGCGGTGCCGGCGTGAAGACATCGACGTGCTGTTCCTGTATGTGACGACCTATGCGCTTTCAAACACGGTGCTTCCCCTGGTGCAGCGCGCGGGGGTTCCGGTGGTGGTGCTGAATCTGCAGCCGGGGGCGGCAATTGATTATGCTGCCTTCAACCGCCTGGAAGACCGCACCGCGATGACGGGTGAGTGGCTGGCCTACTGCTCGGCGTGCCCGGTGCCGGAGATCGCTAACGTGCTGCAGCGGGCGGGCATCCCCTTTCACCAGGTGACGGGGATCTTGGATGACGCTTTGACCTGGCGGGAGATCGAGGAGTGGCTGGCGGCGGCGCGGGTGAGGTCTACCTTGACGGCGACGCGCCTGGGCCTGATGGGCCACTACTACAGCGGCATGCTCGACATCATGACCGACGTGACGCTGGTCTCAATTGCCTTTGGCGTTCACGTGGAACTGGTGGAGGTGGACGAGCTGAGCGCCATGGCCGCCGGAGTGAACGAAGGTGACGTGCGGCTGCGCACCGCTGAATTTGCGCGCGACCTGGACGTTCAGCCGGACTGCCCGGCGGAGGAACTGGAACGCGCGGCGCGCACATCGGTTGCGCTGGACGCCTTTGTGGCGAAGCACGAGCTGAACGCCATGGCGTACTACTACAAGGGGTCTGGCAACGCCGCCAATGAAGACACGATGAGCTCGATTATTCTTGGCACGTCTCTGCTGACGGCGCGGCATATTCCGGTGGCGGGCGAGTACGAGGTGAAGAACGCGCTGGCCATGAAGATGATGGACGTGCTGGGGGCGGGCGGATCGTTTACCGAGTACTATGCGATGGATTTCAACGAGAATCTGGTGCTGATGGGGCACGACGGGCCGGGCCATATCGCCATTGCCGAGGGCAAGACGAAGGTGCGGCCGCTGCGCGTCTACCACGGCAAGGTGGGGCGCGGCCTCTCCGTGGAGATGAGCGTAAAGCACGGTCCGGTCACGCTGCTGTCAGTGGTTGAGGATGCGGGCAGCCGCTTTAAACTGCTGGTGGCCGAGGGCGAGTGCGTGCCGGGAGCGATTCTGGAGATTGGCAACACGAACAGCCGCTACCGGTTTCCACTGGGTGCGCGCGGGTTTGTGGATGTCTGGAATGCGCAGGGTCCGGCACACCACTGCGCGGTGGGCGTGGGGCACGTGGCGTCGACGCTGGAAAAGGCCGCGGCGCTGATGGGGATAGGATTCCATCGCGTGTGCTGAGGCCGGCCTAGATGTGGGCCGCGTGCAGCAGCAGACCGGCAAGGATGCCTCCGGTGAGCGGACCTGCGATGGGGATGAGAGCATAACTCCAGTTGGAGCCGCCCTTGCCGGGGATGGGCAGCAGGGCGTGCGCCAGGCGCGGACCGAAGTCACGCGCCGGGTTGATCGCATATCCCGTGGTGCCGCCAAGCGACAGGCCAATGCCCCAGACGAGGCTCCCCACCAGCCATGGGCCCACGCCGCCTGCCGGTCCGGTGGCTGACACTCCGCGAGAATAGATTGCGCCCGCCACCACCACAAGCACCATGGTGCCGATGACTTCGCTGATGAAGTTGAAGAAGACACTGCGCACGGCGCCGTTGGTGCAGAAGACGCCGAGTTTGACGGCGGGGTCGTCGGTCAGCCGCCAGTGCGGCCCATAGTGAAGGGCGACGAGCGATGCGC
>DASSHM010000182.1:0-6345 GCA_035692885.1 Occallatibacter sp.
GGTGCGGCTGCTCTTCTCTCACATCTTTCCAACCCAGCGATTTGAGATTTCAGCAGCATGGATTGGCAGAGGCGCGGTGATTGCATTCATTGGAGCGCTGTGCGGCGCAATTTATCCTGCGTGGCTGGCCGCTCGCAAAGACCCCATTGACGCCCTGGCCTATGAATAGCGCAATGCGCGACCTGGCCATCTGCTGGGCGCTGCATGCCTCCTAGTAGGAAAAGCGCACCGATCCGATGAAGGCATGGTCGTACTTATGGAAGCTGGTTACGGCGATTTGAAAGCCAGCGCCCGCGCTAATCGACTGGTGGTGATTGACGCGAAATCCACCCAGCATGACACCCGGCGTGAGGAAGGTCTGCGTCTTGCCGTCGTTCTTGCCGCCTGACCAGAATGTTGAATTGATCTCAAACTCAGGCCAGATCCTTTTGCGCACGTGATACTGGAAGGCGGTATTCGAAGTGACCGAGTGCCCAAGCCGGTCCGCGTCATCGACAGGGAGCGTTCCTGCGAGAGTGGCTTGTATGTCGAACCGGCCCCAACCCTTGCCGCCAGCCAGTGTCGGGGTCAGCACGGCGCTGGATGAGCCGTTCCCGTGGGTTCCGGTGGGAACGCTGGCCGACAGGAAGGCGCTCACAATGGCCGCGCCATGCTGCTCATTTCGGGCGAGGAGCCTGTATTTCAACCGGAATGCAATGTCGCCCCATCCGTCGGGAACCGCCGGATTCTCATGCAACATGTAGGGCGGAAGACTAATCCGCAGCTCCGTGTTGCGCGTGGGGATGAACTCCAGCCCTTTTCCTCCGCCAAGGTTCGTCACATTGCCTGTGGCCGCCTGCTGGTGAAGGGTGTCGAAGCGGAAACTCTGCCTGAGGCGTGCTGTTGAAGTGGCCAAGGGTGTCATCCAGTGGGGTTGCGCGGCCTGCGTTGAGCGGGTCATATTTCGCCAGCCCTCCAGCCAACTTGTGCGTTGATTTCCGGAAGGAGCCTGGGCAACGACGGGCATGCAGGTGAGAGCAAGGATGAAGGGGAGGGCTAACTTCACGAGAGGGAAATTCAACAGGAGCTCCTAAAATTTATACGGTTTATGGACGATTATATCGTATAAATGTATTGAGACGCATAGTTTCGTACGCGATTTAATGCAAATTTGAAGGTGATTGCAGTCGACTCCTGAGTGTTTAAGGCCTGGCAACCATGACCTCAGTGGCCTTGATCAACGCCACTGCCTGCTCGCCAGGCTTGAGGGCCAGATCGCGCACGGCATCGGCCGTGATGATTGCCGTTACCCGCTGGCCACCGACCGTAAGGACCACCTTGGCCAGCAGTCCCTCGACTTTCACTTCCACGACTGTGCCCAGGAGTTGATTTCGCCCGCTGATGCGCGGGTTGGCCGGTTGCGCCGTCGGCGAACTGGTGAACTGCTCCACTGCCTGCAGGGGAATGCGGTGATGCCCGCCCGGGGTCTTCACGGTCTGGATGCGCCCGGCAAGAATCCAATGCTTGATGGAGGGATAGCTGATGCCGAGTTTTTCCGCGGCCTGTCGCGGCGTCAGAAACGTTCGATCGCTCATCGTGCGGGTTGCTTCTCCTTCGCGTGAAGGGTAGATGCCGGACCGATGGTGGCACTCAGCCCGGAGAGGTCCCGGTGCCAGGCATTCCGGACCCGGCCCGAACCGCAATCACTCGACAGCCGTTAACCCTGATGATAGCCTTCCGGTGACTTTTACCCCGGGTTTTTGACGGTCAAATTACCTGAGGTCTTTATTATTCAGGCTTCAAACCAACTGTTGGGAGGATATGTGACTGCACAGGGTTTGGTGTATCTGTTTGTTGGCATGGGCGTTTTGGCTCTGCTGGTCAGCGCGCTCCGCAAGCGTAAAGTGCCGGTTCTCGGGACCGGCAATCAGGCTGCGGAGACAATTTTTGCTGAAAGCCGGACGATGAGAAGCATCGGGCGCATGAAGTTCAACGGGATCAATGGGCGCTGGGTGCGATTTGCCGGCGCACTTGCCGCTCTGTTCCTGATGGATGACGGCAGGGCTTTTGCAGAGGCCTCCAGTCAGGTGGGCGGTGAAGCCAATCTGCGGCTTCCGGACATCACACAGGTCCAGTTTCTAGGCATCAATGGCCATCATCTGCTCATGTATGGTCCCGTGTTTTGCATCCTGGGAATGATCTTCGGCCTGGTCATCTACTCCAACCTGAAGGGCCTGCCTGCGCATCGCTCGATGCTGGAAATGTCGCAGCTCATCTGGGAAACATCGAAGACCTACCTGATCAATCAGGGCAAGTTTCTGCTTCTGCTGTGGTCCTTTATCGCGGTTGTCATCCTCGTGTACTTCGCGGCTCTGCTTCATTTCAGCGCGGTGCGGGTGGTCATCATTCTCGCCTTCAGCATTCTGGGAATGGCGGGCAGCTACTTTGTCGCCTGGTTCGGCATTCGCGTGAATACGCTGGCGAACTCACGCGCTGCCTATGCCGCGCTGGGCGGCAACCCCTATCGCGCATTTACCGTTCCGCTGAAGTCAGGCATGAGCATCGGCATGATGCTGATTGCAATCGAGCTGCTGCTGATGTTCATCATCATCCTCTTTGTTCCGGGTGACTATGCCGGTCCATGCTTCATCGGCTTTGCCATCGGTGAATCGCTGGGCGCGGCCACGCTGCGCCTGGCCGGCGGCATCTTCACCAAGATTGCCGACATCGGCGCCGACCTGATGAAGATAGTCTTCCACGTCAAGGAGGATGACGCCCGCAATCCCGGCGTGATTGCCGACTGCACCGGCGACAATGCCGGCGATTCGGTGGGCCCCACGGCCGATGGCTTTGAGACCTATGGGGTGGTTCAGGTGGCGCTGATTGCATTTATTCTTCTCGGCGCCAAGAGCCCTGAGGTGGGCGTGCAGTTGCTCGTCTGGCTGTTTGCCATTCGTGTGGCCATGCTTGTGACCGCCGCGGTCGGCTACTACATTAATGCGTGGATTGCCAGCGCAAGGTACGGCAAGGCCGAAGAGCTGGACTTCGAGGCGCCGCTTACTTCGCTGGTCTGGATCACATCCATCGTGACCATCGCCATCACCTATCCGGTCACCTGGCTCCTGCTACCGACCGTGGGTGGTGACCCGACGCTGTGGTGGAAGCTGGCCACCATCACCTCGTGCGGCACCGTCGCGGGCGCCGTGATTCCCGAGCTGGTCAAGGTGTTTACCTCGACCAAGGCCCGCCACGTGCAGGAGGTGGTGGCATCGGCAAGAGAGGGCGGAGCGGCTCTTGACCTGCTATCGGGATTTGTCGCGGGGAACTTCTCCGGCTATTACCTGGGAGGCGCGGTCATCGTCTTGATGGCCATCGGTTACGGGGTGAGCACCCTTGGATTTGATCAGGTGATCCTGGCCGCGCCGATGTTCGCATTCGGCCTGGTCGCATTCGGATTCCTCGGCATGGGGCCGGTAACGATTGCCGTCGATTCCTTCGGACCAGTGACCGACAACGCGCAGTCCATCTACGAGCTGTCGCTGATTGAGAGCGAGCCGGGAGTGGCCGAGGAAATCAAGAAGCAGTTTGGCGTGGAGGTGGATTTTGAGCGCGCCAAGAAGATGCTGGAGGCGGGTGACGGCGCCGGCAATACCTTCAAGGCCAGTTCCAAGCCCGTGCTTATCGGCACCGCCGTGGTCGGCGCCACAACCTTGATCTTCGCCACCATCATGGCGCTGACCAACTCGCTGACCACCAATGTGGACAAGCTCTCGCTCCTCCACGCGCCCTTCCTGCTCGGCCTGGTGACCGGTGGCGCGGTGATTTACTGGTTCACCGGAGCCTCCACGCAGGCGGTGACCACTGGGGCCTACCGCGCGGTGGAATTTATCAAGAGGAATATCAAGATTGACGAAAGTGGAAGGGCATCGACCGAGGACAGCAAGAAAGTGGTGGCCATCTGCACCCGCTATGCGCAGAGCGGAATGCTGACCATCTTCATCTCGCTGTTCTTCGCCGCCCTGGCCTTCGCCTTCCTCGATCCGTTCTTTTTTGTCGGCTACCTGATCTCCATCGCAATCTTTGGCCTGTACGCGGCAGTCTTCATGGCCAATGCCGGCGGAGCGTGGGACAACGCCAAGAAGATTGTGGAAGTTGATTTGCGGGAGAAGGGAACGGCTTTGCATGAGGCGACCGTGGTTGGCGACCTGGTGGGTGATCCATTCAAGGACACCTCCTCCGTCGCGCTCAATCCGGTCATCAAGTTCACCACGCTCTTTGGTCTGCTGGCGGTTGAACTCGCGGTTCGGTTGTCTGCCACCAGCCCGATGTGGACACATGTGCTGGCTGCGGTCTTCTTTGCGGTTTCGTTCTACTTTGTCCATCGCTCGTTTTACGGCATGCGGATCGGGACCGATGGGTCTCTGGAAGCGCCTCGCCACGAGTAGGAGCTGAATGAGTGTGCCGCGGGCGGGCATGCCCGCGGCACAACGCAACCTGCAGGCAGTCAGCCTGTCAGCGGGTGAAAGACCGGAACGGAGCGGCCGTGGAGTTGAGCCGCTCCTGAACCGCTCGTGTCCGGAGCACTTGACATCGCGCGATGAGGAGGCAGCCGGGTACCGCCCAATCCGAACGAACCAGTTCAGTCAAGGGATGCTTTCGGCGGCAGGCCTGCCCCGGAAGAATCCACAGGAGAAAAAATGCGAATCCATCTTGTAGCGGGAGCCGTGCTCGTTGCTTCACTCTTGTTGCCGTGGTCCGGGTTTGCCCAGAAATTCCAGGAGCCCACGCAGCAGGAACTGCAGATGAAGTCGGATCCAATGGCGCCGGGCGCGCCGGCGGTCTACCTGTACCGTGAAGAGTCGACCGACAACAATAGCCACTTCATTAGCGAGTACGCCCGGATCAAGATCCTGACGGATGCCGGCAAAAGGTGGGCGACTGTCTACGTCCCGTATTCAGGCAGCGGCGCTCCGCCGCGAATTGAAGCGCGCACCATCCATGCGGACGGCACGGTGGTGCCGCTGACCGGCAAGCCCGAGGACCTGCTGGCCAAGAGCACACACAGCGGTTATTTCGGGGGAAGAGAGTTTACCCTGCCCGCGGTCGAAGTGGGCAGTATTCTTGAATACCGGTGGACGCTGCCCATTTCGGACACATATGTGTCCGGTGTAATCCCTGACAATCAGCCCTTCATAAACTCTGCTCTCGCAGGCTCAATTCCGTACTGGGCCGTGCAGTCGGACTTGTTCATTCACAAGGAGCACTTCTACTACAATCCGTTGAGCTATCTGGCAAAGAATGTCGTCGGCAACCAGAGCATCACGCATTACACCTCTGACGGCGAAATTGCGCATTATCTTCTCTTCTCGGCCCGGTTGCCGGCCGGAGCGCAGGTAAAGGTCAGCCCCAAACCCGATTACACCCTCGACATTGAGAATGTGCCGGCCTTCGTTCACGAGGCCTACGCGCCGCCGGAACAGTCACGTCTTTATGCCGTGCGTTTCTATTTCACCCCGTACCTTTCCGGCGATGTGTTCTGGACCGATGAGGGCAAGCGCTGGTCAAAATCGGTGGGCCAGGCTTCCGAGCCGACGGATGATCTGAAGGCCGCGGCAGCACAGATAACGGCAGGCGCTGCTACGGCGGAGGACAAGGCGCGCAAGCTCTACGATGCGGTGCAATCTCTCGACAACACCGCCTTCACACGGCAGCAGAGTCAATCTCCGGGGATGCGGACTGGGTCAGGCAAAGCTGCGCGCAGCGCAGATGCGGTGTGGAAGGCGAAGAGTGGCACGCCGAACGAGATGGCGATGCTTTATCTCGCTCTGGTTCGCGCCGCCGGTCTGCAGGCGAGCGCCATGAGAGTAACAGATCGCAGCCGGAGCATCTTCGACCCCGGATATCTCTCACTCGACCAGTTGACGGTCGATCTCGTGGTTCTGCATATCGACGGCAAGGATGTCTTTCTTGATCCGGGCGAGAAGCTTTTGCCCTTCGGCCAGTTGTACTGGTCCCATACGCTCTCAGGGGGACTGTTGCAGACGGCGGACGGTGTAACCCATGAGGCGATTACTCCCCCCGGCACGGCCAAAGATGCCATCGATGCGCACACGGCGGACCTGACGCTCGACGCCCAGGGCGGCGTGACGGGAACCGTGAAGGCTCTTCTAACCGGCCCCGAGGCGCTGCGCTGGCGTCAGTTGAACCTGACGGAGGGTGAAGCGGAGGTGCGGCAGCAGTTCAGCGTAACGTTGCCGCGTATGCTGCCGCCAGGCATTCCGGGCGAACTGGAGCAGGTCAGCGGACTGACGGCTTCGGCAGGCTTTCTTACCTTCACCGTCAAAGTGTCAGGCCACTTGGGTCAGG
>DASSHM010000183.1:0-20782 GCA_035692885.1 Occallatibacter sp.
GGTTGAGATTCCCCAGGTGCAGTACCAGGATCTCGGCCTGACCCTGAAAGCCACGCCCAAGGTGCTGCGCAATGGCGATGTCGCCCTCTCGCTTGACCTGAAAATGACGGCGCTCTCCGGGGGATCGCTCAACGGCCTGCCCGTGCTCGACAACCGGAATTACTCCGGCGTGGTCACGCTCAAGGAAGGCTCAGGCGTGGTGGTGGCAAGCGAGCTCAGCGAGCAGGAGAGCCGCGCCATCAGCGGCGTCCCGGGCCTCACCGAGATACCCGGCCTCAACAACGTTACCGGCAGGCAGACGCAGAAGGATTACGCCACGCTGCTGGTCATCATCACGCCCCGCGTGATACGCGGACCACGGCCGCCTGGCCACTCGCCCATGATGCTCGTCAATCGTGCTGACTGAGGATTTTGCTCCGTCCCCGCTGGTGAGCAATGTCTGTCGGGCAAAGAGATCACTGCATCGTCTGCGCATTGCGGTTTTGCTGGTAAGCGCAGGGCCGCACCTCCCTGCTGGTCGCATTGATTTCAGATTGTCGGCTTGGGGACACGGCAACTTAAAAAATAAATCAGCCCCCGATGTTGCGGCATGCTGCCGACGACCGGGGGCCAATCAAGCGATGGTCTGGAGTATCCGATTTACTGCGTCGCCACGCCATCCAGCTTGGCCTGATATTCGATAATCTTCTTAATCGTTTCGTAGGGCACGCCGCCAATCGGCACCTGCCTGCCGTTCACCATCAGCGTCGGCGTCTGAATCACGTTGAGCGACTGCGCCAGCTTGACCGACTGTTCCACATCCGCGGCGGCCTCGGGAGTCTGCGAACAGGTCATCACCTTCTGCGGGTCCAGCCCCGCCTTGGTCACGGCGCTGTTCAGCGTGAGCGTGGCTCCGTCGGGCGTCGCCAGCCCGGCCTGGCCTTCAAATACGGCATCGGCGTACTGGAAGAACGCGCTGCTGCCGCCCATCCTGGTCACGCAGGCGCCATACGTGGCTGCCTTGACCGCCTCAGGGTGGATCTTTGCCAGCGGGTAGTTCTCAAAGACAATCCTCGCCTTGGGAAAATCCGCGGACAGCTTCTCCATGCTGGCCTGGGCATCCTTGCAGTGCGGACACTGGAAGTCGGCGAACTCCACCAGCTCCAGAGTCTTCTCGGCGGCTCCGCGATAGGGGCCGTTAGCCTGCTGCTCCAGAGTCGCTCGATCCTCCGCGTACGGATGATCCCCGAAGGGCAGAATCTCATCACCGGCGATAATGTGCTTGCCATCGGGCAGCACAAAGAACTGCAGCGCGACCATCTTCTGCTTGCCGGTCTTGTCGCCAATCAGAACCACCACCTTCGACACATCGGGAACCCGGGTCTTGAGAATGGCCTGCACCTGCCAGACGCGGTTCTCGTCGTAGCCCCAGCTCGTCTGGAGAAAGCTGTTGACCGTGTCTTTCGTCGGGGCAGTAGCGGTAAAAAACTGCGGATCCTGAGCCGGAAACTTGACGGCATTGGGAGTGGGCGCCGGAGCAGCTGGAACCTGTGTGGGGGCGGCAGGAACCGTCTGCTGGGCTGAGGCACTGAGTACAAACAGGGGGAGCAGGGCCAGCGCTGCTGCGCCGGCCAGGCGGGAATACTGACGAATCAAGCTGAATCTCCTCGAACAGCGTCAAAAGGCTTACTTTGCTAGCTTACACCTGCACCTTCACGGCAATGGGGAATCTGCGCCCGGTGCCAAAAGACTTCGACGTAACTTTTAGAACCGGCGCGGCTTGCTGGCGCTTGTACTCTGCCCGCTCCACCAGCCTCACCACCTGTTCGACGAGTTCAACCGGAAATCCGTGTTGCGCCACAATCTGCTCAGGGGTCTCATACCGTTCCACATAGGCCTCCAGGATTGCATCGAGCACCTCATAGGGCGGCAGCGAATCGGTATCCATCTGCCCTGGGCGCAACTCGGCGGACGGAGGCTTCTCAAGAATTGCGCGGGGAATCACTTCATGATCCCGGTTCAACCACCTGCACACGGCATAGACGCGCGTCTTCACCAGATCGCCAATCACCGCCAGCGCGCCCACCATGTCCCCATACAGGGTGCAATAACCCACCGCCATCTCTGATTTGTTCCCCGTGGTCAGCACCAGCGCTGAAAACTTGTTCGACATCGCCATCAGCAGGGTGCCGCGAATGCGCGACTGAAGGTTCTCCTCGGTGATATCCGGCTGCAGCCCGGCAAATAACGGTTCCAGAGCATGGGTGTACTCCCTGAAGAGATCGCTGATGCCGATAACCTCGAAGCGGATGCCCAGATTCTCCGCGAGGCGCCTGCTGTCGTTGATGGAGCCCGCCGAGGAGTAGGGACCTGGCATGCCCACCCCGACGACGTTTTCCCGCCCCAGGCCCTCGGCGGCAATCGCAGCCACCAGCGCCGAGTCAATGCCGCCGCTCAGCCCCACCAGCACCTTGCGAAAACCGCACTTGCGCACATAGTCCCGTGTGCCCAGCACCAGCGCCAGGTACGCCGCTTCAGTGTCGTCGCTCGCGGGCGGTGCGATTGGCCCGGATTGGGAGGGATCCACCACTACCAGATCCGGCTGGAATGAGGCTGCCTGCGCGATCAGTTCGCCTTCCGCATTCAGTGCCAGCGAGGTGCCATCAAAAACCAGACTGTCATTGCCGCCCACCTGGTTACACATCAACACCGGTACCCGGTCCCGCCGCGCAATGGCTGCCAGCATCTCGCGGCGCATCTCGCGCTTGGAGTGCCAGAACGGCGATGAAGACAGGTTGATGTGGAGGTCCGGATGCTGCCGCATCAACTCCTCAAGAGGATCCACCGTGTACAGGCGGCGCGGCCAGAAGTTCTTGTCATTCCACGCGTCCTCGCAGATTGTGATTGCCAGCCGCACGCCGTCCAGCTCCGCCACCTTCTGTGACGCAGCCGGCTGAAAATAGCGCTGCTCGTCAAACACGTCATAGAACGGCAATAATCGCTTGTGCTGCTCCAGGACCAGACGTCCGCCATCCAGCAGCACCGCAGCGTTCACGGCCGGCTTGCCGGCGTTGGCGGGCGCGGGCAGGGCAACACCTGCCAGCACCGCTGTTGGCAGATTCCGTGTCGCCGCGGTCAACTCCTCCACCGCGCTGCGGCAGCGTGCCCTGAAGTCCGGCTTCTCAAGAAAATCGGCTGGAGGATAGCCGCAGATGGCCAGCTCCGAGAATACGGTCAGGCGCGCGCCTAGGGCGGCGGCCTTGCGGCTGGAGTCGATAATCAGTTCCAGGTTGCCGGCAAAATCGCCGACGGTGGGGTTGATCTGGGCGAGCGCGATCTTCACATCACCAGTTTAATCGTTACCAGGGAGAGATAAGCGGGCAAGGTGCGGCCATAGCCAATGCCGCGCTCAGGTACCAGTCCCCGACAGCACCACGCCGATGGTCCGCACAATGATCTTCACATCCATCCAGATGCTCCAGTTTTCGATGTAGGTCACATCAAGCGAGACGTAGCTGTCAAATGAGGGGTCCTGACGCCCCTGCACCTGCCACAGACCCGTGATGCCCGGCATCACGCTGAGGCGGCGCAGATGGCTCAGGTTATACTCGCGCACCTCACTTGCAATGGGGGGCCGCGGTCCCACCACACTCATCTCGCCGCGCAGCACGTTGATAAACTGCGGCAGTTCGTCCAGGGAAAACTTGCGCAGCAGGCGCCCCACGGCGGTCACCCGCGGGTCGTGCCTGATCTTGAAAAGAACCCCGTCCCGCTCATTGAGCGATTCCAGTTCCGCGCGCAGGCACTCGGCATCGGGCACCATGGTACGAAACTTGAAGCAACGGAACACCCGGCCCTTCTTGCCGATTCGCTCAGAGGCATAAAAGACCGGCCCGTGTGTATCCAGGCGGATTGCCAGCGCGATGACAAGCAGAAAAGGCAACAGGGCGATCAGCACGGCGCCGGCAAATAGGATGTCGATGACCCGCTTGAGCACAAAGCTTGCTTCCTTGACCCGTCCCCGATACAGAGGAATGGTCGGGAAGTGACCCACATATTCGATGGGGCTGTTCCATGCCGCGCCATCGTACAGCTCCGGCACCACCCTCAGGTCAACGCCGTAGATCCGGGCCTTCTGCAGTACGTCTCTCACCACCGTCCGATCTGCGGGAGCCGTGAAGAATATCTCGTCCACAAAATGCTTCCGCGCATGCTGAAAGACCGTCTCGATGGTCCCCACCACATCTTCTGATTCGGTTGCCGAGACCCCGCCATCTTCGCGGGAGAACTGCACAAACCCCTTGAATTTGTAGCCAAGACGCCTGACACTCTCGATGTGATGGCGCAACGCATGCGCCTCGGGGCCCGTTCCCACGATCAGCACATCGCGCGTGTCCATTCCGCGGTCAAAGCGGCGATAGGCCAGCGTGCGTCTCACCAACCGCCGCGCTCCCAGGCCCACCGTAACCAGCACGATGGTCAACATCACGATACTGCGCGGAATATCATTCGCATGCAGCAGGTAGAGAAAGCCCGTCAGGAGCAGACCGGCCGTGAAGGATGCCTGCATGCTCAGGCGCTGCTCATTCAAGATGCCGCGATAGCGCAGATGGCTGTATAGATTCAGGCGCCTGCTGGTGTAGACGAGTGCGATGGCATAGCCGCCCACGATGCTCAGTAGCACGTTCATCGAACGCCCATGGATTAGGGTGCCATGCACGAACGCGCCAGCGCCATTCTGCAGACCCACGTGCAGCCTGTACTGTGTAGCCACGGTAACGGCAATCAGCACCGTCAGCGCATCGGCAATCATCGAGAGAGCAACGGTCCCCAGCTCGCTGCGCACCTCTCCGGCGGCCAGACCCAGTCCCTGGTCTGCCGGTGAAATCGTGCCCGAAAGTCTCTGCCAGAAATCGGATGTTGCCATATGCCTGCGTGGACCTCAGAACGCTTTGAATCCGCTTAAAACGCAAGGCTTCTTCAGATGAAGCAATCCGCGGCTCGGTGAAGCGAGACCGCACCGGTCCGCTGCTCCTCCGCCATCACGCAATCCGGCTTTCTACACTGATAGGCCGGGGTTTTGATTCGTTCCAGTTGAGGTAATCAGGATGAGGGCGGCTGCCTCCCTCTCCCGTGAGCTCTCTTCACAATCCCTGGCAACTCAAAAAATTAAAAAAATCATTGGTTCAGGGGCGGGTCAAGCCATATGGAGGCATTGGCGGGCGACGGAATCCATTGTGCAAAGCTGATTTCCGCCGTGATCATTCGCATGCTGGAACATGTGCTGCTGCACATCGCGTCTCCTGGCTTTGGGGCGACCGTCTCACACAGAAAAGGTCGTTATTCCCGGGGAATGGAGGGTTGGAAATTCTCAAGCCGACCCAATCTCATATTAGAAAGATATTATTACATTGGTAATACGTATGCATCCAGATTTAGAAATTGCTTTATATTTTCATCCTGTGACGCCAAAAATCCTGTAAGTGGGCCGAAATAGGCTGCCCGCCCCTGGTGCAGGAAAAGCACGGTGTCAGCCAGACTCTGGGCAAATCGCATATCGTGGGTGACGACGATACTGGTAAAGCCTAACTGCTTTTTTAACCGCTGGATAAGGTTGCCCAACCGCCGCGCGATCAGTGGATCGACCATGGTCGTCGGCTCATCGTAGAGCACGATTTCGGGCTGTGATGCCAAGGCACGCGCAATCGCCACGGCTCGTCTGCGCCCCGTGGAGAGGCTGGCAGGCAAGGCATCGCGAACATCCTCAGCGCCCACCAGCCCAATCAGTCGGTCCACAATCTGTTCCACCTGCTCGTCTTCAAGGCCGCCGCGTTCACGCAGCGGAAAGGCTACGTTCTCAAAAACGCTCATGGAGTCAAACAACGCACCGTTCTGGAAGACCATTGTCAGACGTTTGCGGACTTCGCGCATGCCCTCCTCGTCGAGTCCGGTAATCTCCTGGCCTTCCACATAAACTGACCCGGAATCGGGCTTGAGAAATCCCATCAGAATGCGCAGAGCCACCGATTTCCCCACTCCGCTGCGGCCCAGAATGCAGAGCGTTCTGCCCCGGTCCACGTGAAAGCTCACATCATCCAGAACCGGGTGATCGTTAAAGCCTATGGACACGTGATCGAAGACCACCATGGGCCCGGCGGGGGTGGTGGACGGCTCCAGCGGCAGGTCGCCGGCAAGGCCGGTCAGAATTCCGCTCGGGTACGGGATGGAGTTGGAGTCCGGCATAGTTCTTCGTTCAGCTTACGCGATGTAAGCCGTGCCGAAAGGCAAGCAGCGCTTGAGCCCGCTCAAGGTCGCCCGGCGTGTTCAAGTTCCAAAACCAGAATGATGGGGCAAGTCCATGAGGATGCACAACTTGTCCGCTCTGTGCGAGCGATTCGGCAGGTACGATGGAAAATGGCAGATGCAGCCGGGCCGCGGCCGCCTGAAACGCCGAATAACAGCCTCCGTCCCCCAAGCGCAGCGTCTCCCGCAGCGATGGCAATGCCTCCCGCCGCACCACTGCTGGAAAGGTCTGAGCAAACCCGTTCACTGAAGGCACGGTCACTGCCGCTCCCGTAATGCGTGCGTGCCGCAGAAGGTAGCTGATGAGAGCCGCCGGCAGCAGGGGCAGATCAACTGGTACAACCACTGCCAACTGATTGGAAGTAGAAGCCAGCGCTGAACACACACCCGTCAGCGGGCCCCGGCCCGGTTCCGCATCCTCCACCACCGGTACAGACAAATTCTGAGCTGACCGCGCCCCCGCGATCGAAACCTTCAACCCGGCATCCCGCAGCGTCTCCACGGCGTGCGTCACCAGCGGTTCCCCTGCAAACCGGGCCAGCGCCTTATCCGTTCCCATCCGGCTCGATCGCCCACCGGCAAGCACAAACCCCTCGACAAAATCCCCGGCCGGATGCTCCGCCAGGCTCAACGGCCCACCTCCTCGAGAAAGCGAATCAAGGACTGAATGCCAAGCTCAAAATTTTTCAGGTTGAACTTCTCATTGGGCGCGTGCAGGTTGTCGTCGGGCAGACCAAAGCCCATCATGACCGATGGCAGGCCGAGGTGCGTGGCAAAGTCACCCACAATCGGAATCGAGCCACCGGAGCGGATAAAGACCGTTTCCCTGCCCCACACCTCATGCAGTGCCCGCGTGGCAGCCTGGATGTACGGATTGTCCACTGGCACCAGGCACGGGTCGCCGGAGTGAATCAGGCGCACTTGCACATCCACCCCTGCCGGACAGACCTCGTGGACATACCGCTTGAATTGCTCAAACGACCGGGCAGGCGTCATGCCGGGTACCAGGCGCATCGACACCTTGGCCAGGGCGCGCGCCGGTATCACCGTCTTCGCTCCCGCGCCGGTAAATCCTCCCGGCATGCCATGCACGTCCAGCGTAGGCCGGGCCCAGGTACGCTCGAGAACGGTGAAGCCATCCTCACCTACCAGTTCTCTTGCGCCGACTTCCTTCTCGCGGTACTCCTCCTCATTGAATGGCAGGGTCGCCCAGGCGCGCAGCTCCTCGCCGCTGGGCAGGATGATGTCGTCGTAGAAGCCCGGAATCAGGATGCGCCCCTGTTCGTCCTTCAGGTGGGCGATAATCTGGGCGAGCGCTACAAAAGGATTTGGCGCCGCTCCGCCGTACATGCCCGAGTGCAGATCGCTCCTCGCCCCCCGCACTTCAATTTCGGTGTAGATCATGCCCCTCAACCCCACGCACAGGGTCGGCAGTCCGGGAGCGAACAGTTCCGTATCCGAGACGAGGGCAAAGTCCGCCTTCAGCTCAGGCGGCCTTGAGGCCACGAACCGGGCAATTCCGTCTCCGCCTACCTCCTCTTCGCCTTCATACACAACACGCACGTTAATGGGCAGCTTGCCGCCGGTCTCCAGCAGCGACTCCAGAGCTTTGACCTGTGCCCAGACCTGTCCTTTGTCATCCACGGCGCCGCGCGCATAGAGATTGCCGTCGCGCTCGGTCGGCTCAAAAGGCGGCGAAATCCACTCTTCAAGCGGGTCCGAAGGCTGCACGTCATAGTGCCCATAGCACAGCACGGTCGGCTTGCCACGCGCGTGCAGCCAGTCGGCGTACACCAGCGGATGGCCTTCGGTTTCAATCAGGCGCACGTTCTCCATGCCGATGCGGCCCAGTTCCCGCGCCAGCAGCCCGGCCGCGCCGCGGCAATCCTCCTTGTGTTCCGGCAGGGTGGAGATGGAGGGAATGCGGAGCAGGTCCTTAAGCTCCTCAACAAAACGGGCATGGTTCTGGCCGGCAAAAGCCAGTGCCGATGAAGACATAGGTAGACTCCCGGTAAAATCCAACCAAAAGTATAGGACTTAACCCGGCTCCGCGGCAGAGTCCGCGTCAATACCGGACGATGCCCGGGTCCACCAGCGCCGACCAGGCGTCAATGCCGCCCTGCAGCGATTGCGCCTGCTCGAAGCCCTGCTGCCGCAGCCACACCGTCACCGTCAATGAACGGTTGCCGCGATGGCATAGCACCACAACTCTCTCGTCCGGGTCCAGTTCCTGATGCGCGCGCGATGGCACATCGCCCATAGGCATCAGCAGGCTGCCATCAATCTTCGCGATATCAAACTCCCACGGCTCCCGCACATCCAGCAGACGCACACTCTTATCGCGGACAAGCCCGGCGGCCTCAGTTGTGGAAATCTCATAATCGAGCATGCTTTCAGTTTAGGGCAGAGCGCCGCCGCGCCGCTCTGGCTGGCGCCGGGCACCGGATCCGCACAGGCTGGCGGAACCATCTGCTCGGGAAAGGATTTTTGGTGATAGAACGTTAGAATCAAGGTAGGCATCCCCCTTCGCGTGGCCGCGTCACCCGGGTCGCGCCGGGATTCCCAGCAGATCAATATGGAAAACGCGGTCAAAGTCCTGATTGTCGAAGACGAGCCACACGCGCTTGCCGGGCTGGCAGAGCTTATCTCCGGCTGGGGCTACCGCACCGAGACGGCGCGCGACGGCATTGAAGGCTGGGAGAAGGCATTGGCCTGGAACCCGGCCATCGTGGTCACCGACCTCAAGATGCCCCGCCTGGACGGTATCGGGCTGCTTTCCAGGCTGGCCGAAGAGGGGTCAGGCATCAACGCCAATGTCGCGGTGGTGCTGCTCACAGCGCAGGGCTCCATTCAGGTGGCCGTCGATGCCATGAAGCTCGGCGCATACGACTTTCTGCAGAAGCCGGTGGACGCGACCCGTCTGCGCACCATCCTTGCCAACGCCACGCGGCAGCGGGAGACAGCCATCGAGCTCGAAGTGGCCCGCCGCAGGCTGCGAGAGTCCGGCGTTCTCGGTTCCATGGTGGGCAGCTCTCGCGCCATGCGCGAAATCTTTGCGCTGATCGAGCAGATTGCCCCCTCCAACGTCTCCGTGCTCATCACCGGAGAGAGCGGAACCGGCAAGGAGATGGTCGCCCGCACGCTTCACGACCTCAGCCCTCGCAAGCCGCGGCCTTTCGTGGCGGTCAATTGCGCGGCCATTCCCGAAACCTTGATTGAGAGTGAGATCTTCGGTCATGAGAAGGGCGCATTTACCGGAGCCGTGGAACGCCGCGCCGGCTGCTTTGAGCTTGCCTCGGGCGGAACCCTGCTGCTGGATGAGCTGGGCGAGATGCCCGTGGCCACCCAGGCCAAACTGCTGCGCGTAATCGAGGAGCGCAAGCTGCGCCGGCTGGGCGCGCGCACTGAGCAGGATGTTGACGTCCGCGTGCTCGCCGCCACCAATCGCGACCCCATGCTGGCGGTTACCGAGGGACACCTGCGCAGCGACCTCTATTACCGGCTCAACGTCTTTCACATTCACATGCCCCCCCTGCGCGAGCACATGGAAGACCTGCCCGCAATGGCCGAGGCCATGGCGCAGGAGATGAACCAGCGGCACAGCCGGCGCGTCTCCGGGCTGGCGCATTCCATTGTTGAGCGGATGATGTCCTACGACTGGCCGGGCAACGCCCGCGAGCTGCGGAACACCATTGAACGCGCCGTGATCCTCTGCCCCGACGGCGCACCTCTTGATGCGGGCCACCTGCCGCCCGGCTTCGGCAAGGCCGGGACATCGGCGGCCATGGCCGCAGACGCGGGTCTGGTTCCCGTGCACGTCGGCACCACCGTGGGCGAAGCCGAGCGCCTGCTGATCCTGCGCACCCTTGAGTCCACCGGCCAGAATAAAACCCGTGCTGCTGAAATCCTCGGCGTCAGCTTAAAGACCCTCCACAACAAGCTCAAGGAGTACAGCCAGACGCGGGAAAATCTGCCTGCCTGATTCATGCGACTGAAGACCAAACTCGTTCTGGCCATCACCAGCCTGGTTTTCGTCATCTCCGGGCTCATCTCGCTGGTGTATGTGGGCCAGTTGCTGCGCGCCGCCGTGCAGCAGTCGAACGACGCCAGCACCATGGTGGCGAACCAGGTGCGCATGGCGCTGCAGAACGCTCTTGAAGAGGGCATGAAAGACCAGGTCGTCGATCCCAACGATCCCGGCCAGCTCCATCAGCTCGTCACCGACACCATTCGCGGCAATGACGCGTTGCGCGCCCTGCTCAGCTCAGTCAACCGCTACTCGCTCACTGTGTACGACATCAACATCTGCGACAGCGCCGGCGTCACCCTGCTCAGCACCAATCCGCTGAATCAGGACAGGACCATCCCCGCCCGCCCCGACTACGGCCAGTTGCTCCGTGCCGGACCCATCGAGTTGATCCGCGAGGTTTATGGCGAGCCGCGCGTCTTTGAGGTGGTTGTACCGCTGGAGCGCAACGGACAGCACTTCCTTACGGTCCACGTTGGCGTGCGCACCACTCTTCTTCGCGCGGTGTATGCGCCATGGCTCGCCGAGGCATTCACGCTAATGGGATTTGCGCTCGGCACGGCGCTGCTGATGGCATTTCTGCTCAGCAACCTCGCTCTGCGCCCGCTGGAAGCCATCAGCATGCGTCTCGATTACTGGACCGCCGAAGCCGGTCGCGATGCCCACAAAGTCGATGAAGCGGAAGGCGACACCCGGGTCCCCAGGCAGGACACGGCCGAGCGCGTCTCCACCAAGATTGAGCAAATCGGGCAGCGCATGCGCAATGTTGAAGAGGTCTTCTCCGCCCTGCAGGAGAACCTCGACCAGATTCTCGGCAACCTGCAGGATGGCTTCCTCATGTTCACTGCCGACGGTCGTACCGTTCTCGTCTCCGAGGCCGCCCGCCGCATTCTCGGCATCGACGGCGATCGCACCCTCGGCGTGCATGCCCGCGAGGTCTTCAATCGATCCACCCTGCTGGGAAAGACTCTCGGCGACGCGTTCGATGCCGGCGTGAACATCATCAAGGAGGAAGTCCGCACCGAAACCGGCCGCCGCATCCAGGCTTCGCTCGACTTTATCCACGACGACAGTACCGGCCAGGGACTGGGCGCGCTGGTCACCCTTCACGATGTCGAGTCCGTCGAGGAAATTGAATCCGCTCTCGAGCTCTCCCGCCGCATGTCGGCCATCGGCCGCCTCACTTCCGGAGTGGGACACGAGGTCAAGAACCCGATTAATGCCATCGTCGTCCACCTTGAGCTGCTGAAGAACAAGCTCGGCGCCGACAATCAGCCGGCCGGCCATCACCTCGAGGTGATTGATTCCGAGATTCGCCGTCTCGACCGCGTGGTGCAGACCCTGGTCGACTTCTCCCGCCCCGTCGAGCTGCAGTTGCGCGAGCAGGACCTGCGCGGCATCATCGGCGATATTCTTGCCCTTGCGGCCGAGGAACTTCCCACCCGCAACGTAACGTTGGTGCGCTCTCTTCCGTCCAACCCTCTGGTGGCCAATGTCGACGCCGACCTGCTGAAACAGGCTGCCCTCAATGTCATTGAAAATGGAGCGCAGGCCATGCCGCACGGGGGCAGGTTGAGCGTGGTGCTTGAAGAGGACGGCAAATCCGCCCTGCTTCGCATCTCCGATCAGGGTCCCGGAATCCCGGACGAGATACGCGAGAAGATATTTGACCTCTACTTCACCACCAAGAGTGGAGGGAGCGGGATCGGCCTGGCCATGACGTACCGGATACTGCAGTTACACCACGGCGGCATTGAAGTGCAATCGAGTCCTGGGAGCGGCACGGAGTTCCGCCTGCGCATACCGCTCGCCTCGCCGGAATGGGGACGCAGGCATCCGCAGCCAGTGGACATGGGGACCTCGGAGGGGCTGGAAAGATGAAGACGCCTGCAAAGTGCATTGCATGGTTGCTGCCGCTCATGCTGACAGGGTGCTTTCACCGCCACAAGCAGAAGCCCCCGGAACATGCGCTCGCACCGCCCATCGTGGCCTCTCCGGCGCTCATCACGCCGCCTGCCACCCAGCCTGCGTCTGCGGGCAATGTTGCCGCGTCCCGGCAGACTTCCCAGCCCGGGCCGGAACCTGAACAGCAGTTGGCAACCGAGGAGATACCTGAGAAGCCTCCTGTTCATCACAAAAAGCCTGCATCGCATAGCGTTGAGGAGGCGGCTGCCGGGAGTCCCGGCGTTAGCGCCACGGGACAGCTTTCCTACGGTGACCCATCCGACCTCCGCAATCAGGTCATCACCTCCATCGCTGAAACCGAGCGCGGACTCAAGGATCTTAATCACTCGCTCAGTGACCAGGAGAAGAAGACCATCGATCAGATTCGTGAGTTCATCAAGCAGGCCAAGGCGGCCTTGCTGGCTGGTGATGTGGATGGCGCCAACACACTCGCCCTCAAGGCCAAGGTGCTCTTCGGCGAGCTCAAGCACTGACGCTGCCTACCCGCCGTTCCACCATCCGGTCGGCATCCCGTCAGGTCTACAGCTCGCCCCAGCTCAGCTTGCTGCGCAGCGCCTCAAAGAATCCGCTTTCGCTCAGCCGAACCAGGTTCACCGTGTGAGCGGAGCGACGGCAGCGAACTTCGTCCTCCGGCTTCAGCTCCACCATATTCTGCCCATCCACGGTCAGCAGGCCATGGTTCGGCACCGCCTCCACGCGCACGGACAATTGCGCATCTCCGCGCACGACAATCGGCCGCAGCGTCAGCAGGTGCGGGCAGATAGGCGTCACCACCATGGCGTCCACGTCCGGCGTGAGAATGGGCCCGTTCGCCGCGAGCGTGTAAGCGGTCGATCCGGTGGGCGTTGACACAATCACCCCGTCCGCGCGAAACCGCGCCACGCTTTTGCCGTCCAGCTCCACTGCGAACTCACCCATCCGGGCAATGTCGCTTTTGGATATCACTGCCTCATTCAGGGCCTCGAACTGGCCCAGCTTCATTCCAGCCCGCCACACCGCCGCCTCCAGCATTGTCCGCGAGTCGAGGCTGTGACAGTTGTTGCACCAGCCCTCCAGAGTGGCATAAAGATCGGCCAGACGAATCTCGGTGAGAAATCCAAGAAAGCCCAGGTTGACGCCCAGAATCGGGGTACCCCGGTCGGCAAAGATGCCCGCCACCGACAGCAGCGTGCCGTCGCCGCCCAGCACAATCACCAGCGCGGGCGACATCTCCGGCATACCGGCGCGGTCCACAATCTGCGCATCGCGGCTGTATACGCCGCCTTCCTGATCCACAAGCGGATCATAGCCGCGCTGGCGCAGCCAGGCGATCAGCTCCGGCAGCAGACGCCGCAGCTCCTCCTTCTGGGACTTGCAAACTATCGCGACTCGGGTCATGCCGTCCCAGTGTAACGGATGCGGCGTCTGATTCTCACAAGGTCAGGCCGGCAGAGATGCCGCAAGCCGGAATCGCTATTCTGTCTGTTCCTTGCGCCGGTACACCTCGTGGTAGCCATGGGACGGCACCGCCAGGCCGATCAGCAATCCCACACATGCAAATCCAGCCGCACCAATGCCAATTACCTTGTTCTCACCGTACGAGTGCAGCGAAGCACCAATGCCTGCGCCCGCTCCCGCGCCAATCACGGCCCCGATAGCGGCATTGCGGCCGCGGTGCCCGCCGCTGCGTATTTGCACCCGCCGCACGTCCTGCCTGTCTGCCGAGAAATTGTTCTCAAGCTGAATCGAATGATCCGTCACGGATTGAACCGCGCCGTCATGCGATTTCCCATTCAACGTGGTAACTTTAACCGGCTGTCCCTGCTTCAGTTGCTCCACCACACCCCAATCATCGCTTTGCGCCAATGCCTGCTGGGCAAAAAGGGCGCACAGCACTACTGGAAGAATCCAGACGCGAATCTTCATCATGCACCTTCATCCTCTCAATTTTATGATTTTCAGAACTGTGAGCCCGAGTGGATGCACCCTTATAACAGCGACTTGCACTCAGGACAATGCAAATCTTGCGTGCAGCAGAAATTCCCGATTTCCCTCCGCCCCCGTCACCGGCGATGGAAGGACCCCCACTACCGCCCACCCCAGCGCCTCAACGCATACAGAGACCCTCTCTACCGCCTGCTTCTGCACAGCAGCATCCCGCACGATGCCGCCCTTGCCCACCTTGCCGCGCCCCGCCTCGAACTGCGGCTTCACCAGGATGACCGCCTCCTCTAGGCCCGGTGCGGCCGCCAGCACCGGCTCCAGCAGAAGCGTGGCGGAGATGAACGATACATCCATCACCAGAAGGGTCAGCTTCGCCCGGCCCGCCTCCGCCAGAGCACCCGGCAGAAGATAACGCGCGTTGGTGCGCTCCAGCAGCCACACCCGCTCATCGCCGCGCAACTTCAGGGCAAACTGGCCAAAGCCTGTATCCACCGCGGTCACATGCGCTGCTCCGTGCTGCAGCAGGCAGTCGGTAAACCCGCCGGTGGACGCACCCACGTCCAGGCATGCCCGGCCCGCCACCCCAATTTTCCAGAACTCCAGCGCGGCCTCCAGCTTGAGCCCTCCGCGGCTCACATAGCGCAGATCCCCGCCCAGCATGCGCACCGGCGCATGCTGCGGCACCATGGAGCCGGGCTTGTCCACCTTCTGTTCGTTCACAAGCACCCGGCCCGCGAGGATCAGCGCCCGCGAGCGCTCGCGGCTCGCCGCCAGTCCACGGTCTACGAGCAGCGCGTCGAGGCGTACTTTAGCCGGTCTGGCTTCCCTGCTCACCTGCCGCTCCTTATTCCCGCCGCGTTACCCGTAAAAGCTGGAAGGGCCATCCCCACCCGGGAATGGCCCATGGCACTTGTGTTGCAGCCGTTCAGAAAGGCATCGTTTGACAATCAGCCAGCGTATAGTTTGCTCCATAAGTAGACTGCATCAGCGCGGGAGGCAGGTAACATGGCTGCCCCGCACCCGGAGCGCGGCTCACGTTCACCGTGTTTCCGCGGCTGCCATTCTGGTTGCTGGTGCGAACGTCCACGATGTTGCCCTGCACCAGAATCGTGGTTCCCACCGAGTCCTGGTCGGTGCGGATGATGGTGAGGTACGGGCTGTCGGGCGAGGCCACATAGACCTTGCCATACAGCGAGTTGGAGGTTGAGGCCACCGTCCGTGGATGCCCCACCACCGACAGCGTCTTCTCCAGCGTATGGCTGCTCAGGTTCACGATTGACACAGTGCCGTCCGCCTGATTGGCCGAATAGGCCCGGCTGCCGTCGCTCAAAACCGTTACGCTCGCGGGGCTGTTGCCCACGGGAACCGTGAAGGTGGTTCCGAAGGTCGCGCTGTCGTCACCGTACTGATCCAGGCTCACATCAATCACGCTGATGGTGCCGCCGTCATAATCGGCCACGACAAGCTGGCTGGTTGCCGCGTTGTACTCGGCGTACACCGGTCCCGCCGTCGCGCTCATGCCGCTGACGCCGTTGGGCGGAGTAATCCCCGTTGCGCTCACCGCCGTGGTAGAAAGCGGCAGCGTGGGATGGCAGGTCACCGTCCGTCCGTTCTGGTTTGTAAACGGCGTGCACGCATCCAGGTCATTGTTCTGGCTGTTGATCACTGTCACGGTATCGCTGCCGCGATTCAGCACAAACACGCGCTTGCCATCCGTGCTCGCCACGGCATATACGGGGCACTTGCCCAGCGGAATCCGCGCCGAAACGGTGTTTGTCGATGTCTCGATCGAATCTGCTTCGCCGTTCTCCGTCACCGTGCCGGGTGAAAGATTACAGGCCACGCCATAGGGAATTGCGCTGGCCGGAGCCGTGACCGAATTGTTCTGGCTGATGGCATAGTTATGCTGCCCGATGGTACTGGTCCCGATAATCTCGATGGGCGTGGGCGCAACCGGAACGGCCAGCTTGTAGGAGGCGGGATAGCCGGTCATCACGTCCGCCGCGTTGCCATCGAGATCTGACACCCACAATCCGGCGGTGGGAGCAAACAGGCCCACCGCGCGGGCGGTTACAGGAAGAGTCGAAAACGAGATCTGCTTCTGTTGCAGTGCTGTCGAAACTGGAAAGTTGGTAAGCGTTCCATCGCTGTTCACGGTATAGGCGGTTGATCCATTCCCGTCCACGCTCACCGAGCTCGGGTTCGGCCCGATGGTCGCCTGCGCCATAATGGTGTCGCCGGAGTAGTCGATGATCGTCGCCACCCCGGACGCCGTGGGTGAGGGCGAAGATACCACCACGGCCAGCCCCGAGGGCTGGGCCGCCGGCCCGCTTGGGCCGATGGGCGTAATCACGGGCCGATAATTGCTTCCGCATCCGGCTACCAGGGCAACGGCAAAGAAAACCGCCCCCGCCTGGACCAACCGCAAGCGCGTCTGGCCCACATCCATTGAAAAAAGACTCATTCAGTACTTTCCTGCTTACTCTGTGATTGTAAATCAGCCGCATGGGTATCCGGAGCACAGCTCACACTCGCATCGCGCTGCATCCGCTCGCAGTTAGCCCCAACAGAAGGCGCCGGTGAGCGGCTGACTCCTCCTCTGCATGGCCCCGTATTTCTGTGCGTTAGACGCCGCCGCAGCGCACAGGTCAGCGGTCCTGTCGGGTTAATGAGAGATCTCCACTTCGGCGCCGCCAGAGGTGTGCTCCTACTCAGCGACCCATCACCTTCACAATCGCGCTGTCCGGGCCGCTCCAGGCCGCCGCCCCGTCGTGCGTCAGTGTCTGCGTGCGGTCGTCCCAGTGCAGGCGGGTAATCGACCCCGCACCCTTTTCATAGGCATACGTTGTGCCGTCATCTGAAAAGAGGGTAAAGTCCGCGTCCGCGCCCGGATACACCCGGACCGAGGCAATTGCCTGCTTGTCGTGCGTGCTCTCCACCGGCGTCCCCATGGGAATAATCGAGCCTGCCCGGACAAACAGTGGAATCGTGTCGATGGGCGCCGCCGCCGTAATCGTCTGGCCCCCTTTCATCCGCTCACCGGTCCAGTAGTTGTACCAGTCCGTGCCCGCCGGCAGATAAACACTGCGGCTGGTCGCGCCCTGCTCCGTCACCGGGGCCACCAGGAACGCCGGGCCGAACATGTACTCTTCTCGCAGATCGGCAACCTTGGGATCATTGGGAAAATCCAGCGGAAGCGCACGCATGAAGGGTGCGCCGGTCTTCCAAGTCTTATAGCCCAGGGAGTAGATATACGGCATCAGCGTATAACGCAGACGCAGATATTTCTCCAGAATCGGCTCCGCCTGCCTGCCATACGACCACACTTCGTTGGCCCGGCGGCTGCCATGGGTGCGGAAGATGGGCAGGAAGGTCGCGTACTGGAACCAGCGCGTATACAGCTCCGGATAGTCGTCATATCCGCCCACGTTGGCCCGCGCGTCCGAGGGGTCCAGCAGAGGCTTGTATGCGGGGTTATGCATGCGCGGCAGGTACTGCCACCCTCCCGTGTCGTTTGACCAGTAGGTCAGCCCGGAAGCAGCAAAGTCCAGGCCGGTGGGAATTTGTCGCCGGTACGCGTCCCATGTGGGCGAAATGTCAGACGACCATACAATCGTCCCGTTGCGCTGCACCCCCAGATACGCGTCCCGGGA
The DNA here is from genome assembly GCA_035692885.1 of Occallatibacter sp. Classification (GTDB taxonomy): domain Bacteria; phylum Acidobacteriota; class Terriglobia; order Terriglobales; family Acidobacteriaceae; genus Telmatobacter. The sequence goes on from DASSHM010000183.1 coordinate 17,851, forward strand.
AAGAATCAGCGCGCGCCTTCCCGGCTGATCCCTGCGAAAGCCGTCATAGAGAGCCTTGGTGTGGAACAGCGGATACACGTTGAAGTACTGCGTGCCCGGCCCGATGTAAAAATAGGCTCCGTTCGGCGGCAGGTCGGGCTCCGTCTCATCGGCCCACAGCGAATCAAACCCCTTGCTGAGAATGTTGTCCCTGATCGTCTGCCAGTACCACCGGGCCGCCGCCGGGTTTGTGGTGTCAATGTCGGAACCGGCGCGATCGTACGGCAGTCCGTCGATGGGCGTCCCGTCGGCCAAGTGAATCAGCCATCCGTTCTTCAGCAGCTTGTCATAGTATCGGTCATCCGGCACAAACCGCGGCCACACGCTGATCATGGTTTCAAAGCCCATCTTGTGCAGTTGGCGGTTCATGGCCGCCGGGTCAGGCCATGCCTTTGGATCAAAGTCCATCTGGCCCATCTTGGTGTAGTAAAACCAGTCCACCACGATGACATCCGCGGGCAGATGCCGCTGTCGATAGCCGTCAGCCACGCTCATCACCTCGCTCTGGCTGGCGTAGCGCTGTTTGCACTGGATGTAGCCATATGCCGCCTTGGGCAGCATCGGAGTCGGCCCGGTCAGCAGCCGGTAGCCCTCGTAGATCTCATCCACCGTCCCGCCGGCAATGACAAAAAACGAGACCCGGTCGCCCACCTGACTTATCCACCGGGTTTGCTCGTTAAAGCCCGGCTCGATGGTCGTCTTCGACGGGTTGTCCCAAACCAAGCCATAGCCTTTGTTGGTCACCATGAACGGAACGCAGGTGGTCGGCCCCGCCGGCGCGGTGTAGTCATTCCAGCAGTGCACCGGGTGTCCGCGGTGATCCAGAAATCCTTCCTGATTTTCACCCAGTCCGTAATAGTGCTCGTCGTCGGGCGCGGCAAACGTCGCGCCCACGGTGTAAAAGGCATCGTCGCCCGGCCGCCGGTCGCGCGCCAGGTCCGCCGTGCCGTCCTTGTGGTTGGGCACCGCCTGCGACCAGCCCGTCAGCTCCAGCAGCTTTTTGCCATTCGGCGTACTGAACACAATGTGCGCACCCGGCGTCGAGCCTCTGAAGTACTTGCCAATATCCGCCATCGATTTCATCGGCGGCGGCCCCGCCGGCCGCGGACGGTCCACAGTGGCCACAATGCGCGAGGAGCGGTACACATCTGCACGCTCCGTCTCGCTTGCGCTCCAGCCCGCCGCATCCGGTTTGGCCACAAAACCATAGCCCGGCGCGGCGACTGCCGGATTGTGCTCCAGGCTCAGGGTCACACGAAGAATGTTTGGCGCATACGGCTCCAGCACAATCGTCTCGCCCTTCCGGTCAAGTTCCAGCCGCTGGCCCTGTGGCTGGGCCGCGAAGCAGGATGCCGTCAGGACTGCGCTCGAAATCAAGGCTGCGAATGCTGAAAGCCGAATCATGGGGTTCTCCACTGTCGGGATTGGGTGCGAGCCAAAATGCGCCGCGAGTTGAGTGTAAACCGGCTGACGAACGGATTCCCAGGCGTCCCTTCCCCACCCGGCGCGGGAACGGTACGATGAAGCGTGACCCGCGCAAAGCTCCTTTGGCAATCGAAGCTCGTGCTCCTCCTCGTCGTGCCCTGGGTGGCCGCTAGCGTTGTGCTGCAAACGCACTGGTGGGCAGTGCAGGATCAACCTGTCGCCATCTGGACGGTGAGCTTGAGCCTGTTGCTCGGTCTGATTGCGTTCAAGCTGCGCTCGGCCACCTTCGGCGCAGCGGCCGCCGGCGCTGCCATCACCGCCAACCTCATGTTTGCAACCGCCGTGGTTCCATATTTACCGTGGAAGACCGCTCTTGTCCCGGTGGTTGCCCTCATGGTGCTCACGGCGGGGGCCACCCGCGCCGGCAGAAAGCAGAAGGAACGACTTGGCCTGGCAGAAGATCGCTCGGGACGCTCTGCCTCGCAGGTGGCGGCAAATATCGGCGTCGCCGCGATTCTATCCAGTGAGATGTCGCAGTCGTGGATGATCGAGACCCACTGGTTCTCCATCCCCGCGCAGGTCCCCATGGCGCTTTTCACCGTTGGCCTAGCCGCCATCACAGAAGCCGCGGCCGACACCGTCTCCTCGGAACTTGGCCAGGTGCTCAGCGGTCATCCGCGCATGATGACCAACCTGCGTCGCGTCGATCCCGGTACCGACGGCGCCATCAGCCTCGGTGGAACCCTTGCGGGGGCTGCGGCTGCCGCGCTGGTCGCGGCTTCTGGCGCTTTCGCAGTCGGCGGTGGCGCGCGCATGCTGTCGCTCAGTCTCGCGGGCGGTGTCTTCGGCCTCTTTATCGACAGCCTTCTGGGCGCAACGCTGGAGCGGCGTGGATGGCTCAACAACGATGCGGTGAATTTCCTTTCAACCCTCAGCGCCTCGGCGCTGGCCATGCTGCTGCTCGCGCGGTTTCCCTACCCCGGCATCGAGCGCATGATGCCCTGACGGCCCCGGCCGGTCACTCCAGGTGCAGGCGCCACGCCGTATAACTCAGAATTTCATGCGCAATGCGGTCGGCATTCGTGTCGGTCACATTCCCCGCCACTGGCACCCGAGGCCGCGGAGAGGTCAGTACGTTCAGGCCATGCGCCGCGCACATGGAGCGAATTCGAAACATGTGCGTATCGTCGCTCACCACCACGAGCCGGTGAAACCCATTCTTGCGCGCAATCACAGACAGACGGCGCACGGCCTCCACCGTGCTGTGGCTGTGCGTCTCGGCAATAATCGCGGTCTCTGGAACTCCCACGCCCATCAGGAAGGTTCGGCCCACGCCGCCCTCTGAATAGCGGTCGCCGCCATCGCCGCCCAGGGTGATGATCAGCGGCGCGATGCCATGGTCATACAGATCCTCGGCGTGTTCCAGACGGGCGCGATACACGGGCGAGGGCCGGCCGTCGTACTCTGC
>DASSHM010000184.1:0-11822 GCA_035692885.1 Occallatibacter sp.
GACGTAAAGGACCCGCTCTCTGACGCGCTCATCGCGCTCTCCGCGCGGGTGCAGGAGCTGGAGGCCCGGCTGGGAGCGCAGGCCGCCCGTTCGGAGCCGTTTTCAGCCGAGGAGGCTGAGCGCACCGCCTACCGGGCAGAGCTCGATCGGATGCGCGAGTACGTCTCAATGGGCGAGGGCATCTGACGGCGCATTATTGCACGTCAGCTGACCGGTCACCCTCATACTCCATGATGTGGAAGTAGGCCTCCCAACCGCTCCATGCCGCCGGAGCAGGCAGCCGCGCCAGCGGATCGCGCAGGTGGTTCGCATAGTCCTCGACCAGTTCCTTCGTACGATACACGCCGGTCAGCCAGTCGCCTCGATACCAGTGCTTCCACTTGCCGTATTCCGCCGCCGTCATGGACGCCTGTACCGCATCGAGCGCGCGCAGCGCTTCGTCAGATTCCCTGCTTGCCTGCACGGCGCGTCCGGCGTCTTCGTCCAGCATGGCCCGCGCCACCATCAGCAGCGCAAGGTTGCTCTGGCGGTTGATGGCAATCATGGTGAGCACCTGCGCCTGATAGTACTGCCGGCGTTCCGGCTGAACCAGCTTCTCGTCGGCCAGCGCGTGACGCCACACCGCGTCCCAGCGCGGTGCCGCCGCCTCGCAATCTTCAACATCCTGCGTCAGATCCTCCTTCCACGTCTGCGCGTCCGGGCTGGGCAGCACGCGCGGCTGCGTCCACCTGGGCGACTGGCTTGGTATGGCGATTACCTGGCGCCCGCTCAGCCGGTCCAGAATGAGCCGCCGCATCTCCCAGTGATAATGCTGGTCGCCATACTCCCGCTTCACCGCATCGGCAGGCGCGGGCGGCGGTGCGGCGCCAGCCGAGGTCAATCCTCGCCGCCCGTTCGGCCCGCGCAGTGCAGGAGCGGCAAAGTACTCCCGGTATAACGCCGTCAGCGCGCCGGCAGATTGCGCTCCGAACTCCTCCGTGGCCCAGCGGTGATAGAAGCCGGCATCGGCTTGTTTCGGCACGCCGCCCCAGGCCACCTCCATCAGTGCGCGGGTGGTCATCGCCACCGGCCGTATGTCGCTTGTATTCACCAGCAGATACGAGGTTGCCCCGGACCTGATGTAGCGTCCAACCTCCGATTGAATGCGGGCCACGGGAACCATCTCTGAGAGTTGATTCGCCTGCCCGTTCATCATCGCCACGTGGAAGTACGCGCCCTGTCCGGCCGCGACCTCGCCGCCGTCCTGCATGTCGCCATAGCCCGTGTCGGCCCATACCAGCGTTACCTCCGGTGGAATCTTCAGGTAGCCCTCCTGCATGAGCCGCGCGCCCTCCTGCCACAGGTCGGTCACAAATTGCGCCTTCGGATACCTGTCCCGCACGATTCGCATCTGCACAGCGATGGCTTCGCTGATGCGTTTGCCCAGCAGTTTGTCGTTGCCGCGCACACTGGGGTCCAGCGAGGCATAGCTCTGGTCCGACAGGCCGCGCAGGCCCACGCTCCACAGGATCTCCTGCCCCGGCTTGTAGGCGGCTACGGCATCCGACCATGCCTTCTCAAGAATCTCGGGGTGCGTGGAGAAGTTGTAAGGCACGCCCTTCGGCCATCGGGCCACATTCAGGCCCAGCGGAATTGCATGGTGCTGGTTGATGATCAGACCCCGCTCGGTTGCCGCTTCAATCTGCGCATCATCGGGAAAAATCCATGTTCCCGGCACTACCATGTCGCCCTTCAGCCGCAGGATCGTTTCGTAGATGTTGTCCCACACCTTCAGTGAGATGCCTGTGTGCGCACCCTTCGGCGCGGGAATCCATCCGGTCAGCAGATCCTCGTCATTGGTGAAGAAGCCGCGATACTTGAAGACCGGTCCGGGATAGACGCGCGCAAAGCCGGCCGGCAGCGCAATCGCACTGCGTTTCTCCGGCAGCTTGTCGGTCCACAGGTACATCGGGTCCACGCCCAGGCAGCGCTGCGAGAACTGGTAGATCGCATAGATGGTCCCGCGCATGTCCGCGCCGGCGAGGCACACCACCTGCCGCCGGTCAGGTCCCGAGCCGTCCTCAACAATCGAAAACGCAAACGCCTCCCGCTCCGCGGTTGTTGCGCAGTTCACTCCGCCGGGAACTCGCGACCGGTCCGAGATGAGAATCGCCACCGGACCCGCTTCGTCCAGGCGGTGCACAAGCCTTGGAGCCGCGCCGAACACCTTGCTGAAGTCGCTCCGTAAATCTTCAGTTGCGCGGCGAACCGGCCCCGGCTCCTGCGCGCTCTCCACAATGGTCACCCGGCTGTTGATGGTGACCGCGGGCGTCTGCGCCATACACTGCAAATATCCGGCGCTTGCCAGGGCCGTGCAGAATGCCAACGCCCTCCAGCGCTGCCGGCGGAAATCAACGTAAAATCCCGTCAACCGCATCGCTTGCTCTGCTCCCGTTCAGCCGCGCCGCCGTGCCGGGCGCAGCCCGTCAATGACTCGTTCATCGCATTGCAGCCGCACGCGGCGACCTGTACGCTGCGCATTCGGGCTTCAACTCACCACAAATCTCTCGGTGGCCGAATTATAGAAAGCCCGCGCGGCTTTGTCGCAATCCGGGCGTTTGCAGACTTCCGTGCGCAGCGCGGTGCTACAGTAGTTTCGTCTTGATCCTGATCCGGTGGTTTTGCATCTTACGTTTTCGTCGCCTGTTTGCGGTGGCCGCGCTTGCCGCTCCCTGCGCTACAGTTGCGGCTCCGCGCGTCCATCCGGTGCCAGTGCCCGTCGAGTTGCGCTCCACGGCCTTCACCGTCACCGTGAACGGTGAGCCTGTGGACGTGGCTCACGCAGCGGCAGGCTACTCTTTTGCCGCCTTCGACATCAGGAAGGGTCCAGTCACCGTCGCGGTCACCGCCGCCGAGCCGCACTTCTGGGATCGTGGCGTCGATATCCAGCCATGGCGGCTGGGTTTGCGCCCCGCGCGGTCTGGCCAAACCATCACCTTCCGCCTCGACCATCCCGCCAAGCTCTCCATTTCACGGCCGCGTGACTTCCTCAACCATGCGCAGATGCTCTTCCTGTTTGCGGGCGAGATGCCGCGACCGATTCCGGGCAATAAATCGGTCCGCGTTTACCCGCCCGGCGTCTATCGCCAGAGCCTGAACCCGAAGAGCGGCGACACTCTTTATCTGGAGCCGGGGGCGGTCATCTTCGGCAGCCTCAATCTGTGGCAGGTACACGATGTTCAGGTGCTTGGCCGCGGAACCATTGTCTATGACGGCCCGCAGGATCCCAACCACGATGAGGGCTGGATGCAGAAGCGGGACTGGCACTGCATCGGCGCCTTTGAGAGCCGCAATGTCGTGATCAGCGGCCTCACCTGCGTGGTGCGTTCTCGTACCTGGTCCATCCAGATGAAGGACTCCACCGGCTTCCTCTTTGACGACGTGCGCGTCATCGGCGGCAACCCCGGCAATGCCAACCAGGACGGCATGGACTGGCTGGGCGGCGGCGATGCGCTGGTGCGCAACTCCTTCCTGCGCACCTCCGACGACGTCTTCGCCATGCAGGGCAACTGGGATGGCTATACCGAAGCGGATATGCTTCGACCCGGGCACGACGTGCAGAACATCACCATCGTCAGCAGCGAACTCTCCACCAGCATCTCCAACATCGTTCGCGCTGGCTGGCCGCGCAAGACGTTCAACTCCCGCAATTTCACGCTGGCCGATTCAGACGTACTCCATGGCGGCATCGGCGCCTGCGGCCAGACCTTCGCCCTCATCGGCTTCTGGGGAGCCAATGGCGCAAGCGGCGACCACTCCAATTACACGTTTCAGAACCTTTGGCTCGACGACTGGTACTCGCTCCTCCAGCTTGAACAGGAGCGGCCCGCTTTGCACGGCTTTATCTTCCGCAACATCTGGGCGCTGGACCAGCCGCCGCTGGCAGAATCCACCATAACCGGCATGGTCAGCGGCGTTACGCTGGACAACGTGAAGTACGGTCAGCGTCGCGTCACCAGCGACGCCGAAGTTCCCCTTGCCGTCACCGGAGGCGCGGCGCCCGTACAATTCCCCATACCAGACGGTCCGGTGGCCCGCTTCTCGGTCAATCCATCCGTCATCGCACCCGGCGACAAGGTGACCTTCACCGCCGATCCCTCGTCCCATGCCAGATTCACCTGGTTCTTCGGCGATGGCACTCACGCACACGGCCGGCGCGTGCGCCACAGTTTTCCTGATGCACTGGGAACGCAGCTCGACGGCGTGAACGGTGCGGGGCGCTTTCGCGTGCTGCTTCAGGTGGAGGACGATCAGCACCGCGAGGACTGGGCGGCGCAGGGGGTCGTCGCCGTTTCAGACTGGCAGCCAGCAGTCGCCTCGGCCCTGGCAAAGCCCGGCCTCATCTGGCACATTTACCCCGGCGGGTGGACTCAGTTTCCTGATCTCAGCGCTGCAAAACCGTCTCTCTCCGGCACGTCGCCCGGTCTTCAGGCGGATGCGCGCGATGTCCCGCGTTACGCAGTTGCGTGGGACGGCTTCATCCGAATTCCTTCCGACGGCGGCTATACCTTTCATCTGATGGCGCGCGACGGCGCACGACTGGTGATTGACGGCATGCAGGTGGCGCAGACCGGCCCGCCCTTCCCACAGGTCTGCGGATCGCCCGGCAACGCCATACGCTACGACCGCGGCTCGCTTGGAATGCGCGCCGGGCTCCATCGCATTCACCTCGAATCGCTCCACGGCGTCAGTCCCGGCGGCCCCCGACTGCTGTGGAAAGGCCCCGGCCTGCCGCTCGCCGACGTGCCCGCGGCGGACTTCAGCCATCCGGCTACTTCGGGAGTTGCGTCACATCCCATCCGCCGCCCAGCGCACGAATGAGCTGGACGCTGGAGGCAAATCTCTGCGTATCAATGTCCGTGGCCGCGCGTTGATTCTGCAGCAGGGCATTTTCGGCGGAAAGCACCTCAAGGTAGCTGGTCACGCCGCCCCGGTAGCGCTGGTTGGCAAGGTCCAGTGAGTGCTGCGCCTGGGTCACCGCGTGTTGCTCGGCCTCGGCCTGCTGCTCCAGCACGCGCAGGTCAGAAAGCTTGTCTTCCACCTCGTTGAACGCCGCCAGCACCGTTGCCTTGTAATCCGCCGCCTGCGCCTCGTAGAGATGCCGCGCCTCACTGGTCAGCGCGCGTCTGCGTCCGGCATCAAACAGCAGTTCCGCGGCCTGCGCGCCCAGTGACCACAACGAACCTGGTCCCTGAATCCATGTGCCGCCGTGCGTGCTTTCAAAGCCTCCCGCCCCGCCCAGCGTGATGGTGGGATAGAAGGCGCTGATGGCGATGCCGATCTGCGCGTTGGCGGCGGCCACGCGGCGCTCGGCGGCGGCAATGTCGGGTCGACGCTCCACCAGCTGCGACGGTACGCCAAGGGGCACCGCGGGCAGCGTGCCTGCCAGCGGCCGTGGCGTCAGCGTCAGCTCGCGGGCCTGCAGGTTGGCCAGCGTGGCGATTGCGTGCTCAAACTGCGCTCGTGCCTGCTGGATGCCAATCATCTGCGCGCGCGCGGTTTCAAGCTGCGTGCCGGCCTGGGCCACGTCAGCCTCGGTGGCCACGCCGCCCGCGAGCAGTTGCCGCGTCAGGTCGAGCTGATGCTCGTAGTCGCGCACCGTGGTCTGCAACAGTTTGCTTTGCGCGTCCAGCCCGCGCAGCTCAAAGTAGTCCTGCGCCAGCTCGGCATGCAGGCCCAGGTCCACTGTGGCGGCATCGGCGAAACTGGCCTGGGCCGAGGCGCCGGCGGCCTCCACTGAACGGCGGACGCGTCCCCAGAAGTCTGGCTCCCACGCGGCCTGCCCTCCCAGCACAAGGTCGTTGTAGTTCCGCGCCGTGCTCGAAGTGCTCAGCGGCCGGTTCGCCGAGAGCTTGTCGTGCGCGACTGACACACCGCCCGTCAGCGTGGGATAGAGATCGGCGCGCGCGGCGGTTACCTGGTCGTGTGCCGCCAGGTAGCGTTCCACGGCGGCGCGCAGCGTCTGGTTGTTCGCGCTTACCCGTTCTTCAAGGCTGTTCAGCAGTGGATCGTTGTAGATCACCCACCACTTGCCGCGCAGCATGCCGTCGGAGGGCGAGGCCGGCTGCCACGCACCGCCGATGGGGTTGGGTGGCGGCGCAACGGCGGCCCTGGCGCCCGCCTCCTTGTAGGCCGGGGGAGGCGTGTACGCCGGACGGGTGTAGTCCGGTCCCACCGGCCTGCATCCGGCCAGCGCAAGCGCGGCCAGCCCGAGCAGAGCCGCGCCGAGGCCCGGCGAGGCCGCCTGGAGCCTTGCGCGCCGCCACAGTCTGCCCTCCCGGTGCAGCGAAGTCCGCATTGTTAATGGCCTCCGTCGGCAGCGTCCGCGGGGTTCACGGGGGTCACCTTTTCACCCTCAATCAGCGAGTCCGGCGGATCCTGGATCACCCGGTCGCCCGCGTGCAGCCCGCTGACAATCTGCACCGTGGCGCCGTCGTCCTGCCCGATGGTGACCGAGACCAGATGTGCCACGTTGCCGTTGACCACCGTGCTCACCTGCATCCCCTCGCGGCGAAAGATCAGTGCTGAGAGGGGCACAACAAAGGTCTGCGTGACGGCCGGTACCTTGAAGTGCACCTGGGCCAGCGAGCCGGGCAGCAACTCGCCATTGCGGTTGTCCACGTCAATCTCCACCAGCAGCGTGCGGCTGGCCGGGTCAATCGCGTTCGAGGTGCGAGCCAGCGTCCCCACAAACGTCTTGCCCGGATGCTCGGGAAAGGTCAGGTTGAGCTTCAAGCCGGGTCTTGCCGCCTGCGTGTTTTGTTGCGGAACGTTGGCGTAGACGCGTAGGGTGCGAATGGCCTGCAGGTGGAAGAGTTCCTTCTGCGCTCCCTGGTCGATAAGCTGGCCCGTGTCCACGTTGCGCGCCGTCACCACGCCGTCAAACGGCGCATAGACCTTCTCAAACGACTGCATCTCGCGCAGTCGCGCCACGTTGGCCTGGGCTGATCGCACCGCCGCGGCCGTGGCCGCCGCCTCGCTCACATAGGTGTCGGTCGCCTGCCGCGATACGGCGTTGGACTTGACCAGTCCGGAGTAACGCTCCGCCTGGATGCGGGCGTTGTTGGCATTGGCCTGCGCGGTGCCCAGTTCGGCCTCTGCCTGGCGCAACTGCTGGTCCACCTCGGGTGACGCAATCTCAGCCAGCAGCGCGCCCTTTTTTACATGTGCGCCAATGTCGAAGTACCAGTGCGTCAGGTAACCGGAGGTCCGCGCATAGATGGGCGAGTCGGTGAACGCGGTTACGTTGCCCGGCAGCACAAATTCGTTCACCGGCGCTCCCTGCCGGGCGGGCAGCGCGAGCACGGTGGGCGCGGCCAGCTCACGCGTGGCGCGGGCCAGCACGTCGTCGCTGTGCATGCGCGCCAGGATGCCTGCTGCCGCCAGTACGACTGCGATGAGCACAACAATAATGGCGCCGATAACCGCTTTGCGCGGCGAAAGGGCGGCCTGCTCTGGCGCGCTTTCATGGGCTTGCGCCTGGGGAGCCGGATTGGGTTGGTCACTCATGCTCACTACTCCATTAGCTGGTCAAACTCGTCAAGGGTTGCGGCCTGCGCGGCATGCAGGCGTTGTCTGCGGCGGCGCTCCAGCCAGCCGTGTACCAGAGAAAAGAATGCCGGCACAAACAACAGCGTAGCCACCGTGGCCAGCAGCAATCCGCCAATCACGGCGCGGCCCAGCGGCGCATTCTGCTCTCCGCCATCGCCCAGGCCCAGCGCCATGGGCATCATGCCGATGATCATCGCCAGCGCGGTCATCAGCACCGGCCGCAGGCGCACAAAACCCGCATTCAAAGCGGCCTTGCGGGCGTCGCCCACCAGCACGTCGAGCTGCTCCCGGGCAAAGCTGACCACCAGAATTGAATTGGCCGTGGCCACGCCCATGCACATGATTGCGCCGGTCAATGCGGGCACGCTCAGCCGCGTGCCGGTAAGAAAAAGGAACCATGCAATCCCGGCCAGCGCCGCGGGCAGCGCGGAGATGATGAGAAACGGGTCGAGCCACGACTGGAAGTTGACCACGATGAGCAGGTAGACCAGCAGAACGGAAAACGCCAGTCCCGCAAGCAGTCCAATATACGAGCGCCGCATTGTTTCGCTCTGCCCGCGCAGCACAAAGTGCGAGCCACGCGGAAGGTCTTTCTCATGCTGTCTCACGATGTCTTCCATCGAGCGGGTAACCGAGCCCAGGTCCGTGCCTTCCACGTTGGCAAAGATGTCGATGACCGGCTGCACGTCGTAGTGACTCACCGTTCCCAGCTCCGAACCCGGCGTGATGCTGGCAAGGTTGCCCAGAATCTGCACCGGCCGTCCGGCTCCCGGAGCGCCCGTTGAAGCGTCGCCACCCCCCGCCGCCTCAGCCCGGGACCCCGTCACCGGCAGGCTCTTCAGGTCCGCCAGGGAGTCCATGCTGTATTGCGGCGCCAGCACCGCCACGTCATAGGTCACCCCGTTGCGCGGATCCAGATAGAAGCTCGGCGTGGTCTGGAAGCTGCCGCTCAGCGTCACCAGCAGGCTCTGCGCCACATCCTTCTGGCTCAATCCAAGCGTTTGCGCGCGGGTCCGGTCCACGTTCACGGTCAGGTTGGGCATGTTGAACGGCTGCTGGATGCGCGCATCCGCGATGCCGGGAACCGAACGCACCTGGCTCAGCATGCGCTCCGCTACGGCGCGGTTACCGTACATATTCGGTCCCACCAGTTGAATATCGATTGGCGCGGCCAGGCCGAAATCCAGTATCTGCGTCACAATGTCCACCGGCAGCACGTAGAACATCACTCCGGGATACCGCATTGCCAGCACCTTGCGCAGCCGCTCAACATAAGCCTGTGTGGGGTGGTGCTTCCTGTTCAGTTGCACCTGAATGTCCGCGTCCGCCGTGCCCACGGGCGCCGAGGTTGAGTAGGAGAGGTTCAGGCCGGAGTAGGGCAGTCCCACGTTATCCAGGATCGTCGACAGCTCATCCGCGGGAATCTGCTGACGGATGGTGGCGTCGATATGGTCGCAGAGCGCGGCCGTCTCCTCAATGCGCATGCCGGTGTGCGCGCGAACGTGAATCTTGAACTGGCCGGAGTCAACCGCGGGAAAGAAATCCTGCCCCAGCCACGGCATCAGCACGGCCGTTGACAGCACCGCGAAGCCCAGAAAAAGTACCAGAAACACCGGGGCGTGATCCACGCAGAGCGTCAGCAGGCCCAGATATCCACGGCGAAAGCGGTCAAAGCCCGCCTCAAACATTAACTGGAAGCGGACAAACGGATTGCGGCTGCTTACCCTTCTTGCGCTCATGGCGTCGTCGTGCTCCACCAACAGGAACTTCGCCATGGTGGGCACCACGGTGCGCGACAGCACATAGCTGGCCAGCATGGCAAACACCACCGCCTCCGCCAGCGGCACAAACAGGTAGTGGGCCACGCCGCTCAGAAAAAACATGGGCACGAACACGATGCAGATGGCGAGCGTGGAGACGAAGGCGGGCACGGCTATTTGTGCCGAGCCGTCCAGGATTGCCTGCTCCAGCTCCCTTCCCGCCTCAAGATTGCGGTTGATGTTTTCAATTGCCACCGTGGCGTCGTCCACCAGGATGCCCACCGCAAGAGCCAGTCCTCCCAGCGTCATGATGTTGATGGTCTGGTGCAGCGCCGCCAGCACCGCGATGGAGCACAGGATCGAGAGCGGAATTGAGACCGCGATAATCACCGTCGATCGCCAGCTCCCCAGGAAGATCAGGATCATCAGCGCCGTCAGGCAGGCCGCGATGACGGCCTCGCGCACCACTCCCTCGATGGCCCCCCGCACGAACAGCGACTGGTCAGAAAACGTGCCAATCTGGAGCTGTGGCGGCAGTTGCCCTTTCACATACGCGAGCCGCGCGCGCACTCCGCGGATAATGTCCAGCGTGGAGGCCGTGCCGGTCTTCAGGATGTTCATCAGAATGGCGCGCTTGCCATCCACGCGCACAATGTTGGTCTGCGGGCCGCTGCCGTCGCGCACGTGCGCCACGTCTCTTACGTACACCATCGCCCCGTTGATGGTGCGCACCGGCAGGTTGTTCAGCGTATTCACCAGCGTGGGCGCCGAGTTGGTCTCCACCGCGTACTCAAACTTGTGCAGCTTCATCGTGCCTGCGGGCACAATCAGGTTCTGCGCGGAGACGGCGTTCACCACATCCACCGGCGACAGTCCCTTGGCCTGCAGCGCGGCCATGTTCAGGTCCACCACAATCTCGCGCTGCCTGCCTCCGTAGGGCCACGGCGCCTGCGCGCCCTCCACGGTCGCCAGTTGCGTCCGGATCGTATTCTGAGCCAGGTCGTTCAATTGCTGCTCGTCCAGACCCTCGCCCGAGAGCGCCAGTTGCAGCACCGGCACGCTCGACGCGTTGTACTGGATAACGAACGGCGGCGTGGTGCCCTGCGGCATCGTCCGCGTAATCGCCTGATTGATCGACACTACCTGCGCAACCGCGTTGCCCACGTCAACGTTGGGATGGAAGAAGACCTTGATGATGCCCACGCCGTTCAGCGATTGCGACTCGATGTGCTCGATGTCGCTGACCGTGGTGGTCATGGCCCGCTCGCTCACTGATACCATCCGGTTTGCCATCTGTTCCGCGGGCAGGCCCTCGTAGCGCCACACCACCGTCACCACCGGGATATTGATGTTGGGAAAGATGTCAGTCGGCATCGTCAGAATGCTGTACGCGCCCAGGATCAGAATGAGAAGCGCGAAGACGATGAATGTGTATGGTCGCCGTAATGCCAGCCGGATTATCCACATAAGACTGGTTCCATCCCCGAGCAGCCAGGGCCGCTCCCCTCAATCCACGGCAGCAGGGAAGGTTCTCCTCCCTGCCTCCTCGGGTTGATTCTTTCCGGTTGCGACGCCCGCGCTCGTTCCCGGGCGAGCCTCGTACGCAGGACCATTGGCGCGGATTGAGCTTGCAGCCCCATCCGGCAAGGCGGCTTGGCAACGCTTCCTTGACTGAACGTATGGTAGACGATGGAATGCACCACGGGTGCACTTCAGCGCGGCAGCGCACTTTGAGCTGGATATTTTTGATGTCCCTGCGGCAGGAAGAGATGCGCGCGACTGCGCGAGCATCTCAGTATCTGGGCCACTTGGAGCGGGCTCTACGCAGGACGTACTCTTTTTGCGGGAAGTCCGTCCCGGTGTGCGGCTCCCTCTCCGTTGCATGTGGATCGCGCCGCGAAGCATGGCCTGCATCCTCTTATCCGGGACGGAGCCGTCTCCGCGCCGGACAATTTCGGTCATTCCGCCCGGTCCCTATTCGATGCCGCGGCTTCTCATCGCATTGCGGTTCTGTGGCTTGGAGTACGCTCTAAATCCAGCCCTCTCCCCATCTTCCGCCACGGGTCCGCCGGTCCAGCTCTTCCGGGCCTCCGGCTTTTCTCGCTCAAAGAGCCGGATTTGAGTAAACTTTTACTGCAATTTGTTCGTCCGTAAAATCAAGCGCCGGCATTGTGCCCGCGCCTCTCGGCCATGCACCCATTGCGCCCGATTTTTTGGGCGCTTATCTGACTGGAAGCGACAGGTAGTGACAATATGTCCATAGAAGACTCATCCAAGTCTCACGCGAGCGATGAGTGGCAGCACCCCCCCTCGCACAAGCGCACTTGGATCCGCGTTGTTTTTTACCTCATTCTGATTGGAGTTCTGGGCGTCATCATTGTGCGCGTCGTCCAGAACCGCCAGAAGGCCGCCGTCACCAATGCCCGGCAGGTCGCCGCCATGCAGGGCCGGCCTGTTCCCGTGCAGGCGGTT
>DASSHM010000185.1:0-8068 GCA_035692885.1 Occallatibacter sp.
CTCCTGGCTTCACCCTTATCGCGCCGCGCGCCTCGCTCTCGATGGCGCAACCGCCGGCTGGCTTGGCCAGCTTCATCCCGCCCAGGCCGCCGCCCGCAAAATCAAGGAGCCGGTTTTTATCGGCGAGCTGTATCTTGACCGCCTGTACAGGCTGCCGCTACGCCGGCCCGCCGCGCGCGATCTCTCCCGCTTCCAGCCGGTGCGCCGCGACTTCTCCCTCATCCTTGACACCGGCATCTCATGGGAGGCTGTTGACAACGCACTGTCGTCCGTTGACCTGCCTGAGATGATTGACTGGCGGGCGCGTGAAGTTTTTCGCGATGCGCGTCTCGGCCAAAACGAGTATGCGCTGCTGCTTGGCGTCACCTTCCAGGCCTCCGACCGCACTCTGCGCGAAGAGGAGCTGCAGCAGTTCCAGACCCGCGTGATTGCGGCTGTTGCCGGGGTTGGCGCTCGCCTGCGTGTCTAGCGCCCACCATGCGCCCGGCTGGGGCTATACTTGGACCGAAGAAGGCGCGGAGGAATCAATGGCGTCGCAGACAGGCCGGGAACCGGAACCCGCTGAAAATATAACGATGAGGCGGCCCGGCGAACCCGGCTCCCTGGCCCTCAGCGCGGATGACTTCGCCGCTCTCGAAGAGCGCATCCTACGCGCCGTGGAGCTTGTGAAGCAGGAGCGGCTGGCCCGTGTTGCCGCGGAGGAACGCGCCGCAAAAGCCGAGGCGCAGCTCGGCGAGAAGTCCCCGCTGATTGAGGAACTCAGGGAAGAGGTGCGCTCCCTGCGCAAGGAGCGCGATCACGTACGCCAGCGGGTCGAGACGCTGCTTGCGCAGCTCGATGCGCTCGAATTGTGAGGCAGGCATATGGCCAAGAAGAAGACCGAGACTCCCGCCGAATACACCACCGTCACCATCTACGACCAGACCTATCACCTCACCGGCCAGGATCCGGAGCACATCCATCATCTCGCCGAGCAGGTTGATGCCAAAATGAGAGCGGTTTCCGCGCAGGGCCACACCGTCGATTCACTGCGCGTGGCCGTGCTGGCCGCGCTCAACCTCGCTGACGAGTTGGCGCAGTCGGGCGGCGCGGACGCGCGCAAGGGCCACGCCCGCGCCGTCAGCCTGCGCGGACTGCTTGATGAAGTGCTCGACGATGACCGCAAGACCGCCTCATGAGCCGGCAGCCGGGTCAATCTGCTCCTGATTCGCGCGGATACGCGAACCTAGCACAATTTGGCCCCTCCCCACAAGACTTGCAATTCCGCGTGACTCGCCCTACTATCCGCATAGAAGCCGGCCTGCAAAGCAGGTGGGAAGTCAACGCTGGTTGAACCTACATTCATTGAACAGGGGCTTGACTCGACAATCGGTTCCGTGCGCAGTGTCCGCCAGTCCGGAATGCCTAAAGAACCGCGGAAAGCTCCACCGTCTTAGGACGGGTTCACCGGCGCATTTCTCACGGCCCCGTGGGCCGGATTCTACCCGCCTCGGGGTCGGAACCGTTATCCTTATCCCCTGTGCACCCCGTCCTCTTCCACATCGGGCCGATCTATATTCCGTCCTACGGAGTGATGGCCGCAATCGGCGTGGTCCTCGCTCTCACGCTGGCGCTGCGCACCGCGCGTATGACCCACGTCAATCCCCATCACATGTGGAATCTCTGCGTCATTGCGTTATTCAGCGCGCTGGTCGGGTCGCGCCTCGTGCTGGTGGCCATCAACTGGACGGTTCTGCGCAGTCATCCCGCGTGGCTTCTCTCCCTGGCGATGGTGCATCATCCATTGGTTGCGGGCATCGGCGCGCTCTTCGCGGCCGTGGCGGCGGTGCTCTACGCGCGCTGGCAGCACATGCCCCCGTGGAACACGGCCGACGGCCTGGCAGCGCCGCTCGCTCTGGGCATGGCGTGCGAGCAGCTTGGCGCTCTGCTCGCCGGCGCCGGATATGGCACTGAGACCTCCGGGCACTGGGGCATCGTCTACATCAGCCCCTTCGCGGCGCGCTGGAGCGGGACACCGCTCGGCATTCCGCTGCATCCCGTGCAGGCGTACGCCGCGCTCGCTTTCCTCACTGTCTCCATTGCCCTGCTGGTATGGATGCCATTCTGCCGCCAGAATGGCGACCTCGCCGGCCTCTGGCTCATACTGGCCGGCACAGCTATCTACTTCACTGAGTTCTGGCGTGATCCTGTGGGCAGGGGCAACCTGCTGGACGGCGCGCTCGATGCGCCGCAGGCCGCGGCCATTGGCCTCGTGCTCGCCGGCGGATGGGTGATGCGCAGACGCAGGGATGCACGCCGCGACGGCAACGCGGTGAGCGACGGAACGGCGCATGCATGAGCCCATTGCCATTGCAGTACCGTCCACGGCCGCTGGTCAGCGTCTCGATCACTTTCTCGCCACGCGGATGGAGGGCATAAGCCGTTCGCGTGTCCAGTTGCTACTTGAACAGGGCGACGTGCTTGTGGACCGCGCGCGGCAGAAGGCATCCTTCAGGCTGCGCGGAGGTGAGCGTATCGTGGTTACTGGCGAGCCGCATCCCGCGCCTCTCCATGCCGCGCCTGAAGACATTCCGCTTGACGTTGTGTATGAGGATGACGACCTGGCCGTGATCAACAAGCCGGCCGGTATGATGGTGCACGCGGGCTCCGGAAAGAGCGACGATGCCCGTAATCGGGGCACTCTGGTCAATGCGCTCCTTCATCGGTTTCAGACCCTCTCCGCCATGGGCGGAGTGCTGCGCCCCGGCATCGTGCACCGGCTCGACAAGAACACCAGTGGACTCATCATTGTGGCGCGCCACGACCGGGCGCATGCCGCGCTGGCGAAGCTCTTCTCTGGCCGGCAGATTAGCAAGACCTACGTTGCCTTGGTTCATGGTCATGTTGATCGTCAGTCGGGAACCATCTCTTCTGCCATCGGCCGCGACCGTGTTCGCCGCACCCGCATGACAACGCGTGCTACCGAAAATGCGCGCTCGGCAGTCTCTCACTATGAGGTGGCGCGGAGGCTTACAACCCGCTTTGGAAAGTTCACACTTCTGCGGGTTCGGATCGAGACCGGGCGCACCCACCAGATTCGAGTCCACATGGCGTCGCTTGGCCACCCCGTCGTGGGCGATACGCTCTATGGCGCGCCGGGCCAACTGCCGGGCCAACCGCCTGATCAACAGGCCGGGCGCCCCGGCAAGAAACGCGGGCAATCTGAGATTGAGCGGCTGAGACTGAGCCGCAATTTTCTTCACGCCGCGCGTCTCGAATTCCGGCAACCGCTGTCAGGCAGGCAACTTGAACTCGAAGCGCCCCTGCCGAACGAGCTTGAACAGCTTCTTGAACGACTTGACCATGCAGTTACGTTTGGCTCAAGCCGGTGAAAAAGGCCTGCCGGGAAAAATGGGCGCAATTGTTAAAATGAGAGTGATATGAATCTAAAGCTGCTTGTCCCCACACTCGCGGCCGTGTTGACCGCGATCCCCCTGCAAGCGCAGCAACCGGACCCGGCACAGGCACCGGCCACCCAGACGGCGAAAGCCCAGCCTGACGAGCCTGCCCGGAGTGGCGCTGACCAGAACAACGAGGGCATTCCGGTCATCAAGGCCAACGTCAACGAGGTCAATGTGATCTTTACGGTGACGGACAAGCACGGGCACTACGTTCCCAACCTGAAACAGAGCGATTTTGCCTTGCTTGATAATCAGCGCGCCCCTGAGCGCGTGAACTCGTTCCGCCAGCAGATTAACCTTCCGCTGCGGGTGGGACTTCTGATTGACTCCAGCACGTCAATTCGCAGCCGTTTCGAGTTTGAACAGCAGTCCGCCATCGACTTCCTGCTGCAGACGCTCACCTCGCGCCAGGACCGCGCATTCGTGATGGGCTTTGACGTAACACCGACCGTAACCCAGGACTGGACGAACAATCTTGACGGATTGGAGACGGGCATAAAGAAGCTGCGTCCCGGCGGCGGCACGGCCCTGTTTGACGCCGTCTACACCGCCTGCCGCGACAAGCTGCTCAACGAGTCCCGCGGCCAGGAGCCCGTGCGCAAGGCCATCATCCTCATCTCGGATGGCGACGACGACCAGAGCCGGGTCCATCTCGACGAAGCCATCAAGATGTGCCAGCGGTCCGAGACCATCATTTATGGCATCAGCACCAACTGGACGCCCAGCCGCGGCCGGGGCGACAAGGTGATGGCGCAGATGTCGCAGGACACCGGCGGACGGGTCTTCTTTCCACCCTCGGTTGAGGACATGGCAAAGAGCTTCGCCAATATCGAGGAAGAGTTGCGCAGCCAGTACGCGTTGAACTACACCCCCGCCGACTTCAAGTACGACGGCTCCTTCCATTCCATCTATCTCTTCTGCACCAATCGCAAATACAAGGTACGGGCTAAAAAGGGATACTTTGCGCCAACTCAGTAGCCGCGCCCTCAGCGGGCTGGCTCGCGCGCATGGCTGAAGATGTACATCTTTCCCGATTGCTCAATTGACAACCGGGAAGCGCGCCGTTCAATCTCGAATGAGATTCAACGAGGTGTTCAGTGCATCTGCACAGCCGTCTTCGCCTGCTGGCAGGCGTCGTTTTGCTTGCCGTGCTTGCAGCCGCTCCGCAAATCGACTGCCAGGCACCTGCCGCATCTGCTCCAGCAAGTCACGCGCCAGAGGCATGGGTCATGGTGCATGGCAGGCAGGTGTTTGCCGTCGAGGGAGTCCTGTCTTTTCCCGCCCAGGCGCGAGCTGATGCCATCGGTCAGCGCATCGCCGGGGTGGCTGCGGATGTTAATTTCAAGCCGGATTCCATTGCCGTCGCCGATTCAGCGAGCTCCTCAAACATCATGGCAGGCGGTCTGATCCTGATGAGTGTGACCGATCAGGATGCCCGGGCTGCCGGTGCGACGCGTCAGGCGCTCGCCCGCGACCATGCGAAAAAGATCATCGCAACCCTTGACGCGCTGCGTCATGAGTCCAGCCTCAAGAGCATCCTGCTGGGCCTGCTGTACGCGGTTCTAGCCACCATAGCTCTCATCGTGCTGTTGCGGCTGCTGGGCATGCTGTTCCGCGCGGTTTACCGGGCGCTCGATTCCTGGCGTGGAACCGTGATTCCATCCCTGCGCATTCAGAAATTCGAGCTCATACCCGCCGACCGGATTGCCGACTTCCTCATCGGGCTGGTCCGGCTTGCACGGCTGGCTGTCTGGCTGATCGTCTTTTATATCTATGCGTCGCTGGTCCTGGGCTTCTTCCCCTGGACCCGCGGCTATGCCAGCGTCCTGCTGGGTTACGTCCTTTCACCGCTCAAAATCGTCGGCAGCGCCGCCCTCGCCTATCTGCCCAATATCTTCTTTATCGCCATCATCGTCCTGGTTTCGTTCTACGTCATCAAGTTTGTCCGCATCATCTTTGCCGAGATTGGCAAGGGGACGATTGCGCTTCCGCAGTTCTATCCGGAGTGGGCAGCACCGACCTACAAGATCGTCCGCCTTCTCATTCTGGCTTTGGCGGCCATCGCCGTGTTTCCTTACCTGCCGGGCTCCAAGTCGCCGGCATTTCAAGGAATCTCCATCTTCCTCGGCCTTCTGTTGTCGCTCGGGTCCACATCCGCGGTTGCCAACGTGGTCGCGGGAGTCATCCTGACCTACATGCGCGCGTTCACGGTTGGCGACATCGTAAAGATCGCCGACACCATGGGCTGTGTGATTGAAAAGACGCTGCTGGTAACCCGCATCAGGACCATCAAGAATGTCGAGATTACCATCGCCAACGCCATGGTGATGAACAGCCACATCGTGAACTTCAGCTCCTCGGCCAGTGAGCACAGGCTGATTCTGCACACGGCGGTCACCATTGGCTATGACGCGCCCTGGCGCACCGTTCATCAGCTCCTGCTCAATGCGGCGTCAGAGTGCGAAAATCTCATGAAGGATCCCCGGCCCTTTGTATTGCAGACCGCGCTCGATGATTTTTATGTCCACTATGAAATCAACGCCTTCACTGACCGGCCTGACCTGATGGCAGACACGTATTCGGTGCTTCACCAGAAGATTCAGGACAAGTTCAACGAAGGCGGCGTGGAGATTATGTCATCGCATTATTCGAATGTCCGCGACGGCAATCGAACCACGACTCCCGACGCCTACCTGCCCCGGGACTACGTAGCACCCTCATTCCGGCTGGGCATGGAGGGTATTCGCGGCGCTACGGGCGCGCCCGCGAAGCCGGGCACTGACTAAGCCCTGCATCAGCGAGCAGCGCGGTCTCGACGCTCATTGCCCGTTGAGCAGATTGACCAGCCCGGCCTCATCAATGACTGGAACCTTCAGCTGGTGCGCCTTGTCGAGCTTTGACCCGGCTTCCTCGCCCGCCACCACGTAGTTCGTCTTTCTGCTCACCGAACCGGCAGTCCTGCCTCCCGCAGCTTCAATCTTTTCTTTGGCTTCTTCGCGCGTCAGGTTGGGCAGTGTGCCGGTTAGAACAAACGTCAGGCCCGCGAGCTGCGTGGAGCGTTGCTTCTTTTCCGCGGTCATCCCGACGCCCGCGTCGCGAAGCGCGTCAACCAACCGGCGGTTCTTCTCCTGCGCAAAAAACTCCAGTATTGCCTGGGAGATGCGCGGGCCCACCTCTTCCACGCGCTCAAGGCCGTCCGCATCCGCCGCCATCAACGCATTGATTGATCCGAACTCCTCAGCCAGCAGCTCCGCCGTGCGCTCCCCGACAAAGCGGATACCGAGGCCCATCAAAACACGCGCCAGACCAGCCTTCTTCGATCGCTCAATCTGCGTCACCAGCGATGTCGCTGACTTCTCCGCGAAGCGGTCAAGTCCCGCAAGCTGCTCAACAGTGAGTTTGTAGAGGTCGGCAACGCCGCGCACCATGTCACGATCGAGCAACTGCTGCACCACCGCCTCGCCCAGTCCTTCGATGTTCATCACATCCCGGCCGCCAAAATGCAGCAGCGTCTCGCGCAACTTGGCGGGGCAGTCGGCGTTGACGCAGCGGTAATCGGCCTCTCCCTCCACGCGCACCACTTCGCTGCGGCATTCAGGACACAGCTTGGGAAACTTGAAACGGCGCTTGCCGCGTGGGTGCTGCGCATCGTGAACCACCTCGACAACCTTGGGAATCACATCGCCGCCCCGCTCCACCTTCACCCAGTCGCCAATCAACATGCCCAGATTCTCGATGAAGTCGGCATTGTGCAGTGTTGCTCGGCTCACGGTGGTGCCGCCGATGAAGACCGGCTCCAGCTCTGCCACCGGAGTCAGCTTGCCCGTGCGGCCCACCTGAACCGTAATCTCTTTCACCCGCGTGATGCCCGACTTCGCGGTGAACTTGTACGCGATGGCCCAGCGCGGAGCACGGCCCGTATAGCCCAGCCGCCGCTGCGTGGCGTGCGAATCCACCTTGAGAACCACGCCGTCAATCTCGTAACCGAGACGTTCACGCTCGGCTTCGGCAGTGTCGATAAACTTCAACACCTGCGACACGCCTTCCACGGCAGCCCGATGCTTCTCCACGCGGAAGCCCAGCGTCTGCAGCGCCTCCAGCGTGGCCCATTGCCCGCGAGGCTGGTACTCACCCTCGACAAGCAGGAAGTAGGCGTAAAAATCCAGACGCCGCTGCGCCACAACGGCTGGCTCAAGCGTGCGCAGCGTGCCCGCGGCGGCGTTGCGGGGATTCACCGCCGGAGGCAGCCCCTGCTGTTCACGGTCCTCATTGAGGCGCTGAAATGCCTCCGCGGGCATCACCGCCTCGCCACGCACCTCAAAGGACGGCTCGACACCAGCCTTCCTGAGCTGCTGGGCGCTGACGGACAACGGAACGCTGCGGATGGTGCGAATGTTGGACGTGACATCTTCGCCGACCTGGCCATCACCGCGCGTGATGCCTGACACCAGCCGCGAGCCGCCCTTTCCGGCCGGCTCGTAGCGCAGCGCCACGCTCAGCCCGTCCAGCTTGAACTCCGCGACATATTCCACCGGCAGCCCACCGGCCAGCTCGTGCACGCGGCGGTCCCATTCAGCCAGCTCCTCGGGCGAATACGCGTTGTCGAGGCTGAGCATGGGCCGTGAGTG
>DASSHM010000186.1:0-18946 GCA_035692885.1 Occallatibacter sp.
ATTGGCTCCTCAGGTAGGACTCGAACCTACAACCCTTCGGTTAACAGCCGAATGCTTGCTCTTTGGTGGACTATCGCAAAGCCTTCCTGTCGGGATCTGAGACGCTATGAGGTTCGAATCGCCAATGAGCACACGGTAGTAAAAGTTCTCCATCTCCATAAATTGGTCGAATCCATGCAGGCTCAGGTAATGAGACCGTGCTTTCAGATGCAGCACAACCTCCTTCTGAGGCCATAGGGCCCAGTCTATTGCCGTAGATAAAGATCTTCCATGGCCTTGCGCCAAATCCCTGCGGCGATCGCATAGCCGCTTGAATCGGCGGGGATCGGAAATAGAAGCCTGCAAATCAACTGCAACATCAACATCGCCCACTCGATCCGCGGATGAGAGCATGCTGCCGAATAGGACAACGCCTCTAATCCTGAATGCATATTCTTTTGAAGCATTCACAGCATCCACGCGTTCCATGAACCCTTTCAGGATCCGTTCTGCTGTTTCTCGGTGAATTGGCTTGGTGGCTGTCGCATTTGCAAATGCAAGGCCCAGATCTCCAACCTCGTAGGCCGCTTCCTTGTTGAAGGGAGTTGTCGGCTCGATGAGTTTGAGCGCGACCATTTCGTGGATAAACTCTTCAGCCTGCTCCGGTTTGAGTTGCATCACTCTTTCAACCGCGCAATGCATGAAAAACATCCCATTAAACCTCCTCAGAAACCTACGCACCTGTAGCGCTGGATGACCTGCGACAATTTCTCCCCTCGATATTCGCATTTGTTTGCCCCTCACTTTCCATACGAGGAAGACATCATCATGCGCGCTGGGAACTCGGTCAAATCTCTCGGCTTTGCTTCCTTCGTTGAATTGGTCTTGAGCGGGATCGGGGCACTGACGTGGCCGATCGAGGTTCCACATCCGGGGCGCTTGATCTGGCTTTCAACCAGGCGGCGAAATCGTGGGGATCGAACCGGACCGAGTTGGCAATCCTGAGCGACGGGATCTCGCCTGTCGCAGCCATCTTGTAGATTTGTTTTTCCGAGAGGTCGAGCATCTCGGCAATATCGTTCGCCCTCAGGGCCCCTCGCTTCTGCTCAAGTATCTGTTCGATAAGCATTCACTCCTCCTGTTCGCTGTGCTGGAAATCCAAAAACGCCAAGATTACGATCCGTCGAAATGAGTTTTCGGTCAATTTCAAGGAACCCGTAAGCGCAACGCATAAGAAAAACGCCGAAGATTCGCTCTTCGGCGCCAGTGCAATTCGAAAGGCTAGGCCGTCTGTTTCGGAGGCGAGCAGTTCAACTTCTTTCGGTCGGCGAAGGTCGGCCCCGTGAAACTCAGGTTCACCTTGCTGATCACTTCGTCTTTCCGGGCGGGCTTTAGATAGCGGATGATGCTATCCATCGTGGTTTGCCCCATCCAGGCCATTACAGTCTTCAGATCTACACCGGCGCGAAGGTGGGTCGTGGCAAAGGTCGCCCGAAATTTGTGCAGCCAGAAGTCATTCGGATTCAGACGCGCTTTTGTTGCATTCCTCTTGAGCGCCCGGATCATGTGCGTGTCGCATTTCCCACTTCTGGTGCTGAACACGAGTGCTCCTAAAGCAGCGCGTTTCTCCGAGAGTGTCTTGCGATAGGCTTCGAGAGATTCGAGCAGTTCGTCCGGAACAGGCACCTCGCGTTCTTTGTAGGCCTTTGGCGACCAGTCGAACTGGGGCTTCCAGCGCATCTCGACGATATTTGCCTTGAACCGGATGTTCTGCCAGGTGATGTGCATCGCTTCCTGTTCCCGAAAGCCTGTCATCAGCAGGAAGTCGTAAAGCGTCCTGTGGTACAGGGTGCACACGGGATACAGATCCGTCAGTTGGTTGTCTTCGAAGATCGCAACTTCGGTTTCGACGAAGCGCGGCTTGTCGTTCTTCCCCAACAGCTTGGGTATTCCCTGCGATTCGAGGAAGGTCATCACGCACGTGAACTTGTTGAAGACGGTTCTGGGAGCGAGCTTCTTCTTCTCACGAAGAAACGCTACAAATTCGAGAAGGTCGATGCGTTCCAGTTCGTCTGCGCATTTCTTGCTGCAGGATTGCTGGAAGTAAGCAAAGGCCACCTTGTAGCCTCGCCACGTTTTGTCCTTGCGCGAGAGTTTGATCTCCTTGAGGAAATCGGCCATGGCGGAACGAAGCTGCGCGCGGTTGGGGTCGTCTTTTGGGAGCTGTACTTCGAGCCCCTCGGCCCGGGCCTCCAACTCTTTGACCTTCCGCACCTGACTGTTGAATGCGACGACGGCGTCCTTGCCTACGGAGAGGCGCTTACGTTGTCCTTTCTCCCGCCATTCGAGGTAGTAGGACCCTTCGGGATGCCTTTCCTGGTTGCCGTTTACAATGACCCAGTCGGACTTGATCCGGCCGCTGCTGTTGACCACTACAGGGCAGTAGCGGCTTCCAGTCTGAGTTTCGATGCGTTTGGTGACGTTGACTTCCATGGCGATCTCCTGGCAAAAGCGGTATCACCCCAGGTATCACCCTTCGGAAACTCAGTCCAATTTGTTGATATGAAAACTGTTCTTGGGAAAGGGCGAGAGGGTTCGAATCCCTCCGCCCCGACCATAGAAAATAAAAAGACTTATATTAAAATCCCCTCACATCCAAATCTGCCGATTGTGCCCAATTCTGTACCCACCACGCGGAGAGTGCCTATTGAACTCTCGTGTTATCGCTGACATGTGCCCACACATAGAAGTCACGATCTCCCAGCCGAGCGAGCATTCAAGTGAGGTATAAAATGAAGCTGATGATGCGCTCTGATGAACAGACTGCATGGGAGGGCTTCTTAGCCGCCGCGCCACGGTTCGCAGATGAGGCAGTAAACTGTTGGGCCGATGGTCCAGATCCGCCCGATGTTTTGTGTTGCAGTGACTCCGACAAGACGATTGGCGTCGAACTCACCAAATGGGTTGAGCACAATCAAGTGACTTCCGGCGCTGGCAGAGAAAAGCTGGAAAAGGGCTACCTCGAAATCATTGCCAGTGAAAAGGTACCCAAGCCAGATCACATACGGCAAGTTCTGCTGTACGACAGGTCATCGCGCATCGCGCAGTCAGACCAAGCGAAGTTTAGAAAGGAGTTGTACGCGTTCCTTGCTGCTGAGAATGCCAAGCCTTTGCCGGTATTTGATCCTCATTTGCAGATCACAGCGGACTATCGGAAAACAGTGTGTAGCTGGCACACACTCCAAGGCGCTCCAGTAAATGATTTCAGCGCATATCCAGTGCTCGAAAAATATCTAGAAAAGATTTGGATATATCCAAGTTCAAACTCCGGTCCTCCACTCGTAGGTGATGCGTGGATCGAATTCGAGCTGCCCGGTGGTGCATATACCGCTCAGTGGATGATGCAGGCTGCTGTTGACCGCATTTGTCAGAAGATCTGCAATTATCAAAAGAAAGACATTCGTTCGCAGCACACACTGGATGAGTTTGACTTGCTTTGCTACTACTGCGATGAAGCGATCAGGCACAACACACCGACTCACAGCATTGGATACGGATTCCCAGAATTGGCCGAGCAAGTGAAAAAGCAATTGAAAAACTCGCCAAAGGTGTTCGATAGAGTCTTCCTGTTCCATCCCTATAACGACCCAAAGGCTATCAGGGTCTACTGAACGCTGCTGCTGGTATCGAACACTGCAACCGCTGCCTTCTTTAACCTCTCCTCAATGAAACCGCAAACTGCTCCGGATCGTCCTTCCAGGGATTGAACACAGCCGCTCCACTGTTTGCGACATCGGCGACATTTCTAGTTGCGAGGTAAAGATCGTGCTCAATCGCGGTGGCCGCAAGCAGCGTATCAATAACCGACGGAGAATGACCGGCCAAACGCTTCACTTCGCCGCTGATAGCTCCCCAGCGCAGCACGATCTGGTCCGAGACAGAGAGCACTCGTCCGGCAAACCGCGTTTCCAGCGCCACGACCGACCGTTGGAGCCGCGGACGCCGCTTGTCTTCCGGCGGCAGATGATGGATGCCTTTTTGATATTCGCCGATGGTCAGGATGCTCAGATAGAGGGTATGTTCCGGCAGAGACTCGATCCACTTTGCGACTTTCTGGTCGGGCTTGGCTCCGCTCACTTCGGCAATGACGTTGGTATCGAGCAACCAACCATTCACAGGGCGATTTCCCTTCCGATATCGTGTTCACGCTTCAGATTCAGATCGGATAAGCCAAGTCCCTGCAGGAAGCGAACCAATGGCTGATGCCCCTTTGGCTTTGGAAGCAATTGCTTGTATGCTTCGGGCGCAAGAATCACGGCCGCCTCTTTGCCGCGAATCGTCACCAACTGCGGTCCCTTGGTCCCGGCCAGCCGCACGACCTCACTGAACCGCGCTTTGGCGTCTTCAAGTTTCCACCGTTCCATGCTTTGAACGGTCCCGGCGGGTGCGCTAGCGGGTTTTCTGCGTCGTGTTGTTGTGATCGACATCGCGATTCACGCTCCGAGTTCTATCTGACTATCTGACTAGATCATTATATCCGAGAAATGAATCGGCGTAGAGGATTTTGTAGCGGTCAGCGCACCTGGAAGCAACAACGTTCAATAAGCGCGGAACGGATCAATGCAAGATGCTCAATCCAAAGCAGTTATTTTCATCCATTATCAACCTGCTTCCACAAACGACCTGACCTGTTTTGGGAGCAGCGGGTCGGCGGTTCGAATCCCTCCGCCCCGACCAGCGTAATCCATAGATATTTCACGTGATATCGCCGTTAACCAGCCACGCTCCAGAGGCGTCACACAGACTTGGCCATGGACGGATCGCTGAAACTCGGGCGTCCAGTCTCAACCCGACCTGCGTAACGCCACTCCGCGTCGGATTCATCGACTGTCACGGTGAAGTCATACCAGCCATGGCTTCGCTCCAAGCGCAGCACCACTGCTGCCTCGCCGTTCGGATCGAGTGTATTGCGAACCGTGCCAGTCTCATAGGAGTTGTCCGCAATTGCGACTGCCAGCTTTTCCTGTTGAGTGTTCTTCAGATGTAGAACGATGTTTCCAGTGAGTCCAGAACCCTCTTTCTCGTATTCCAGGTTCATCCGAAGGTTCCGCGACTCCGGAGTGCCCGCAAACGAGCGATAAAATCCGTTCGGCGCGTGGATTTCTACAACATACTTCGACCCGGCGAACGCAGATACCGGGAATCGCGGGCGAAGAGTACTGCCAGCCTTGACGGCATAGGTTGCGGCCTGGAAGCCGCCCTGCGAAGAATTATTCAGGTTGCGCAGGTAGACGTTGAAAGGCGCACCTGCAGCGCTGCTCCCATGCACTCCATCTCCTGACGTCAGTTGCAGCTCAAATTGGGTTCCATCGGGAGTGAGCGCCCATTCCGCATACAGCTCATAAGGCAGCGCACACGCCGGTCTCGTGCCGGGTTCCTGGTGCGAGGTGAAGGATGACTGCCGCGCATTCTGAGTGATGTTCTTGATTTGAGATGAATTCAGCCGCTTGTAATTCGATGGAATCTCCTTGTACCGCGCCCGCTCAATCCCGATGACAAACCTATCGCGATTCAGATAATCAAGTTGTGGCTCCTGGCCGTCAAAGGGCCGAAAGGCTGAAGTGAGATCACCGGCCACCGCACGCCGCCAGGAGCTTACGTTCTCCTCTCGAACGGTCTTGCCAAGCTTCCCCCCAATAAACGATTCCAAAAACATGAGTGTGGAAGTATGGTCGAACAGTTGTGAGTTTACCCACCCCCCTCGCGTCCAAGGAGAAGCAATAATCATCGGCACTCGAAAGCCCATGCCGATGGGGCCAGAGCGCGCTTCCGCGTGCGTAACCCCCTGCGCCAGCTCATCCCCTGCATAGGTGTACTCGATGCCGGTGTCAATTCCTTCCGAGGCGCCTCCCGTCTCAGGCCGCTTTGGATCCGCGGCCACGTACGATGGCGCATGGTCAAAGTAGCCGTCATTCTCGTCGTAGGTGAGGATAAAGATTGTCTTCTTCCAGACTTCCGGGTTCTTCGTGAGAATATCCATCACCTCAGACACGTACCACGCTCCGTACCAGGGAGAAGTCGGATGATCTGAGAACTTCTCCGGCGCCGTCATCCATGAGATGGTCGGCAGCGTGCCTTCCATCACGTCTTTGCGGAACTGGTAGAAGATGTCGCCCTTGGGGACCGCCATCGTTTCCGCCTTGCCGTCGTCTGTGAATGGGAGCTCTTCAAGCTCATGGAAGTCGCGGCTAGCTGCATTCGTCACAAATGCGGAGTGAAACAGGGCGCGCTGAGATCCGCTGAGTTGATCGTACCGTGGCGCTCCGCTGCATGCAATCTGCGCCTGCAGGCCTTTAATGTGATTCCTCGCTTGCTCAATTCTTGTGTGCAGGCGCGCGACCGCGTCGGGATTGGTCTCCTTTGACGCGTGTTCCTCGAGCCTCCCGATCTCCTCCTTCAGGCCCGCACACTCCGCCTGCAGAGCGAGCGGAAACCCGGTATACGCCTCGATATTGTAGGCGCGAAAGAATTCGAGAACATTGCAGCCAAAGTTGCCCAGCCATGCGTCGTGATCGCCGGTAAGACCGGAATACGTCAACTCATTCTGGTAGAACTTCCAGCTGATTCCAGCCTCCTGCAATCGCTCTGGATAGGTCTTCCATGGCATCTGCAACCGTTCATACTGCTCGTTTCGCATGTAGACTCTTGAGTCCACACTTTGCCGGTCGCGTATCGTTCCTGTCCAGAATGTGCTGCGGTTGGGCGTGGTGCTCGACATCACCGCGCAGTAATTCTGATCGCACACGGTAAAGGCATCGGCCAGCGCGTAATAGAACGGAATATCCTCGCGCGTGTAATGACCCATGGTCATGGGTACCCGGGAATATTCAGGATTCCCTGAACGCTTTGCGTCGATCCATCCGTCTTGCCGTCCCCCGTTCCACGCATCCACCTGGCTGTTTCGTGAGTGTGGAATCGAACCCATCCAGGTGATTCTTGTGTCTTTGATGTCCAGCCGCCACGGCGCATAGGAGTCTCCTGCTGCGTCCGTCTGCACAAAAACAGAATTGCCGTTCGCCAGCCGAATCGCGCGCGGGTCGTTGAACCCGCGCACTCCGCGCAGCGTGCCGAGAGCATGGTCGAACGAGCGGTTTTCCTGCATCAGAATGACGATGTGCTCGGCATCGAGAAAGGTGGAGCCCGGCTCGGCGGAAATCGCGTATGCGCGCTGAATCGACTCGGGAATAAATCCGGATACCGCCGATGCTCCAGAGAGCATCGCAGCCAGCTTCAAAAAATCACGCCTCGTGTGCATATCGGGCCCCTGGAAAGATACCTGAACTGACGCTCCGATTCTACTTCCTGAAATTCACTGGGCGTCATGAGCCTGCATTTTCTCCAGCAATTGCCGCGCAGGCTGGAACCCGGTCAACTGCGTTCGTGAGAATTATCTGCCTCGAACCACTTGCGCCGCGCGTTGCGCCGCGGCATACAGATTGAGCCTCGAATAGACTCCGAAACCTGAGCCATTGTCCAAAAACCCGCCGCCCGGTCCTTCTGTATCGGTGAGGATCTGATCTGCCTGATTCAGGGTCAGGGCCGGAAAAGCCACCGTCAATAAATAGCCGGCCTCGGGCGCAACCTTACTCACATCCTCAGGTTCACTCGCAAATTCCGGATATACCACGGGCAGATTATAAGTCTGCGTCGCATCGTAGAAGGTCTCGTCCGCCGCGGCGTTGCTGAATCGCCCGGTGTCTTCTTTTGAGCATTCATCAATCGCATTGCCGCATCCGCTCTGCAGCACTGCGCGTAGTTCAACGCGTGCGTCTTTCACCGCGCCGCGAAAGTCCTTGACCGGTGGCACCCCGCGGATCGTCAGGCCCATGTAAGCAGTATCGTTCGCCAGAAGATGCGCCATATCATAAAGCGCCAATGCCCGGCCCCCCAGCACATCCATCACGTAGTGGGAACCCATGATGACGCGATCGTTTCCATACTCCGCGCCGCGCGCGATCATCTGCGCATAGCGCTCAGGAACAAGTACGGCGAGCAGCACCGCCCCGGTATACCCATATGTCGTGTGTCCGCTCGGATACGAAGGGCTGTTGGTCAGGTCCATCGCCGGCCCATGGTTGTATACGTAGTTGCCCGCAGGCCTGTTCAGGTAGTCCGGCCCATCGAAACTCGTCACGCTCGGCTCAGTCTGGTAGGGACGCGCATTGCCGAATGCGCCTGCGCCAGCAGTCCCGGCCGGGAGCTTGTAGGCCTTGCCAAAGACATCGTCGACACCTCCAATTTCCGTGATAAGTGCCGCTTCGCCCGTGGAAACTCGCTTCTTCCCGTCCGTAGTTTCATTCGCAAACAGGTATTTGGCTGCGCCTGAGTGTCTTCCAGAAACCACGAGGGCATAGCGGATCAGATCATCGATCGATGGCGGAGTCCTGGATGTGCGCTTCTGATCGATGTAGTGGAATCGTGCGACGTATGCAGAACCGAGCGCGGTGCCGAGCCCGTCGGATAGCTGCGACAAATTCTGGAATGTGATGAAAGCGTCGCGCAACGCCTGCTGCTCCTGCTGGGGAAATGGAAGCAAAGTCGGCTGAACGATCGCGCCGGTCTGGATTCGACCGGTGACCGTATAGTTCGCGGCTAACGCTGACTTTCCGGCGTCCGTATTCAAGAGCACTGAGACTGGAGAGAGTCCCCTGAGTACCGCCGCATCCGCGGCCGATTGAGCCAGGGAAACATTTGAAACCAAGGCGCACAGCGCCGCCACCATCACCAATCGTCGACAATTCATCTGCTTCCCCCTCGATTGCAGAATCTCCCACCCACGATGCCACCAGCGCGCGCTGGCGCGGACTGCGAAACTCAAACATTATCGCAGACAGGCTCGATATGCAGGGATCATACCGATGCGCAGACAGCGGCCTCATCATCGGCCTGCTTGGCGTCCAGACGATGGGGAATTCCAATTCCGCGCCCCAGCCCGTATGGATTCGATGAAATGCTTTCGTTTTGTGACGCCCGTTGCGGTCCGGCGCGGTTTCGTGCGGCCTACTCTCAAAAGCGAACTTTGGGCCATATCCCCTCATTGAGCAACACATCGCAATTCCGCGGTTTCTTTAGCCTGTAAATGGCAGGCAGATTATTCGAATCTATGCGACGCGGATTAACCAGAACTTTCTCATCTGAGGCGACGTGTACGGGCAGTCGTGGACCACCTTCCTTGCACGGCCATACCAGGTAAGTTCGCCGAGTGCAGGCCACGTAATCCACCGCCTGCTCGCGATACGCTGAAGAATCCATCCCGGAAGCCAGTCCGGGTGTGGTCTCCTCCTTCAGATAAAGGTAGCGCGAACCATTTTGCTCCACCGGGAAAAAGTAGCCGCCAACGGGTCCGAAGACCACTGAATGAGCTGGAATATACTTCCGCATCTCGGACTGCATGCGCTTGGGATCGCGCGTCGCCCAGAGCCTGCCTCCCTCATACAAGCGCCGCATTTGCAACGCGGTCGGTAGTGCCAGTTCCAAAGTCAGGAGGATGCAGATCACAGGCCGTAGTTTCTTTAAGACAAGCCAACTGCCGCCCGGAAGCTGGGAAAATGAAGCGATGGCGAGCAGCGGAAGCCAAAATACGGCGTAGGAAAGGAATCTGGAAAGCAGAGTAAGACTCAGTGCGCAGTTTACCAGGGCAAGAACCGTTATCACGATTCGCACGTTTGAATATTCATGGGAATTACCCTCGCTTCGTGCATGAATGAACGCTGAAGCGACACCCACGGCCAGCATCAGCAGGGACAGTACGATCACAATCTTGTGGCTCGATAATTCGAGGTTCCACGCGCCTCCCAGCAAAGGAGAGCTGTTAAATCTGTCTCTGGCGCTCGCTCTTCTTACAAATGCAAGCCAGCCCCATGGCGTCATCCCGATTGGAGCCAGTACGATTGCATCAGTTGCAAATGCCGCGACCCCAGTGACAAGTCCCGCACCCAGGATGCCGGCTCGATTGTCTGAGCCGATGATTGCACCCACTACAATTGCGATGCCTGCCGACGCAAGAATGGGAAGTGCCCGCGGAGTGGACCCCGCAGCCAGTCCAAAAAGAAGACCTGCCAGTACAGCACGCGGCAATAACTGCCAACCAGAGCCACGCATGCAAAACATGACACTTGCGATGGCGCTCACAGCCAATCCGGCCGTCACCGGATCCCACCTGCCGGGAGGCTGTGTGCAATAGACACCTGCAACCGTAGTTACACATGTCCCTAGCATCACCTGCAGAGAGCTTGCACCTGCAAGGCGAATGATAATCGCAGAGGACACGGCAATAAGCGCGAGACCCAGTAAATAGCAGACAGCCCGCCATGGCCATTCCCGAAGGCCGAACGCCCTCTGTAGCGCGGCAGCTGCCTCAAACGAAACTGGCCCGTAAAAGCGCGCGGGCGGAATACTGTCCCGATACATGGCTAGCACACTTAGTCCCTGTTGCCCGGTGCTTACCATCGACCTGGCTGTCGATTGCACAAAAACTTCGTCCTGCCATGCCGGCGCTCGCGACTCAACAAAAATAAAGTTGACAATCAGGAATGCAGCCAGAATCAAGCCGGTGAGAATGAGGGCTAAATTATTTGTATTAGAAGTATCATCGGACTGTCTGAACTTCATACCCAGATCTCCGTCGTGCTGAAGGCACACCTATCTGCCCACTTTCGCAAAACAATGATCAGACCCGGCGAGCACCAGTCGAAGTGGAAAACTTTGAACGCCGAACTTGACTTCCGAAGGTGCTGGCAGATTACCGCCGGTCACATCTTTCTAGCTCTCAGCAACAGATGCTCTCGCGCTCGGGTGCAAACAAATCAAAAGCCCGGCATCGTCTGTCCGCCCGGTTCCCTCACTCCGACCGGCTGCACCGCACAAACATCTGCAGGCCAAACTTGGTCGCGCTTGTCCGCATCTCCGCCGTCTCTCCTGCATATGAGGCATCCTCCCGCATCTCCAGCAGGCCAAGATCGCAGAGTTGCAGCACGCCCTGATGAATCTTGTTCAGGTTCCTCGTTCCCGTTGCCTCAACGAACTCCTTTGCCGTGCAATAGGACTCAGAGGGCGCTGCCTCTCCCCGCGCGCTCAGGGCCGCCACGGCGGGTGCGCAGGTGGCAGCCAGTATGTCTGCGTGCAGCGGAGAAAACTGGGTCAGTCGCTCGGCAAACATCATATTAATCTCCTCGTCCCCCGACACCGTGCTTGACGTCGCCAGCAGTCCCGCCCACAGGCGCTGCACTGGCTCGGAGTCAACCCAGGAACCGACCTCAAGAACCTTCATGACGAGCTTGGCATTGGCCCGGAATCTGAACGTATCTGGATCGCACGCAATAATGTCCTCTGCCATCAGCACAATGTCCACCGCGTTCACCGCTCGCTGAAAGCTGAATTCCTTGTGCAGCAGAACTTTGCACTCCTCCTCAACCGACGGACACGTTTGCCGCAGAAAGGCCAGCGCATACGCCGTCCGCAGCTCTCGAACCACTGTGTCCGGCCCTATCGGGAAGAATGGACTCTCGGGCAGGCCCTCCCACAGGCGAATATCGTAATCATTCGGCATGACAAACAGCAGACCCAGCCCCTGCGGCCCCCAACGAACTGTACCGGCCTCAATTGCCGCGCGCTGCTTCGGCCGCTTATCTGTGTCACCGGCCCGTTCAAGCTCCAGCGAAACCACGGTGCCGAGAGGCCACCGCTCCCGGGTCGCCAGGTACAGACCTGAAGCGCTGAGATTCTCCACCTCGTAGCTGCCGGCTGAGCGGTCTCCCCACTTGTATGCGACCAGTCCCGGAATCGGTTTCCGCAGGGCCAGACGTCGATTCACAAACGTGCCCGGCCGGGGCATGAGCGAGCGCAGCATCCGCATGGCTCCGCGTTCCACGTCGTGCAACACGGGCTCTGTCCGTCTCAGCGTGTTGAAGAGTTTCACCGCACGGCTGCGCTTCTCAGGAAACGGAGCCAGCGGCGGCATCTCCGGCCAGGATTTCTTGTCCACCCTGGGCTCGATGGCAGGTGGATGCTCGACCTCAATCGCCCGCGGAACAGGCTCCGGAACAGCGTCCTCCTTCGCGATCTCAGCCGGAAAATCCACAGCGATAACAGGAGGCGTCTCCACCGTCTGTTCCAATTGCCCCACCGGTGCGGCTGGTTCTTCTGCTGCAACCGGCGAAACCTCCGTCAGCGGCAACTCAGGCGAAACCGCTGGCAGAGCAGGCTCCGCCGTTATGTGCGTCTCTTCAGGCTGCAACGTCTCAACGGGCGCTGGAGGCTCCATCGACAGCGCCGCTTCCGCGGCAGGCTGTGCCCCCTCAATGGCCTTCACCAGGCTCTGCAATGAGGACGGCGCTTCCAAAGCCTCCATCAAAAGCGGGAGCTGCGCCTGAGTCTCATGTACGCTCAACGGCACGGGAGCTTCCTGTGCTGCAACTGGCAATGGCTCCTGCTTCGGCGTGTCAGTTGGAATCTCGTCCGCTGCAGGCTCAGGTGTAGCCTGCGTCCTCCGGGGTCTCCACGCCGCCGGAACCTTCGGGCGCTCCATGGGCGGCTGGACCGGCTCGGGGGGCAGTGCCTCCTCAATCTTCTTCAGCAGGCTCTGCAACGCCGTTGGCGTCTCCACAGCTTCAGTGGCAGGCTGCATGACGTTCTGCGGAGTCAATCCATCCGCATGTGTCGCGGCTTCCTTCGCTTCAACCGGCGGCCTGGTCGTCAACTCATGTGGAGGCGCAGCCGGCACAGGCTTCAATTCCGCGGCGGCCCTTTGCTCCTCTGCGGGTCGCGCAATCTCCCCGGCGGGCAGCGCCTCCTCAATCATCCTCAGCAGGCTGTGCAACGAGGACCGTTTCTCCGCGGCCTCGGGAGTGGCAGCCGCTTGAAGCGGCGTAACTTCCGCCGGCTGTGTCGTCAAATCCTTTTCATCAGGCTTCTCTGCTCCAGATGTCTCCGCCGCGGGC
The DNA here is from genome assembly GCA_035692885.1 of Occallatibacter sp. GTDB lineage: Bacteria > Acidobacteriota > Terriglobia > Terriglobales > Acidobacteriaceae > Telmatobacter. Next base: position 12,978 of record DASSHM010000186.1, read on the forward strand.
TGGCCGGATCTCCAGAACCGGTATTCATCTGAAAGCGGAACCGTCCGCGAGGGTTCTTTTCGCACGCGAGCCCGCCCTCTGGTCCTTGACTTGATGAGGGACGTATCGCTCTCGGCGGCAGGAGCGTCCTGCGGTGCTTGAGACACCGGCGCGGGGGGCTGTGGCTGTCTTGCCTGTTGCCTGTTCCTGCGTTCCACAAAAGGATCTGTCAGGATCCCCTTCAGGTTCTCGGCCATCTCGCTCCGCGGCGTCATGGGCGGCGGTGGCGGGGCCATTGGTTCCAGCGGCGCATTCAAACCGCTGAATATGCGGCTCAGCGATGCCGGAAAGACCTCACCTTCGACACGCTTCCTCTCCAGCGCAGGCTGGACTGTCTCCTCCGGCGACGTCCGTTTGGTGTCTGTCTCTGCAGCATCAGCGGGCAGAAAGTTCAGGCGCATCCCCGCCGCCAGCCTCATCTCATGGGTGGTGTGAAATGGCAGAACCAGTGCGCTGTCTGCTTTCTCTCTCAGCCCCTCCACACGTTTGCCCGGCAGCACGCCAATCACGTCCACGATCTGTTTCTGCTCGTCGAGATACACAAGATCAAATGGGAAGAGCTTGGGCACCATGGAAATCGTGATGCTTGAGAAGGGCTTCAGCCAAAGTCCCGTCCCGGGGTCAACAGAAAGGCCCTCAACCACCGTCGAGAGTACTTTGAGCGGGTTCAGTGTCGTGTTGACTACAGTTACCCGCACCGGTGCCGAGGTTGCTTCGGCCGTATTGTACACGTCGAATTGGTGTGCCGCCGCGTCGATCATTGCTCATCGATGATGCCAGACCGCGAACTGGCCTTCCCGGATTCTTCTGAGAGTGTGACTCCTAGTGTAGCGCAGCGATATAAATGCCGGTCGGTCCTGCCGGGAGACGCTGGAGGTCCGCATCAGGCTGGCCCTGCCCGCTCTCTCGGCATTACTCGTACACGGAGCCTGCGCCATACCATGATTCGGGGCAAACAGCTTTTCATGCGGCCGCCCGGCCACTTGGTCCTGGAATCATGATGGGCGACTGCAGACGAGTCTGACGCCATAGATTTGCCCTCGGGTAGCACGCGGGTAACGGTCCTTGCCCTTCGCGGCCAACTGGCACCCTGGAAGGCAACGGACATGGTCAGGTATCCGGCATATCAGACGATTCATTTGACCCTGTTTGCAGGCGGCAACAGCAGCTTCCGTAGTGATCCACAGCACAATGCGTGGGAGGCCCGGCAGGATCAGACCCGTCGCCAAACTTCAGGCTTGGTTGACAGTCCCAGGTGCACGAGAAATCCGTCAGATCAGCCACGCGGCTAAACGGCGATGCCCTCCGGGGCGTTCCAGGGCAGCCGGGCGGCCTTCCAACCGTCAAAGCCGCCGATCATATTGGCAACGTTGGCAAACCCTGCGTGCCGCAGCAGGCTCGTAGCCACTGAACTGCGATAGCCACTCTGGCAATGCACCACCACCAGCTTTGCGCGGTCCAGTTCGCCGGCGCGCTCCCGCACCTGCGCCAGTGGAATACGAATGGAGCCCGGAATCGCTCCCGCGGCCACTTCTCCCGGTTCGCGCACATCCAGGATGACAACGCCGCCCGGATCCTGCTGCAGTTCCGCGGCCTCCTGTCCTGAAATCTGCGGAATCTGCTCCAGTTCGCGGCCGCTTTGGATCCACCCGAGAATGCCGTCCGCCAGGTAGCCGATGGCATTTTCAATGCCCACGCGCGCCAGCCGCAACTGGGACTCCCGCACCTGGTCCATGGCTTCGCCCACCAGGATGAGCCGCGTATCCAGCCCCAGAATCCGCGCTGCCCACGACGCATACTGGCCGGTCAGCGCTATGTGAATGGAGCCCGGAACGTGGGCCACGCCAAACTCCAGTGCAGAGCGCGTGTCCACCACCACCACCCCCTGCCGCTGCATCTCGATGACCTGGCCGGCGTTCATGGCTGCAAGCGGTTGCAGCGCCGACAGCGCCGATGCGCCGCGCCGGTTCAATTCCACCTCGCGCTGAAAGTACTCCGGCCGCGGCGGCAGGTCGTCGGTGAGCAGGTGCACAAACTCCTCGCGCGTGCGCGCCAGCAGCGCGTAGTTCGTGCGCCGTTGCGCCCCAATGGTCGATGAGCTCTCTGAGCTCATCTGCCGGCCGCACAGCGAGCCCGCGCCATGCGCCGGATAAAACACCGTCTCATCCGGCAGCGTCAGCAGCTTCTGGTGCAGGCTGTCGTACAAAATTCCGGCCAGCTCCTGCGGCGTGTGGGATGCGGAGAGGTCGGGCCGTCCCACGTCTCCAATAAACAGCGTGTCGCCGGTAAATACCGTTGCCGGCTTTTCAGGATGTGCCTCATCGGTCATCACCACGCAAACGCCCTCCATCGTGTGACCGGGCGTATGCAGAAACCTCAGGCGGCAATGCCCAAATTTGATCTCGTCACCCTCCCGCACGGCAACGTGGTCAAACTCCGCTCCCGAGCCCGCACCAAGATAAATCCGCGCACCCGTACGCTCCGCCAGCTCGTTGTGGCCTGAGACAAAGTCCGCGTGCAGGTGCGTTTCGATGATGTGCTCAATCTTCCAGCCGTTCTTCGCCGCCGTATCCAAATACATGTCGACATCACGCTGCGGATCAATCACCGCGGCGACGCCCTCCGACCCCACCATATGGGAGGCGTGGGCCAGGCAGCCCAGGTAGAATCGTTCCACCCGTACCGGTTCCATTGCCGCTCCTTTCCCGCGAAAACTTCCTGAGCATCTCCCGCCCGGTCGAAGTTCCGCCACCAAATCCTTGCCGCCCAAAAAAATGCGCCGAAGATAACTGACGGGCCTTTCCGCCCGCGGGTTGCTTGCATCATGGTACCGATTGGCCATGCTGTCAAGAACTGCGCCGTCTGCGCGGCTGTCAGCTTCCGCGTGCATCCCATTTTATGATGAGATACACTCTCGATGTTCGCGGAATCACCCTCCGCGTTCGCCGCAAGCCCATTCCACAGTGGAGACAGAATTTGGCATCCAAAGCCGACCAGCGCAGCTTGTGGATTGGAGTCGTAACCTTGGTGGCGATCGTCGCGCTGGCCGCTGCAGTCATCTTTGTGCCCCATGTCTTCCGCACCCAGGCCCAGCCTGCCGGTCCACAGTCGTCGCCCTCGCCGGCGCACCCTGTGCCCTTCGCTCCCGAAGCGGGCGGCCATGCGGCCGGAGAGCAGAAAAATACTTCCGGCTCCGGGCAGAATATTCCGCTCCCGCAGGCCATACAGAAATACGGCCTCCACATTCCTGGGCCGGCTTCCGGATCCGCCTCGCCCAGCACCCCCGCGCCCGCCACCGCTCAGCCCATCTACGTGCAGCCGCCATCAGTCCAGGCACCGGCTCCCGCAACCTTGCCCATCGCTGGAACGCCGGCTCCGCCGGCCTCGCCTCCACCGCCCACGCCTCAGCAGATTCGGCAGGCCCACATCCGCCTGTCCGGTCTTGCCTCCCGCGCCGACGCAGCCGTCGCCGGCGCGCAGCAGCAGCGCAGCCAGCGTCAAGCGCCCGGATTTGAAAACCGCGGCGATGTACTGGCCGCCATGAACCGCATGAACGCCACCCTTGGTGAGGCAAATCGCGCTCTCAAGCAGGACAACCTGCGCGCCGCCAACGAGTACATGGATCGCGCCGAGCGCGAGATCTCACGGCTTGAATCCCTGCTGAATCGTTGAAGCCGCCCGCGCATCGTGCATCAACGGTTGACGCGCACCAGCAAGGCGGTGATGTTGTCCTGGCCGCCTGCCTCCTTCGCCGCCTCCACCAGGATCGTGCAGGACTCTTCAAGTTCGCCTCCCCGCGCCAGCAGGGATTGCATCCGTTCATCCTCCAGCTCGCGGGTAAGGCCATCTGTGCTGAGTAGATACAGATCCCCCGGCTCAGCCTCCAGCTCAAACACATCCGGTGTCACTTGATTGTGCGTGCCCAGAGCCCGCGTGATCACGTTCCTCAAAGGCGAGTGCAGCGCCTCCTGCGGCGTCATCAGTCCCTGGCGAACCCGCTCTTCCACCAGCGAGTGGTCGTTCGTCACCTGCGCCAGTCTTCCACCGCGCAACCGGTAACAGCGGCTGTCACCCACGTTCAGCACCCACACCCGGCTTTCCGCGGTCGCCAGCGCCACCAGCGTGGTGCCCATTCCGCTCAATCTGTGGTCGCGCTGCGCTCGTGAAAAAATAGCCTCATTGGCGGCGGCAATCGCCTCCTCTGCAGCCGCGGGCATGCGTGCGATCGCGTCGGTTGAACCACCGTCCAGCCGCTGTAGAATCTCGTCCACCGCCAGTGAGCTGGCAACCTCTCCCGCCGCTGCTCCGCCCATTCCGTCGCACACCACATAGATGCCTGCAGCAACCGAGTAGCCGTACGCGTCTTCGTTGGAAGAGCGCTTGCATCCGCGATCCGTAATCGCCGTCGCTGCAAAATGAAAATTCGGCGCGCTCAAGCATCACCTCCGCTGCAACGTGTACACGTACGTCGGCCCTCGGCTTCACGCTCAGAGTGGAGCTCAGTGCGCCGCGCTGCCTTCCGCTGTCTCCGTGGGCGCGGGCGGCGGCTTGGGCAGTTCGTATACCTGAATTGCTCCCGCATCCAAAATGGCCACCCGCCTGCCCGATGGCGACAGCGCCACATTGCCGCCGCCGTCAAACACCGGGCTTGCCGAAACCTTCAGCACCAGCTTGCCGGTGGCTGAGTCAAACACCTCCACCTGCTGCCCCGTCACATCCTCAAAGCTCAGCGGAGAGAACGCGTTAATGGGACGGTTCACAAGCAGCGTTTCGCGCGCGATGCGCTGCCCGCCCGGCGCAATCACCAGCTTTGGCCACACATGCGTCAGGGGCATGTCATTCTCCCACAGCTTACGCCCATCCGTAGTCATGGCCACTTCGCCCAGCCCGCCGTTCTCCGTGCACACCGTGGCCAGCACGGCCTGCTCACAAAAAAACTCCACGTTCGGCGTACACAGCGATTCGATCTTACCGGCCACGCGCTCTCCGCCGCCAAAGTAGTTCAGGTTCAACAGCCAGTCTCGTCCCGTTGAGCGCAGGCTCTCCATGTAGCCCTCGCCGTTCACCGGTACCCGCATCACGCTGCGCACGTGGCTTACCAGCATCACTTTGCCCGTACTGCGCCTTAAAACCCGCAGCACCGTATCCGGCCTCCCCGGCTCGCCGGCATTCTCAGCCGTCACGTTGCCTGCCGTCGTGGCCGTGCTGGCCGCGTGCCCCGCAGGCTGCTTGGCCTCCTCCGGCTCATGCGAGTCCGTCACCAGGTACGTTTGGTCCGGGTCCATGCCCAGCCACTGCACATGACCGGGAAACTCGAGAAACGGCGTCAGCTCCAGGCTCGCGTCCCCAATGCGCAACTGGTTCAGGTCGCGCAGCAGGAACCGGCCGTCCTTCAGCCGCCATACATAGCGCGCGTCGTCGTGCAGCGTCCACAGCGCCTCGGCCTGCACGGTTCCGTGGGGCAGGGCCATCACCAGGGCGCGGATCTGCCGCTGTTCACCGCCCTTGTTGTCTCTCCGCATCAGCCCCGGTACGCGAAAGGTAAACAGCAGCGTGTCCTCGTCCAGAAAATCCAGTGACACCAGCGCATCACGCTGCCCTTCATAGATGGGCCCTGGTGCAGAAAATCCCAGCGGCTCCACGGCAATGGCGGCTGCCGGCGGCTGCGAGGAAATCACCTGGCTCCGTGGCGTCGCTGCCTCCGGCTTCTCTTGCTTCCTGTGCCTGAAGAAAAACCAATCCCCCTGCGCGCCGGCCGGTACCGGCAGCATCAGCAGCCCGGCAACCACCAGTCGCAGGCCCGCTTTCCAACGGGAACCAACATGAACACGCCGCTGTCTCATCCATGACCATTTTCGCCCATCAACCTGACATTTGGCAGCGCTGCGGGCACCTGCCGCTGTGCGACAGTAAAGATGCATGAGCCTCCA
>DASSHM010000187.1:0-22507 GCA_035692885.1 Occallatibacter sp.
GAAATCGTTTGCTCAGGAGGCGAACTATGAATCTACTGTTGAAGAGGCAGTTGTCTTCAGCCGATCGGAAATGCCGCACCGGCGGGTCGCTGCGCAAATCACTCTCGGTGTGCTTTGCGCTGGTGGCCATGGTCCTGCTGATGGCTCCCGCTGCATGGGGTCAGGAGAACGCCACCATCACCGGGACGGTTGCAGACTCAACTGGTGCAGTCATCCCCAATGCTGCCATCACGCTTACCAATCCTGCCACGGGGCAATCGCGAGATTCCGTTTCCAACGGAGTTGGTCTGTATCGCTTTGCCAACGTCGGAATCGGTACCTACACGCTCACCGCCACCGCGCCCGGCTTCCAGAAGTTCACCAGAACAGGCATTGTGGTGAACGTTGCCCAGACCGTGCTCAGCAATATAACGCTGACGGTCGGCAGCCAGGGGCAGACAGTCACCGTCGCAGCCGACGCGCTGCAGGTGCAGACGCAGACCAGTGAAGTAAGCACTTTGATCAGCGGCCAGCAGGTCGAGCAGCTGGCAACCAACGGCCGCAACATCACCTCGCTGGCCGCTCTCGGTCTTGGCGTCTCCAACAACCTGCCGTCGTTCGGCGGCGTCAATGCGCTCACATCGGCCAACGGCATCAGCTTCAACGGAACGCGCACGACGCACAACATCTACATGATTGACGGCGGCGAGCAGAATGACCGCGGCTGCGGCGGCTGCTTTATGAACCTGCCCTCGCAGGACGCCATCGCCCAGTTCCAGACGCTCAGCAGCAACTACAGCCCTGACTACGGCATCGGCTCCGGCGGAACCATCCTGATGGTGCTCAAGTCCGGAACCCACGACTTCCATGGCACTCTGTATGAGTTCAATCGCAACACCGCCTACAACGCCAACGACTACTTCAACAAGAGGGGCGGCAAGGACCGGCCGAAGTTCCAGTTGAACGAGCCGGGCGGCAACATCGGCGGCCCCATCTGGATTCCCGGCATCTACAACGAATCGCGCAACCGCACATTCTTCTTCGTCAATGAAGAATGGCGCCGTCTGATTCAGGGCAGCGCGCCTTCCATCCGGAATGCGATCCTCGCCAGCAACTTTCCGACCCCCGGTCAGGATCTGAACTACACCGCTCCGTCAGGTGTTGCCCCCATTGTTCCGGTCACGGCCGACCCCGCTCGGCTCGCGCTGTACGCGGCCGATGGCCTCACGGCCGGCAACCCCTTCCCGCAGAATCTGGACGGAACCTACAAGATTCCCGCCAACCTGATTGATCCGAACGCGGTGCTTGAGGTGAATGCAGGCACCTTCCCCAAGCCCAACTACAACAATGGCACGCAGTACATCGCGTCCATCCCCCAGCCCACCAACGTGCGTGAAGACATCGTTCGTATTGACCACAACATCAACAGCAAGTTCCAGTTGATGGGTCACTACCTGCACGACACGCTCAACCAGCAGTACTTTCCGCCGCTGTGGGGCAACAGCACCTATCCGACGGTGGGCACCATCATGACCAACCCGTCCTACTCGGCTGTCATCAAGCTGACGCAGACGTATTCGCCCAACCTGCTTAATGAATCGGGCGTCTACTACAGCGGCAACAAGATTACGCTGACGCCGACCGAGGGACCGGGCGGCGGCCAGTTCGTCAAGCCAAGTGGATGGACAGGCACCAGCTTCTTCCCGGACGCCAACAACCGGATGAACCGCATGCCTGAGATTCAGCTTCAGGGCTCGCCGATCAACGTGACCTGGAGCCCCAGCTACTATCCGTGGAAGAACGGCTACGAGGGCTTCCAGTACCGGGATGACGTTTCCTGGACCAAGGGGCGTCACGAGTTCAAGTTCGGCGCCAGCGTGCTGCATACCTACAAGAACCAGGAGTTGCAGCACAACACCAACGGCGTTGTACAGTTCAACTCGAGCACCTTCTCCAAGGACTCGTACATCAACTTCATGCTGGGCGTGGCCTCCTACTACGACCAGTTGGAGTTCCTGTACGGCAAGCACTGGGTGAACAACAACTACAGCTTCTATGCGAATGACAACTGGCATCTCTCGCCCAAGCTCACACTCAACTTGGGAATGAGGTTTGACGGCCTGCCACACGCATTTGAGCGATATGACAAGTTCTCCAACTTTGTCATCGCGGACTACGACTACTCACTGGGCAATCCCGTCCAGGCGGATGGCACGCTCGATCCGTCCTCCCTGTCGACGTTCAGCGCCACCGGGACTGAGCAGTTCTATCTGAATGGCATCCGGGAAGCCGGCGTGAACGGGTTCCCGCGCGGCAACGTGCGCAACTACTACAACACGTTCCAGCCTCGCGTGGGCTTCGCGTATGACCTGTTCGGCACCGGCAAGTCGGTGCTGCGCGGCGGATTGGGCACCTTCTATGAGCGCGTGCAGGGCAACGACGTATACAACGCTGCCTTGAATCCGCCCTTCGCCTACATCCCCACCGCCAACAACGTGTACTTCTCCAACCCGAATCAGAGCGCCTTGACGGGCCAGACAACGCTCAATCACTTCCCGTCGAGCCTGACCAACATCAAGTACGATTACCCGCCGCCGGGGACGGCCAACTTCAGTCTCGGGGTCCAGCAGCAGCTGGCTCCGTCCGTCATCATGGCGGTGCAGTACGTGGGCTCAAGAGGCTGGGATCAGGATAACGGCCGGCAGATTAACACGCTGCCGCTCATCAACACCAATCCTGACGTCCTCGATAACGCCGGCCTCGGCTTCGCCGGCGACGCCGGTCCCTACGACGTGCGCAAGGCTGTGGCCACCGGCAAGGTGAACCCGAACCGGTATCGCATCTTCCCTGGCTTTGCCAACATCAACCAGGAAGAGAACACGACCAACTTCAACTACAACTCGCTGCAGGCGGGCCTCCGCATCGAGAATCGTCATGGGCTCACGACGCAGATTGCCTATACCTGGTCGCATAACCTCAGCATCGTGTCGAATGACCTGAACGGCCTTTCGAATCCATTCAACGCCCGGTACGACTACGGGTCTGACACCGGCTTCGACCGTCGCCACATCCTGAATGTGAGCTACATTTACGTGCTCCCGTTCTTCAACAAGACTTCAAACGCGCTGGCTCGCTCCGTGGCGGGCGGCTGGTCCATCTCCGGCGTCACCTTCATCGAGAGTGGCGTTCCCCTGCGGCCGGGATACACCGGACCTGATGTCCTGGGCCTGACGGCAGGCAGCAACCGTCCGAACCTGGTTTCAAAGGTTACCTATCCCAAGAAGATCGATGCATGGTTCAGCACCAGCTCGTTTGCTGATCCCGTCGCTCCCTGGAACGGTGGCCCGAATCAGGGATTCGGCAACGCACCCAAGGACGCAGTCAAGGGGCCGGGCATCCAGAACTGGAACCTTTCCCTGTTCAAGACCTTTGCGCTCACCGCGGGTGAGGGTCCGAGAATCGAGTTGCGGTTTGAGTCCTTCAATACGTTCAACCACAACAACCCGCAGGGCGTGGACATGAACAACCACGACTCCAACTTCGGCAAGGTAACGAGCAGCTACGGTCCTCGTACGCTGCAGCTCGGCGGCAAGTTCAGGTTCTAATGCCTGACTGCCGGCATTCCACGGGGCACGGCGATTTATCGCCGTGCCCCATTTTCCTGCCTGCGGGTTGCCCGGCTCCTCTTGCGGTTCATCCACTTTAAACGCGAAAATGAGGCTGGAGAGAAGCGTGAAGCGGGCTGCCCCTGGCTTTGTTGTTGCCGCGATGCTGGTCCTTGCTGTGCCGCGCGGCCTCGCTCAGGTCACGGCCGGGCCCGGAGCGCAACGCAGTGAAGCCATGCGGCTGGAGCAGGCGGGCAGAAACGCCGAGGCCGAGGCGCTTTGGAAACGCCTCCTCAGCACCAATCCCGCCGACGCCGAGGCATACGCTCATCTCGGCATTCTTGAGGCGCGCTCAGAGCGCTACAAGCCGGCCATTGCCTACTACCGCAAGGCGCTGGCTCTGCAGCCGGACATGCCCGGCGTGCAGCTGAATCTTGGCCTGTCGCTCTTCAAGGCTGGAGATTTTCGCGATGCGATCCGGACATTCCAGCCTCTCCTTAAAACGGCGTCCGGCGGTTCTCCTGAGCAGGCGCGGCTGGTCACCTTAATCGGACTGGCCCACTACGGGCTCGGCCAGTACACACAAGCGGTTCCCTACCTTAAAAAGGCCACGGCCTACGACAAGCAGAACCTGCCCTTCCGCCTGGCGCTTGCTCAAAGCTGCCTCTGGTCGCGGCAGTATCAGTGCGTCCTTGACGTTTATCACGAGATTCTCCTGCTCAATGCCGAGTCGGCCGAGGCAGACATGCTCGCCGGCGAGGCTTACGATGCGATGAAGAACTCTGCAGGCGCCATTGAGCAGTTTCGCGCCGCCGTCAAGGCAGACCCCAGGATGCCCAATGCCCACTTCGGCCTTGGCTATCTGCTCTGGACGCAGAACCAGTTTGAAGAGGCGTCCAGTGAATTCCGCGCCGAGCTTGAGAATGTGCCCAGCAACGCCAAGGCGATGGTCTACCTCGCGGACTCAGAGATGCAGTTGAATCATCCTGATGTGGCATTGCCGCTCATTCAAAGGGCAATTCGACTCGATCCATCCCTGGCGCGGGCGCATCTGGACCTCGGCATCCTCTATACCGACGCGCGCCGTCATCAGGAAGCGTTGAAGGAACTGCAGATCGCGGTGAAATTGAGCCCGCAGGATCCGAATGTGCACTGGCGGCTGGCACGGCTCTATCAAGCCATGGGCAGAAAGCAGGAGGCGCAGGTCGAGTTCAAACGGACCCAGGAGCTGCACAAGCTCGCGGACGAAACTGTCTTCAAACAGCTGAAGAAGGCCCAGGAGATGGGTAAGGAGGGCGGTGGAGCGACCGTCCGGGCGCCAAAGCCTTAAAGCATCTTCCGAGCTGCTGTGTCCCTCGCCCCACATTTTTGACTTAATGCGATCAGCAGGGAGCAGTGACTCTGCGCTGTAGACAAGCCGCCGCGGGCTCTGTCTTTCAAGCAACCACCTCTCCATGTTGCGCGCCTGCGCTCCGCTGGCTATCTTTGACAGAGTGCCCACGACAATTTCTGAAGGCGGTTCGATGCAGATTCTCAAGCAGCTTTTCGAGCAGCATTTTGGGGTGCCGGCCCAGACGGCGCAGCCGCTGCAGGGCCAGCTTGGCGCTTCGGGCCGCATCATTGTCCGGCTCTCCGGCGCGGCGCAAAGCGCCATCGGAATCCTCTACCCCGTGCGCGAAGAGAATGTGGCGTTTCTCTCGTTCTCAAGGCACTTTCGCGGCTGCGGTCTGCCGGTGCCGTGGATCTACGGTGAAGATCTCGGCGCGGGCGCCTACCTCGAAGAGGATCTGGGCGACACCACCCTGTTCGACTACCTCAGCCGCAACCGCACTGCAGAAGTGATTGCTCCCGGCGTCGTCGATGTCTATCGCAAGGTGGTGGCCGCCCTGCCTCGCTTTCAAATCGAAGCCGGCCGCGGCCTGGACTACAAGGTTTGCTACCCGCGCGGCAGTTTCGATCGCCAGTCAATTGCCTGGGATCTGAACTACTTCAAGTATTACTTTCTCCGCCTCGCAGGCATCCCGTTCAACGAGCAGGCGCTTGAGAATGACTTCAGCCGGCTTGCCCGATTCCTGCTTACGGCCGATCGCGGCTACTTTCTCTATCGTGATTTCCAATCGCGCAATATCATGCTCCGCGACGGGGATCCCTGGTTCCTTGATTATCAAGGGGGGCGCAAGGGCGCATTGCAGTACGACATTGCCTCGCTTCTCTACGACGGCAAGGCTGATCTGCCGCCGGCCACGCGGCAGCAGTTGCTCGACTACTATCTTGACTGCCTTGAGCGCTCCGCGGGCATTCGACGCGAATCGTTCATGGAGCACTACTACGCCTATGTGTACGTCCGCATCATGCAGGCGCTTGGCGCCTATGGTTTTCGCGGATTCTATGAGCGCAAGCCCCACTTTCTGCAGAGTGTCCCCTACGCACTCAGAAATCTGCAATGGCTGTCTGAACACGTGACCCTGCCCATTGCCTTGCCCGCGCTAATGGATGCATTCAAGGAGATGACCGGGGCGCAACATCTCTACGGTCCGGCCGCGGCATCCAGCCCTCTGACCGTGCGGATCTTCAGCTTCTCCTTCCATCGCGAGATGCCGGGCGACCAGTCCGGCAACGGCGGCGGCTTTGTGTTTGACGCGCGCGGCCTGCCCAACCCGGGCAGGGAAGAGCAGTTCCGTTCCCTCACCGGCAAGGATGCCGCCGTGATCGATTTCCTGAATAGGCAGGAGAGCGTTCACCAGTTTCTTGCCCACGCGATCCCTATGGTGGATGCAAGCGTGGAGACCTATCAGCGCCGCGGATTCAGCGACCTTATGGTCTCGTTTGGCTGCACGGGCGGGCAGCATCGTTCCGTCTTCCTTGCCGAGCAGCTTGCAAAACATCTGCGCGGGCGGGCCGGTCTTCAGGTGCTGCTGCGCCACGTTGAACTGGAGAAGATGGGACGATGAAGGCGATGGTTCTTGCCGCCGGTCTGGGCACGCGCCTGCGCCCGCTCACGGATCATCTCCCCAAGGCGCTGGTCGAGGTGGCGGGACATACCCTGCTTGAAATGGCGCTCGCGCGCCTGCGCTCCTTCGGCTTGCGCGATGTGATTGTAAATGCGCATCACCACGCCGCCATGATTGAAAACTATCTCGCCGCCCATGATAACTTTGGTCTGCGCATCGCCGTCTCTCGCGAAGATACTCTGCTCGATACCGGCGGCGGCCTCAGAAAGGCTTCGCCATTTTTTCTTGAGCAGGGTGGCGATGAGCCGTTCGTTGTGCACAACGTGGACGTAATCAGCACCATCGACCTGGCTGCGATGGTCAAATTTCATGTTGAGAGTAGCGCGCTTGCCACACTGGCCGTTCAGGACAGGAAGACCTCGCGCCACCTTCTCTTTGATGAGCAGGGCCAGCTATGCGGGCGCAGCACCGGCCAGGACGGCACGGATGACTTGGTAACTCCGGTGGCCGCTCCCCGCGCGCTCGCCTTTGCTGGCATCCACGTCATCTCGCCGCGCATCTTTTCACGTCTCACCGAGGTGGGCGCGTTTTCCATCATTAACGCTTATCTCCGCCTCGCCGGGCAGGGGGAGAGCATCATCGCCTATCCCGCCGGCTCCTGCCAATGGCGCGATCTCGGCACGCCCGGGAGCATCGCCCAGGCTGCCGAAGAGATTCGCAGCGGCCGGTTCCAGCCCGTCCTGCCCATCAGCCGGTAGTCACGCATCCCGCCAGATCCCACTGTTCTGCATAAGCCTCGCTGTTTGTCATCGTCATGCATCATTAGGCCGGGTCTGTTAAAGTGCATTGTCATGACATGCCGCATGAGAAAGTTATCTGTCATCACTCGGCTCTTGAGCCTCTGCCTTGTCGCTGTGCTGTGGTGCTCATCTCGATTTGCTTGCGCCCAGGCTTCCGCCGGCGCCAGCCCGCAGGTTCCAAGCTGGGCGCTTCCCGGCTCGCCGACGCACTCCCAGGTACCACCCCCGCCGGGATTTCATCGTGCAAGCCGCACCGTCGTCGGCCCAATCGGAATCTTCGACGGCCAGTCTGACGTCGGTGGTGCGCTGGTCGAGGGCAGCGCGCACTACGATGCTGCGGCGCACACCTACACCGTCAACTCCGCTGGCTATAACATCTGGTATTCGCGGGATGAGTTCCGCTACCTCTGGAAGAGGATGAGCGGAGATATTTCGCTCGCCGCTGACGTCACATTTCCCAATCCCGGCGGCTACGGCGACCGCAAGGCGGTTCTCGTCATTCGTCAGAATCTGGACGACGATGCGCAGGAGGCCATGATTGGCGAGCACGGCACCGGGATGATCCATCTGGCGTATCGCGCATCCCGCGGGGCGTTCCTCAAGGACATGGAGTATCGCTTTGGCGGCGAGCTGTCAGACATCCATGCCCGGCGCATCGGCATTGAAAAGCGCGGCGACTCCATCGCCATCTTCGTCAGCCTGAAAGATGAGCCCATGCACCAGTTCGGGCCACCCATCCAGTTGCATTTTTCCGGGCCATTTTATGTGGGCATCGGCTTTTGCTCGCATCAGCCGGTCACCATCGATACAGCGGTTTTTACTCACGTAGTGCTCAAGAATGCTGCCGGCAAGGCCAGGTAGGCCGGAGCCGCGTAGGCCGCCGCGATTCGTCAAGTTCACTGTGATTCAGTTACCCGTGACGCTGATCCCGTCAAAGTAGGATGCTTGTCGGCTCTCGTGCCGGTCGCGCCCGCTCCAGTGTTGCGGGCTGAACGGTCATTGCGCTATATCCTGCGAACCCTGTGCACCATGGTCCACAGCGCGGCACTGCCAATGGCATATAGAAATGCTGACTGGATTCCGCGAATCGGTGAAAGAATAAAAAAGATTGTGATGCACACCAGCAGAGCCCAATAGAGAGTATCGCTCTTACGTGCGTAACTCCCTTTCAGAGCCCAGATGAGCATCTTTTTCCGCGCTTCTCGCAGTTCAATAAAGCGTGGGTCCATCTGTTCAAGGCGTGTTTCCTGCATGTGAGTCCTCCTCGCCGGTTTCCCGGGCCGGCATCATTTCTCCCAGTGCTATCTTCCCGCGACGGGAGTTATGGCTCAAGTCAACAATCGTGCTAGGCGGGTGCGTAGAAGGTAATTAAACTCTTCCTAATTTGTCTGCATTCGCGACACCGACTCACGCGAGTCGTGGCACAGCGCAGCATTCCATTCAGTGGCAGTTTCACCGCTCATCCGAGCAACCGCTTTGCTGCTGGATAAGAGGACTCTTCCGCCAAGGCATGAAGTCACGAGGGGCTGACAGCGATGAACAAGTACACGCAGCTTCATCCGCGCTGTTTGTCAGCGGGGTGCGGGAATGGATTGAGATTGGAGGAGCGCCGGGTGCGCCGGCAGGAATGTTGTCCTGCCGGTCGCACTCTCGCGTTTAGAAGGAGATTGCTTTTTCCAGCGGCAAGTCGCGCGACGACCGTCCCGCCATGATGACATATTTCCCCGGAACCAGCTTCCATGAGTCTGTCGCTTCGTCGTAGATGGTCAGTCTGTCCCGGCTTACCGGAACCTCCACCTGCTTTGACTCGCCCGGGCCCAGCTCGACACGTGCCCACCCGATCAGTCTCTTCGGAGGCTCTGCGGCCGCGGCGGGCAATGCCGCATAGACCTCGGCAATTTCAGTGCCCGCGCGTGAGCCGGTGTTCTTCACCGTGAACTCCACAGTCGTGGTTTCGCCCGGCTCTACCGACAGATCAGAGTAGGCATACGTTGTGTAGGAGAGTCCGAAGCCAAACGGAAACAGGACAGGCTTTTTCTCTGCGTCATACCACCTGTAGCCCACCTTCAACCCTTCGTCGTAGTAGACCTGAAACGGCGGCAGTCCTTTTGCCATCCGGCTCATGATGTTTGTAATGTCCGCGCCCGGCGCGCTAAAGTTTGGCTCCGATGCCGGCGGCGGAAGAACAAGTTTCGGATGCGGCAGGTCGGCGTCACTCCTGGGAAACGTGATGGCCAGCTTGCCGGTTGGGTTTACCGCACCGGTCAGTATGTTCGCCAGAGCCTCGGCTCCGCGGATGCCGGGATACCACGCCTCGACCACACCCGCCACCTGATCAATCCAGGGCATCGTAGCCGGGCTACCGGTCTCGAGCACCACAACGGTCTTTGGATTGGCCGCCGCGACCGTCTCAATCAGCTTGTTCTGGTCGGCAGCAAGATCCAGCGTGGGCAGGTCCATGCCCTCTGATTCCCACTGGTATGCGAAAACGATGGCTACATCGGCGCCCTTTGCCGCGGCCGCGGCGGCGTCCAGATCGGTTCCGGAGACGTACGACACCTTGGCCTCAGGCAAAATTGCCGTCAGCGCTTTCAGCGGCGAACTCGGCATCCATGCAGGACGGAGAAAAGCCGAGAGGAACCCCTTCCCCGGCGGGGGTGGAGGCACCACCGAGCCCCCCGGGGGATCGACCTGCGCCGATCCGCCGCCGCTCAGCACGCCCACATCGGCGTGTCCGCCAATCAGCGCCACCGAGCGCACATCCGCCGCCAACGGCAGCACATGGCCTTCGTTCTTGAGCAGGACAATGCTCTTTTCCGCCAACGACTGAGCAATGCGATAGCCGCTTTCAACGTCTGGAACCTGGCGAACCACCGGGTGGTCAAACAAGCCGGTGGCAAAAATGGTCCTCAGAATGCGGTGCACGTGTTCATCCAGCTCTTGTTGCGACACCTCGCCGCTCTCAACCGCCTTCTTCAGCGCGTCGCCAAAGAACCCCTTGCCCGGCTGTTCCATGTCGAGTCCGGCATGCGACGCTTTCACGGTGGAGTGAGTTCCGCCCCAGTCAGACAGCACAAATCCGTTGAACTTGAAGTCCTTCTTCAGCACGTCGGTTAACAGGTAGCTGTTTTCGCAGGCAAAGTCGCCGTTCACGCGGTTGTAGGAGCACATCACGCCGCCCACGTCGGAGATGCCCAGCGCAATCTCAAAGGCGCGCAGGTCGGTTTCGCGCATCGCCCGCTTGCTGATGTTGGCGTTCACGGCGTTGCGGCCGCTCTCCTGATCGTTGATTGCATAGTGCTTCAGGTCGCCAATGATGTGTTGCGATTGCACGCCCTTTTCCACGTTGCCGTCAAGCGTTCCGGCCAGCAGCGGGTCTTCACCCAGGTACTCAAATGTGCGGCCGTTTCGCGGCTCGCGGGTCAGGTTTACCCCGCCGCCCAGTGACATGCTGTAGCCCTCGTCCCTCAACTCACGGCCAATCAGTTGCCCATATTCGAATGCTGCATGCGGATCCCACGACGATGCGGCGCCCAGGTTATTGGGCAGCGCGGTGGAGTAGCGGCCCTGCGCCGAGCCGCGCGTGACTCCATAGGCCGAGTCGGCCATCTGGATGGCCGGAATGCCCAGCCGGGGAATGGGATTTGTGTATCCCGCGCCGCCATTCGACGCCGACGGCCCTGAAGAGAAAAACGGCATGCCCTGGCCGTGAAGAAGAGAGACCTTCTCATCCAGCGTCATCTGCTTGATCACCATATCGGCGCGGGCATCGGGAGAGAGACTCTGATCCGACCAGGCATAATGTTTCGCCTTCTGCATCCCCGGGAACTGGGCAAAGGCCCAAACGCCGGTGAACAAAGCGGCTCCAACCGCGACTACGCAGACTGAGCGCAATTTCATGAAAGAAATATCCTTTCTCGAATGTTTTATTGGAGATTGGTGTGCCACGTTCAGGCCGCAGCCATCTTAGTGCATTGCGCACGACGCTGGCATCTTCTCTTGGAGAGGGACGGCTGGGCGGCAGGAAAAGTTCCCCTGCGGCTTAGGCCGGGATGGCAATTGACATTCAGGGAGGAGTTGGAGGCGCGGGTCGGGATCGAACCGACGCATAAAGGTTTTGCAGACCTCTCCCTTACCACTTGGGTACCGCGCCTTGGCAGGGCCGACCTTTATTAGATGCAGCTCGAAACGTTCCACATCGCCGTAGCCCACCCGGATGGCTCCGGAGGGCGATATGGAGCGGGAGACGAGACTTGAACTCGCGACCCTCGCCTTGGCAAGGCGATGCTCTACCACTGAGCTACTCCCGCTTCACTGCATCCTTGAGTATACTGGGCCTCTGAAATCCGGTCAAACCGCCGCAGGTGACGCATTTTCCGGTGTTTGGGGCGTGTTTCCGGCAGTCCGGGCCGGGCCTGTTCCGGCCTCCACACGCACGATTTCCCCGTCCCGCATGTGCAGGATTCGACCCGCAATCGCAGCTGCGTCGGGATTGTGCGTGATCATCAGAGTCGTCTGTCCCAGCTCCTGGTTTGAGCGTTGCAGCATGTGCAGCACGGCGTCGGAACTCTTGCTGTCCAGGTTGCCGGTCGGCTCGTCCGCCAGCACAATCGCCGGCCGCGTAATCAGCGCGCGCGCTATGGCCACGCGCTGCTGTTCCCCGCCGCTCAGCTCTGCTGGCCGGTGCTTCAGCCTGCCCCGGATGGAGAGAATGTCGCTCAGATGGCCCAGATACTCCCGGTCCATCGGCTCTTTCCGCCCGCTGATGTCGTAGGCGATCTCGATATTGTGCATGGCCGTCAGTGTCGGCAGCAGGTTGAACTTCTGGAAGACAAAGCCGATACGGTGCTTGCGCAGCCGCGTCCGCTGGGCGTCGTTCAGTTCGGCAAAGTCGATACCATCAATCAGGACGCGGCCCGTAGTCGCCCGCGTCAATCCTCCTAAAAGATAGAAAAGAGTGGACTTGCCTGAGCCGGACGGCCCCACGATGGCCACAAACTCGCCTGAGTCAACCTCGAATGAGATGCCGCGCACGGCAGGCACCTCAATCTTGCCCGTGGAGTAGACCTTGGTCAGGTTTTCCGCCAGAATAATCGGCCTGGGATGGTGCGGCTTCACATCCACTATTGTAAATGCGACGCAGGCTGCGCTGCTCCCTTAGAATGGTTCTGCACCAATCCCAACCCAGGTCGCCACCACATGACTCTCCAGGCTCATTCCTCCCTTATTGCCCCGCTCCAGGCGGCCGCCTCTCAAGCCGGCCTCACACTGCACACCTCGCCCGCGGCGGAGGCCGCTCAGGAGCGCTCGACCGTCGCCTTCCAGCTCAGCCTGCCCGATGCGCCCGGCCTCTCTCTGCGGCTTGAATTGAGTGAAGCCTTCGAAATTGACAAGGCCGAACTGCTGGCCGGGATGACGGCCTACCTTGCCGCGGCTGCCCGGCGCCTGCGGAATCCGAACCCCGAGTGCTACGTGACCCTGGCCGGCCTGCCCGTCGCCTTTGGCAAATTTCAATGGCCGTTCCACCACTCCACCTCCGGGGCCGACACCTACATCGTCCACGGCGAAATGCACCTGGCCGATGGAGGCTCGCAGAGCCTCCATGCCAAAGTCGCGGCGTCGGTCACCGTCACCTTTGCTGAGATTGTTCCGGCCATGGAGCAGCCCTACGCCGAGAGCTTTGTCTACAACGCGATCCGCAAAACCGTTGACCTTGGCCAGCTTGAATTTCTCAAATCGGGCAATCGTCAGCCGGTGCCCGTGACCACCCGTTTTTACAGCCGCTGGCAAAAAAAGTTCGTCTTCACTGAGACCGATGACGACGAGCGCCTCGCCTACCTGCTGCGCAAGGTCTACTGGCTCAGCGGCGTGCTCGGTCAGGGCGGCCCCGTCTGGATCGCCGACCCGCGCGATGCGCAGTACCTGAACACCACTGAGGCGGATTTGCTGCGGATGGCAGGCCATGAGGCGGGCGAGGGGTTGATCAATGTGGAGGATGAGTTCGCCACGGCCACTCCGGCGCTGCTCGCGCGTGCGTCCGAGTATCAGGCGGCGCTTGAGGCCGCGCTCGACTTCACCAAGCCCAAATTCAACGAGTCCATGCGCGCCGGTCAGGCCAATATGTAGGCCCGCGAGGCGAGCTGAAATAAAACGGGGCATGGCTGCCAGCCATGCCCATCCTTTTTCAATCCGACCCGGCCGTCAGCCCTGCAACGCTGTTCCGCACCCGGCGCAGAACCGCGCTCCCGGCTGGTTAACCTGCTGGCAGCGAGGGCAGGCAATCAGCGTGCCCTGCGCCATCGCCGGCGGCGGATTCACCGTCACATTCACCGGCCAGCCCCACAGCGGCACGTTCATCCCCAGCGCCGCAGCTATCCCCGCCGCCTGAATCGCGTTGAATTCGCGCACCCGGCCCGGCATGAAGAAGCACTCAATAAAGCCCAGCACCGCGGTGATGCCCGTCCAGCAGAACAAGATGTAGAGAATGCCCAGTCCAGTTCTGCGCAGATAAAAATGGTGTACACCAAACGTGCCCAGAAACAGCGCCAGCAGGATGCCCACCACCTCATCGCGGCGAACCGCCTCATATTGGTGATAGAAAACCGCCTGCGCATTGGGATAAAGCGTGGTGCTCATCGGGTTCTCCTTCACCTCCTGCCTCTACCCTCAACATACGCGATTCCACTGGGTGCGGTTCCCTTTTTCGCGTCTGGCCGCCGATTGCCGTTACTTTCCCGCCATCGCTGGCATAGCATGGAGGCAGCCATGACCCGCTCATCCGGATTGAAGAAGGGCATCATCCTCATCGCCCGCGAGCTTCCGGTTTATCGTCTCGGCTACGGCACCATGCGTCTGGTGGGAGAAGGCGCATGGGGCGCGCCGGCAAGGCCGGCTGAGGCCCGCCACCTGCTGCGCCGTGCTGTCGAACTGGGCGTAAACCTAATTGATACAGCAGATGCCTACGGGCCGGAGATTGCCGAACGGCTGATTGCCGAGGCTCTTCACCCCTACCCCGACGGTCTCGTCATCGCCACCAAGGGTGGAATCACGCGCCAGGGCCCGGCCCGTACCGAGTCCGTGGGCCGCGCCGGATACCTCATCCAGTGCGTCGAGATGAGTCTGCGCCGCCTCAAGCTCGACTGCATCCCGCTCTATCAGCTCCACCGCATTGATCCGCGCACGCCGGTCGAGGAGTCTCTCGGCGCACTGCGCCAGATGCAGCAGCAGGGCAAGATTCGCCACATCGGCCTCAGCGAGGTTACGCCAGCGCAGATTGTGGAAGCCCGGAAGATCGTCTCCATCGTCTCCGTGCAGAATCGCTATTCCCTCGCCGACCGGCGCCACGAGGAGACGCTCGAGTGGTGCCAGCAGCACAGCATCGCCTTTCTGCCCTGGTATCCCATTGCGGCGGGCAGGCTGGCGCAGCCAGAGAACCCGGCGGCACAGGCGCTGGCCCGCATTGCCGCCCGCCACAACGCAACCCGCGCCCAGATATCCCTGGCCTGGCTCCTGCGCCGCTCCCCGGTCATGCTGCCCATCCCCGGCACGTCGCAGATTGCGCATCTTGAAGAGAACATGGCCGCCGTCAACATCCGGCTCAGCAAACGCGACTGCGCCGAAATGGAAGCGGCGGCACACCTCTGAGGCAGCGCCGCCGGCTTTTCCCGGGCCCGTATCTATGGCCGCCTTACTCCACCGCGTTCCTGGCAATCACATCCTTGTACCAGTGCGCGCTCAGCTTCGGTGTGCGCTTCTCCGTCTTGAAGTCCACATAGTGAATCCCGAAGCGCTTGCTGTAGCCATCCGCCCACTCGAAGTTATCCAGCAGGCTCCACAGGAAGTAGCCCTTGATTGGATAGCCCTCTTGCGCGGCGCGGTGCAGTTGGGTGAGATGGTTGCGCAGATACATCAGCCGGTCCGTATCGATGATCTTGCCTTCCGCGTTGAGTACGTCGTCGCTGGAGCATCCATTCTCAGTGATGTAAAGCGCCTTCGGGCTCCACAGGTCCGCGACGTTGCGAACGCCCCAGTAGATGCACTCCGGCGCGATGTTGATCCACGGTGAAGCCATGTGCGGATACGATTTTGGATTGGGCTCGATTGCAAACCCGAGCTGGGAATCGTCGGCGCGCACATACGACGGCGTGTAGATGTTCAGCCCCACAAAGTCCAGCGGGCTGCCGATTGCCGCAAAGTCTCCGGGCTCAACCGTGGGCGCGCTGGCCCCCACGTAGTTCAGATACTCCTGAATGTATTTGCCTTCCATCAGCGCGGTCAGGAAGGGTGCGTTCATTACGCGGGTGGCGCGCTGCGCAGCCTTGATATGCTCCTCGGTTTCCATGATGGGCACGTAAACGCTGGCGTTCTCGGCCAGCCCCACCTGTGTCCCCGTGGGTGTGTTGGCGCGAACCGCCTGCACCCCGAGACCATGCGCCAGAATAGCGTTGTGACGCACCTGGTTGGCTTCCTTGTCGGGCAGTTTGAGCCCCGGCGCGAAGGTTCCCACGCGGTATCCGAGGTCGGTAAAGCAGACGAACTCATTGGTGGTCATAAAGTGATGCACGCGGTCACCCAGCCGCTTGCTCACGAACGCCGCATAATCCGCAAAGGCCTTCGCCGTGTCGCGATTCTGCCATCCTCCCGGCAGCTCCGCCGGAAGGTCCCAGTGAAACAGCGTGACATATGGCGTGATGCCATACTTCAGCAGCTCGTCCACCACGCGGTCGTAGTAGTCGATACCCTTCGGGTTCACCGGCGCCCTGCCGGTGGGGAACACGCGCGACCACGAGATGGAGAAGCGGTAGCCGCCGACGCCCACGTTCTTCAGAAGTTGCACATCTTCCTTGTAGAGATGATAGGAGTCGTCCGCCACGTCGCCCGTGTCGCCGTCGTGCGTCTTGCCCGGCGTGTGCGAGAACACATCCCACACAGACGGTCCCCGGCCGTCGGCCTTCGCTCCGCCTTCAATCTGGTAAGCTGCCGTCGCGCACCCCCACAGAAAACCTTCCGGGTAGCGCAGCAACGCTGGCTCCGGCTCGCCCAGGGCAAGCCTCGGGAGTGAAATGCCTGCGTATGCGACCGCTGCTGTTGCGGCCACAGCCTTGCCAAACTGGCGTCGGGTGATTTTGCTCATGATGTCATCTCACTTATCAGAAAACGGATTTTACTGCGAAATTGGCGTGCGTGGTCAACCAAATCGTTTTAGCAGGGATTCGCGGTGGAGGCAAGCTGAAACATGCCGGATGCCGCCACGGCGCGTTGGCGGCGGCCAGAAAAAAGCCGCGGCCTCATCGGTCGCGGCTTTCCATGTGGCTTTGGCCTGCTTGCGTTACAGTTCCTTCACGCCGTCCACAAAGGCCTTCAGCTTGCGGCTGCGGCTGGGATGGCGCAGCTTACGCAGCGCCTTGGCCTCAATCTGGCGAATGCGCTCGCGCGTCACCTGGAAGCTCTGGCCAACCTCCTCCAGCGTGTGCTCCGAGCCGTCTTCAAGTCCAAAGCGCATCTTGATCACCCGCTCCTCGCGTGGCGTCAGCGTGCGCAGCACCTGCGACGTGTACTCCTTCAGATTCACGCTGATGACGGCCTCTGAAGGCGATACCGCCTGGCGGTCTTCAATAAAGTCGCCCAGGTGCGAATCCTCTTCCTCGCCAATCGGCGTCTCCAGCGAGATGGGCTCCTGCGCAATCTTCAGCACCTTGCGCACCTTCGCCACGGGAATGTCCATGCGGCGCGCAATCTCTTCGCTCGAAGGCTCGCGGCCCAGTTCCTGCACCAGTTGCCGGCTGGTGCGGATGAGCTTGTTGATGGTCTCGATCATGTGCACCGGGATGCGAATGGTGCGCGCCTGGTCCGCAATGGCGCGCGTAATCGCCTGACGGATCCACCACGTTGCGTAGGTCGAAAACTTGTAGCCGCGACGGTACTCGAACTTGTCCACTGCCTTCATCAGGCCAATGTTGCCCTCCTGAATCAGGTCCAGAAACTGCAGTCCGCGGTTGGTGTACTTCTTCGCAATTGACACCACCAGGCGCAGATTGGCCTCAATGAGCTCGCGCTTGGCCTGTTCCGCGTCCATGTCGCCCTGGATCATCTCGCGCTGCGTGCGTTTCAGCTCCGCGATGGAAACGTCCGCGTCCACCTCGATCTTTTCGAGGTCGGCCTTGCAGTTCTTCTGCTGGCGCCGGTACTCCTTTTTCAGCTCGTCGCTCTTGCTGGCATCATATTTCTGTTCGAGCGAGCGGATCTGCCTCTCCAGCGTCCGCATCGTGTCAACCGTCTTGTTCACCCGGTCCAGCAGCCGCTTGCGCTCCATCGGGGTGTACTTCAACTCCCGCACAATACGCGAAACGTATACCTTCTCCCGCGCCAGCGCCCAGCGCGTGCGCCGCGTCTCTCTGGCGCTCGTCTTGCTGGTAAAGGCGGCCTGTTTCTCCTCATGCTGGGCAATCTTCTTCTGGTGCTTCAGCAGCGCGTCAATGCGGCTCACCGTGGCGCGAACACGCGCCTGCACCACCTCTTCAGTCAGCTCCTCCTCGTCAAAGACGACCACGTCCTTCACGTTGCGGACGCCGCGCTTCAGGTCCTCGCCCAGCGCCACAATCTCGCGAATCACAATCGGAGAGCGCGAAATCGCCTTCATCACGCGCATCTGCCCGCGCTCGATGCGCTTGGCAATCTCCACCTCGCCTTCGCGCGTCAGCAGCGGCACCGTGCCCATCTCGCGCAGATACATGCGTACCGGGTCATTCGTCTTTTCCAGCGTGCCGGGCGTCAGGTCCAGCTCAACGTCCTCGCCCTCTTCCAGGTCGAAATCCTTCTCCTGGCCAAACTTCGGCCCGTCCAGCAGATCGATTCCCTGGGTTCCGATGGTTGTGATCAGATCGTCCAGGTCGTCGGCCGACCCCATCTCCTCCGGCAGCATTTCGTTCACATCGCTGTAGGTGAGATAGCCCTTCTCCTTGCCGGCCTCGATCAGGCTGTCAATGTCCTGTTCGAATTTTTCATTTATCGCCAAAGTAGTCCTGCTCCTGTCACGGGCAAATTTTTTCTGCGCCTGCTCGCGCACCGGTCCAGCCCGGCTTCTCGCGCAACCGGGGAATCCACATTGGAAACCCGCCCGCGCGTGATGGCATGGCTGCAGTAACCCGCATCAATCTGCGGTTTCTGGTAATCGCTCGGAGTCGGATGCCGCGCTTCAGGTTTCGCCTGGTCGCCCGCGAGCCGCGGCTCATGTGTGGGGCAGTAGGGGCGCGCATCCTTACAGAGATCAATAGATTACCACAGACCACACGCCCATCGCCAAGGCTGATTCCTTCCGTGACGCTTACTGGTAAACGCCATGCGCGCATGCGGTCCTGGGTCCTGGCCTGTGCTGCTCGACTCGCCCGCCCTGTTCCTCTGTTAAATTAGACGCCCCGGCGGCAGATTGGACGCAGGGATTGAACGGTTTAGCCCTTCCGCCCTCGCCTCAATCAGCGCTCCGCTCCCGGGTTCCGCACCTGTCTCAGGGCCCGGTCCAGCTCCAGCTTCTGCTGCGTCAGCACCGCCACCCCCGCCAAGTCTCCGCGGCGCTCCGCCTCTGAAATCTCATCCCGCAGTGCTCTCACCCGGCTCTCCATCTCGCGCCGTTGCAGGCTCGCCACCGAACCCGCCACCGCCGTGGCCGTTGGCGGCTCCGTTTCGGCCAGCAGCGCCTCGGCCAGCAATGCCCTTTGCCCCGCATCCTCCACCGCATCCATGGGATCCCTCGCCTCGCGGATGGCTAGCGCTTCAAGCGCTGCAAACGATCCAAGTGACTCAAACCATTGCGGTTGCTTCGTCACGGCTTCGGCTGCGATACGCCGCGCCTCGGCGTGGTCCGCGTCGGTAATCGCCAGCGCCCGCAGCAGCACCCGCTCCACCTCCGTCAGCCCCGTGGTCCTTGCCTCCACGCGGTCCCGGCGCTTAAGGGCCGCCTGGCGCAGCTCCTCCCGCAGCACCGCTGAGTCGATGCCCAGCTTCTGCGCCGCATCGTGGGCAAACTGGTCCCGCGCCAGCTTCTCCGGAATCCGCCGGATGTGCGGCAGCAGGTAATTCAAGGCCTTTACCTTCTGCTCCGCGTTTGCCCCCGGAAACATCTGCCGCGCCCGTTCAATCAGGTAGTCCGCCTGCCGCCGCGCCGCCCGCACCGCCGCCGTGTAGGCTTCCAGCCCCCGCTCACGAATAAATCGGTCCGGATCCAGCCCATCCTCCAGCGTCACAATCTTGATGTTGAAGCCCTCTTCGGTCAGCAGTGCAATCGACTTTTCCGCGGCGTTGGCCCCTGCCGTGTCGGGGTCAAAATTTACCGCCAGGTTCGACGTGTGCCGCTTGAGGATGGCCACCTGATGCTCGGTAAACGCCGTGCCGCTGGTCGCAATCACATTCTGAATGCCCCGCAGATACACGCTGATGCAGTCCATCTGCCCCTCCACCAGCAACGCAAACTCCATCTGGCGGATGGCCGTCTTCGCCTTGTCCAGATTGAAGAGTACCTGCCCCTTCTGGTAGAGCGGTGTCTCCGGCGAGTTGATGTACTTGGGCCCCGCCCTGTCGCCGCTTTCCAGCGTCCGCGCCGTAAAGGCAATCACCCGCCCACTCTCGTTGGCGATCGGAAACATCACCCGCTTCCGGAACCTGTCATATAGCGGTCCCTCTCTCCCGTCACCCTGTTCCTTGGCGCTGAACAGCCCGCTCGAACGCAGCGTGGCCTCGTCTGCCATGCCGCTCAGCCGGTCGCGCAAGGCATGAAAGCTGTCCGGCGCGTACCCGATCCTGAAGGTCTTCATTCCCTCCGGCGCCAGCCCGCGTCCGGCAAGATACTCCCGCGCCAGCGCCCCCTCCGGCCCGCGCAGCTGCTCCTCAAACCACGCCGCCGCCGTCTCGTGCAGCTCCAGCAGCTTGACCCGCAGCCGTGCTTCGGCGGCCTGCTCCGGCGAGCTGAACTCCCGTTTGGGCAGCGCGATGCCGCACTTCTGCGCCACAATCCTCACCGCCTCGGGAAAGCTCACGTTCTCAATCTTCCCGACAAAGCTGAAGACGTCGCCGGACACCCCGCACCCGAAGCAGTGGTAGAACTGCCGCACCGCATGCACACTGAACGACGGTGATTTCTCCTTGTGAAACGGGCACAGGCCGCTGTAGTTCTGCGCGCCCGCCTTGCGCAGACGGATGTATCCCTCGATCACCTTGACGATGTCGGCCTGTGCTTTCACGGTCTGGGCAAAATCTGACATGGAGTCTCTATTGAGCATACGGCCAGAGGATGCCAATGGCAGGCGCCGCGGGCCAATGAAACTGTGGAGGACCGCGGCAAATTCGTTGTCTGCGGTCCGGCCCGGCGGGGTTACCAAGGTTGAACTGGCCAGGAGGATGGCATCGCGTTCAGGAGCACGCGCTGCGGTACGATACGATCATGTCAGGGCCGGAACCGTCGTCATCGCACCGGCCCATTCCAAACTCCTCCGGAGGATGCACGGTATGCACTCTGACGCAAAGAAGTTTCTCAGCGCCATTGCGGCAGCAACCCTCACCGCGGTCGTTGCCGTTCCTCAAGCCGCACTCGCGCAGCCGGCTGATCACCTTGTCAGCCCTTCAGACCTCACCAGCGCCGCCGTCAATGCCTCGCACGCGCGGCAGCAGAACCTTGAAACCCTCAACGGCTTCCTCTCCTCGGCACAGGCCCGGCAGGCCATCGAGTCAGCCCATATGAATCCCCACCAGGTGACGAACGCGGTCGCCGGACTGAGCGATGCAGAGGTGGCTCAGTTGGCGGCGCGCGCCAGCAACGCGCAGAAGGACTTTGCGGCCGGCACCATCGACAACCACGATCTCCTGCTCATCATTGTCGCCATTGCGGCCCTGATTCTTATCATCGTCGCCGTGCATTGAGAGGTGCCTGGATGCCGCGCGGCGCATGCAGGACCATGGTTTTCGGCCTTGCGCTCTGCGCATCCGCGTTTGCCTCCGCTCCCGGCGTCTGGCTTGATGTACCCTTTGTCCGGCAGACCAGCGACGGCTGTGGGGCGGCCAGTATTGCCATGGTCATGCAGTACTGGCAGCGGCAGCAGGGCGCGCCGCCCGGCAGCGCGGCCAACGCGGACTACATCCTGCACGCTCTCTACTCCAGCGCGGCGCATGGCATCTATGCATCGGCAATGCTCCGTTACCTCCAGCAGCACGGCTACCGCGCCTTCGCCTTCCGCGGCGACTGGGCCATGCTCGCGGAGCATCTGCGCAAAGGCCGCCCACTCATCGCCGCGCTCAGGCCCGCCTCAGATCCCTCGCTCCACTATGTCGTCGTTGCCGGGCTGGATGAGACGCGCCAGATCGTTCTCCTCAACGACCCCGCGCAACGCAAGCTCCTCAAGGAGGATCGCGCGCAGTTTGAACGCGAGTGGAAGGCGACTGACGACTGGACTCTCCTCGCCGTGCCCGCCCACGGCACGGCAAGATGACGTGCGTCAGTGCGGCAAACTGCGGAGAATCCATGACCGGCAACATCACCGTGCGCGTGAGCGCCGCCCAATCCTCCATCTCCTGTTCTTGCAGCCGGTTTTTGCTTTGTGCTTCGTCACATGCTTCCTGTGCCCGGCTGTACATGCGCAATCGTCTCCGCCTCAGCTTTCCACCGTGCAGACGGCCGACCAGCTCATCGCAAATCAGCAGTGGCGGCAGGTTGTGCGGCTTCTCGCGCCGGCGCATGCCCGCACGGCGCAGATGAACTACGACTACGGCCTTGCGCTGGCGCATCTTGGCCAATGGCAGGAGGCAGGCGCGGCTCTTCAGGCTGGCGGCCGTCTCGCCCCCACTGATCCCAGATTCCCCATCGAGCTCGCCGGCATCGCCTACAGCCGGAAAGACTACCCGCGCGCCGCGCGCCTGTTGCGTCAAGCGCTCAAGCTCGCGCCCGGCGACGCCTACGCCAACAACTTTCTCGCCACCATCTACTTCCTTCAGGGCAACACCGCGGCCGCGCTTAAATACTGGAACCGCGTCAACAAGCCCTTCATCGCAGCGGTTCGCGCCGAGCCCACGCCACGCGTCTCGCCGGCGCTGCTTGACCACGCCTTCGCATTCTCCCCCGCCGCCACCATGTCGCTCGCTCAGTACCAGGACTCGGAGGAGCGCATCGGCGGTCTCGGCATCTTTCCGC
>DASSHM010000188.1:0-16529 GCA_035692885.1 Occallatibacter sp.
TTCCGCGCGTCCGGCGGGCCGCGCGAGCGGTGCCTCCCGTGCCGCCAAGAATGCCATCACGCCCAAGATTGATCTCTCCCACGTTTCCAAGCCCGGCGACGTGATGAAGGCGATTCTGGCCAAAAAGCAGGAGGACGAGGCCGAAGCCAAGCGCGGCCGCGCTGCTTCACGCCCAGCCGCGGCGGCCACCGTCAAGCCTGCGGCCAAGGCGCCCGAGGCCGCTGCGCCCGCTGCCTCGGCTCCGCCGGCGAAGGCGCGCCCCGAGCCGCGCAAGGTCGTTCCCCAGCAGCGTCAGGCCCCGCCTGTTGTGGTTGCGGCGCCCCCTCCGGCCATCGCCTCCAAGCCGCCGGCCGGTCCTGTGGTTGCCAAGGCGCCCGCCGGCCATGCCCGTCCCGCTGTTGCGGCCGCCGCACCGCCCGCCGTGGCCGTGGTGGTCAAGCCACCGGCGCGCGAAGCCGCGCCCGCCGAGCAGGCATCTCCAGCCAGGCAGTCAGCTCGCGAAACGCATGCGCCGCCCGAAGCTTCCGCCGTCCCCGAGATTTCCGCCACTCCAGCGGTTGCTCCCGAAGCAGCCCCTCATACCGCTGCCGAAGTCACGGCTGCCGTCCATGAGCAGGCGACCGGGGCTGCATCCGCAACTCCAGCACTGCCTACGCCCGCCGAGCCACAGGCGGCTCCCGCTCCACCGATTCGCCGGGTCGTGATGCCGCAGACGGGCCCCCGGCCTGTCTACAAGGCTCCTCCGGCCGCGCCGGGACCGGCGCCGGCCGCGCACGCCGGCCTGCAGCGTGGCAAGCCCATCTTTGACCGCCGGCCAGCCGGCAACTTCGGCACCCGTCCCGCCACACCCGGCCAATATGCCGGCGGCCCCCGGCCCAAGCACCCCACGCGCACAGCGCCAGGCGGGTATGCCGGCGCGCCGGGTCAGGGCGCTCCCGCAGGCCGTCCAGGCTTCGGCGCGCGCCCTGGTTTTGGCGTCCGTCCCGGCTTTGGCGCACGTCCCGGCCCGGGAATGGCGACGCCGCCTCCGGGTGAAGCGCCGCGCGCTCAGCGCACGCCACCCAAGGGACGCGGTGGACGCCAGCAGTATCCAAAGACCAAGGAAGGCCCGATGAAGGGCTTCGTTCCGCCGCCGCGCTTCGGCGGAGCGGGACCGGTCAGCAACGAGCCCGTGCCCATCACGCGCGAGATCACCGTCACCGAGGGCATCAGCGTCAAGGACCTCGCGGAGAAGCTCGAGACTCGCGCCAAGGATCTGATTGCCACTCTGCTCATGCGCGGCGTCTTTGTCACCGTCAACCAGTCGCTTGACGCGGAGATGGTCAAGGAGGTCGCCGCCAGATTCGGCGCGGCCGCCACCGTCATCAGCTATGAAGAGGAGCTGGCTAACCAGGCCATCGAAGAGGTTCTTGAAGCGGACAACACCGAGGAGCTGGAGGTTCCCCGCGCCCCGGTGGTCACCGTCATGGGCCATGTCGATCACGGCAAGACCTCGCTGCTTGACGCGATTCGTGAGACCGATGTGGCTGCCGGGGAAGCCGGCGGCATCACACAGCACATTGGCGCCTACAAGGTGCGCTTTACCAAGGAGGGTTCTCCCGCCTCGGGGCGCGAAATCGTCTTTCTCGACACCCCGGGCCACGAGGCCTTTACCCGCATGCGCGCACGGGGCGCCAAGGTTACCGACATAGTCGTGATCGTGGTCGCCGCCGACGACGGCGTGATGCCGCAGACGCTCGAGGCCATTGACCACGCCAGGGCGGCCGACGTCCCCATCATCGTGGCTGTCAACAAAATCGACAAGCCCGAGGCCAATCCCGACCGCGTCAAAAAGCAGCTTGCCGACCGCGGCCTCATCCCTGAAGAGTGGGCTGGAGGCGGCGAAAACAGTACTGTATTTGTCGAGGTCTCGGCCAAGCAGCGTCTTCATCTCGACCTGCTGCTGGAGATGATCTGCCTTGTCTCCGACATCAAGGCTCCCAAGGCCACTCCGGGCCGCAAGGCCGTCGGCTCGGTGCTTGAGGCCAAGCTCGACCGCGGCCGCGGCGCCGTGGCCACGGTGCTGGTGCAGGATGGCACCCTGCGCATCAACGACAGCTACATCGTCGGCAATACCTTCGGCAAGGTCCGCGCCATGTTCGACGATCGCGGACGCGGCATCCAGGAGGCCGCTCCCTCCACCCCGGTTGAGGTGCTCGGTCTTGAGGCCCTGCCCGACGCTGGCGACACTTTTCTGGTTGTGGCCGATCGCGACAAGGCCAAGAGCATCGCCCAATATCGCAAGATGAAGGAGCGTGAGGCGCAGCTTGCCAAAAGCTCCCGCGTTTCGCTCGAAGGTCTTGCCGAGCAGATTCGTCAGACCGGCGTCAAGGATCTTCCGCTCATCATCAAGGGCGATGTCACCGGCTCGGTTGAGGTGCTGGCGGATTCACTGGTCAAGATGTCCACCGAGAAGGTGCGCGTCAAGGTCATTCACTCGGGCGTGGGCTCCATTACCGAGAGCGACGTGCTTCTGGCCGCCGCCTCCAACACCATCATCATCGGCTTCAACGTCAGGCCTGAGCGCAAGGCCGCCGAACTGGCGCAGCAGGAGGGCGTCGACATCCGCCTGCATTCCATCATCTACGAACTGCAGGACGAGATGCGGCTCGCCATGATGGGTCTGCTTGAGCCCACCATCAAGGAAAACTACCTCGGCCGCGCAGAGGTGGTCAACATCTTCAAAATCCCGAAGGTGGGCGTCATTGCGGGCTGCCGCGTGCTGGATGGAACCCTCCGCCGCGATTCCGAGGTCAAGGTGATGCGCGATGGCGAGCAGGTCTTCAAAGGCAGAATCGGCTCCCTCAAGCGCTTCAAGGATGACGTGCGCGAAGTGACCAGCGGCATGGAGTGCGGCATCGGCATTGCCAACTTCAGCGACATCAAGGCGGGCGATACGCTCGAAGCCTTCACCACCGAGAAGGTGGCCGCCGACCTCGGCGCTCTCACCTCCGCCAAGGCCTGACCGGTTTCACCATTGCCAGGGCGGCCCGTAGTTCAACGGGATGCGGGCCCGCTTGGCCGAGATTCGGCACAACCTTTCGGGAAGCGCTAAAGCGGGTAGCGCTCCAAATCGATGCACTGCCGCGCCACGTTCCGGCCCATGGCCACTGTATCGGCCGGGGTATGCCGCGCCAGCCGCCGCAGAATGGTCAGTTGCGTTCGCAGCGTGTCTCCCTCGCCACAGGCAGCCAGAACGCGCCGCGCCGTCTGCTCCGTCAGGGCGATGCTCTCATCCGCCAGCAACCCGGTCATCGCCGCGGCTGCGGCGGCCGTGCCGCGCCCGCTGCCTGCCAGCTTGCGCGCGCGCACCAGCGATGACTCCAGCGCGTACACCTGCGCGATGATGTCGGCCAGATCGGCCATCACTTCCTGCTGATCCTCAAGCGCGGTCATGTACCGCTGGCTGGCGACGCCCGCGGCGAACAGAGCCATCTTCCTTGTCGCGGCCAGAACCCTGGCCTCGCGAGCCAGCACGCCACTCTCCGCCGCTCCATCATCCAACGAGGGCGGCTGCGTCACGTCGTCCATGACCTTTTTAATCGCGGCTGGCAGCGGCAGCTTCCCGCTGACTGCACGTTTCATCATCCAGCTCGTAATGATGAGCCGATTGATCTCGTTGGTGCCTTCAAAGATGCGGTTGATGCGCGCGTCCCGGTAGAAGCGTTCCGCCGGATAATCCTCGACAAATCCATAGCCGCCCATCGTTGCCACCATTTCATCGGCGGCATAGCCAAGCATCTCGGATGCGTAGATCTTTACAATCGAGCACTCGGCGGCGTACTCCTCAATGCGCCGCTGAATCTCGCGCGGATTACGCGCCTGCTCTGCGTTCAGTTCCGCCAGCGCTGCGTCCATCATGCCCGCGGTGCGATAGACCATGCTCTCGGCAGCGTAAAGACGCGCGGCCACGGTTGCAATCTTCCGCTGGATCAGCCCAAACTCCGCAATCGCCTTCCCAAAGGCCTGCCTCTCCCTTGCGTAGCGTATGGTGTGCGCCAGCGCGTGCCGCGCCCCTCCCACGCAGGCCACGCCAAGCTTCAGGCGGCCCATGTTCAGCACGTTGAACGCGATGTGGTGCCCCTTGCCGGGCTCGCCCAGCAGGTTGGCGGCCGGCACCTTGCAGTCTTCCAGAACCAGCGGGCAGGTCGACGAGCCGCGAATGCCCATCTTGTGCTCCTCTGCTCCCACCTTCACGCCTGGCATCTCACGCTCCACCAGAAAGGCTGAAAACTTCTCCCCGTCAATCTTGGCGAAGACCGTGAACAGGCCCGCGAACCCGCAGTTCGTAATCCACATCTTTTCGCCGTTCAGGGTGTAGGTGGAGCCGTCCGGGGAGAGCGTTGCCCGGGCGCGGATATTCATGGCGTCCGAGCCCGAGCTGGCCTCGGAAAGCGCGTAGGCGCCGATGCACTCTGCCGTCGCCAGCCGGGGCAGGTACCGGCGCTTCTGCTCCTCAGTGCCATACCACACCAGCGGCAGCGTCGCGATGCCGATGTGTCCTCCGTAGGCCGTTGAAAAGCTCGCCAGCACAGAGATGTGATCGGTAATCAGCGTCGAGCTGACCTTGTCCAGCCCCATCCCCCCGTACTCCTCGGGAATATCGACGGCGGTCAGACCCAGTTCTCCCGCCTTGCGCAACAACGCCTCAACCACGCCCGGCTTCTTGGCCTCGATGTCTCCGGTGGCGGGCAACACCTCGTCGCGCGCAAACTGCTCGGCGGTGGCGGCAAACTGGCGCTGCTCCTCATTAATGTCCTCAGGCGTAAAAATCTCGCCCGTTGAGCGGTCTTCCAGCAGAAAGCTGCCGCCCGCGGCAGTAGCGATGGCGGATTGATTGGCTACGGTCATCCCAGGCACTCTCCGGCTTGAGCCAAACTACCCCATTGCCGCGCCAGGCGGCAAATCAGGCGTCGGCCACGGTATGTTTGACCTTCGGTTCACTCGATTCGCATCGCTCCGGCCGCATCCTGTTCCTGGCACAGGATTTCGCCTTGAACTCGCCCGGTTCGCGTACAATTTTGGTATATCTGCCGTGGAGGCACTGCCCTGTTCGACATCCTCACCGTCAGCCAGAATCTCTTCAACGGCCTGCTCACCGCGCTGCCGCAGCACATGGCCGCGGCTCTCGCCTTTCCGCAGAACGGCCTGAGACACTACCTCAAAATGCAGTACGCCGACCAGACGTTCAAGGGTCTCTACCACTGGAACTGGTTTGACGCGGCCATTCTCTTTCCTTACTTCGCGGTCATGATCCTGCTTTCCATCTATGGCATGCACCGCTACACGCTTGTCTACCTCTATTACAAGTACCGCAGGAACTACAATCCTGACCCGCCCAGATACTTTGACGAGCTTCCCATTGTTACGGTGCAGTTGCCCATATTTAACGAGCAGTTCGTCATCGATCGCCTGATTGAAGCCGTCTGCGCCATGGAGTACCCGCGCGACAGGCTTGAAATCCAGGTGCTCGACGACTCCACTGACGAAACCACCGAGGTCGCCTCCGGCATCGTGGATCGCTACGCCGCCATGGGCCACCCCATCGTCTATATCCACCGCACCAATCGCCATGGCTACAAGGCCGGGGCCCTCGACGCCGGGCTCAAGGTGGCCCGGGGTGAGTTCGTCGCCATCTTCGACGCCGATTTTGTTCCCCCGCCCGACTGGCTCATGAAGGTGATTCATCACTTCGCCGAGCCCCAGGTGGGCATGGTGCAGACCCGCTGGAGCCACCTCAACCGCGACTACAGCATGCTCACCCAGATTGAGGCCATCCTGCTTGATGGCCACTTCGTGCTTGAGCATGGCGCGCGCGTGCGCACCGGCGACTTCTTCAACTTCAACGGCACCGCCGGCATGTGGCGCCGTCAGGCCATTGCCGATGGCGGCGGCTGGCAGCACGATACGCTGACTGAGGACACCGACCTCAGTTACCGCTCCCAGATGGCCGGATGGTTGTTCAAGTACCTGCCCGATGTTGAGTGCCCGTCCGAGCTACCCATCGAAATGACGGCGTTCAAAACCCAGCAGGCCCGCTGGGCCAAGGGGCTGATCCAGACGAGCATCAAGATTCTTCCCATGCTGTTTCGGGCCAATGTGCCGCGCCGCATCAAGAAGGAGGCCGTCTACCACCTCACCGCCAACCTCAGCTATCCACTCATGGTCATCATGACGGCTCTGCTGATCCCGGCCATGGTCGTGCGCTTTTATCAGGGATGGTTTCAGATGCTCATCATCGACTTCCCACTCTTCGCGGCGTCTACATTTTCCATCGCCGTCTTCTATCTGGCCAGCCAGCGAGTGCTCTTCCCTCACCACTGGAAGAAGACATTCCTCTATCTGCCCATGCTCATGGCGCTGGGCATCGGCCTCACCGTTACCAACACCAAGGCCGTCATGGAGGCGCTGCTGGGCATCAAGAGCGCCTTTGTGCGCACGCCCAAGTACCGCGTCGCCAAAAAGGGCGAAAAGTCGCAGGCAGCCAAATACCGCAAGCGCCTGGTGCTGGCGCCGTGGATTGAGCTCGCTCTTGGAGCATGGTTCTTCGTGGCCATCCTCTACACGTTTGCCAATCAGAACTTTTTCACCGCTCCATTTCTCATCCTCTTCGTCGTCGGCTACTGGTACACGGGCCTCATGAGCCTGCTTCAGGGACGCTTCGACCGTTGGCGTACAGGTGGCGCCAATCCGGAGGAGTCCAGCGCAAAACCCTACCCGGTCGGGGTTTGACGGCGATTGGGTCTTTGCAGAGGCTAAGATGTATAGGTTCCACAAAGGAGCGTCATGAACAGGGGTGTGCGGTGCCGGCAATAATCCTTGATCTGCAGCACTTGCATTGGGCCATTGTTCTGGCTACCTGCATTGTCCTCTGGCTGCTGGCCAGCTTGACGATGAGCTTTGTCAGCGGCTGGCACACGCTGATTGATCGCTTTCGCAAAAGGGAGGAGCCCGCCAGCGACACACTGGACTCGGGGGCCTTTTCCCACTTGATTACGATGAGCACACTGGGCTTCTACCCCGGCCTGCTTCGCCTGTCCTCGGCCCGGGAGGCTCTTTTCATCTCGGCCGCGCTCCCTTGCCGCTTTGGCCATCCACCGCTCCGGATCCCATGGAGCGAGGTCAAGCTCGGCGAGCGGCAGACCCTGCTCGGCTGGCGGATGATCATTACCCTGGGCATTGAGGAGCGCGTCACCATGCGGATTACAGCACGCGTTGCGCGCCAACTTGGGCTGATTTAGCTGCCGGGCCACTCCGCCCGCGAACTTCCGTGCCGCTATCTTCGAAGGCTGGATTTCCGCGCAGCCGCCAGCCGGGTGCGGCCCCTCCGCTACAATGGTTCAAAGCGCCCGCCGAAATGGAGGATGCAATCTCCGGCTTGGTCCAGCGCATCCAACCGCCATGTTATTGAATGCTCTCCCTGAAGCTCTCACCTTCGACGACGTGCTGCTGGTCCCCGCCCACAGTGACGTGGTGCCCGCGCAGGCCAGCACGCAGACGCAGCTCACCCGCACCATCAAGCTCAACACGCCTCTCCTCTCCGCCGCCATGGACACCGTGACCGAATCGCGGATGGCCATTGCCATGGCCCAGCTCGGCGGCATCGGCATCGTGCACCGCAACCTCACCATCGCCGAGCAGGCCGGCGAAATCGACAAGGTCAAGCGCTCTGAGAGCGGCATGATCGTCGATCCGGTCACCATCGGACCTGACCAGTTGATCGCGGACGCTCTCGAGGTCATGCGGCGATACAAGATCTCCGGCGTGCCCGTCACCCGCGAGAGGAAGCTGGTCGGCATCCTCACCAACCGCGACCTCCGCTTCGAGACCCGCACCGACATTCCCGTCGGCGACGTGATGACACGCGAAAATCTCATCACCGTGCCCGTTGGCACCACGCTCGAGGAAGCGGAGCTGATTCTCCACCAGCACCGGGTCGAAAAGCTCCTGGTTGTGGACGACCAGTACAATCTGAGGGGCCTGATCACCGTCAAGGACATCCAGAAGAAGCTGAAGTATCCCCATGCCAGCAAGGACGAGCAGGGCCGCCTGCGCGTGGGTGCTGCTCTGGGCGCCACCGGAGACTTTTTGGAGCGCGCTGCCGAGATGGTGCGCAACCGTGTGGATGTCCTGGCCATTGATTCTGCCCACGGCCACTCCACTCGCGTGCTTGAGGCCATCCGCGAAGTGAAGAAGCTTTTTCCCTCCGTCGCCGTGCTGGCCGGCAACGTGGCCACCTATGACGGCGCGCTGGCGCTCATTGACGCCGGCGCCGACGCCATCAAGGTCGGCATCGGGCCGGGCTCCATCTGCACCACGCGAATGGTCACCGGCGCGGGCATGCCTCAGATCACGGCCATCGCCGAGTCGGCGCGAGCCGCGAACGAGCGGGGCATCCCCGTGATCGCCGACGGCGGCATCAAGTACTCCGGCGAAATCACCAAGGCGATAGCCGCCGGCGCCAGCTCGGTCATGATCGGCTCCCTGTTTGCTGGCGTGGATGAGAGCCCCGGCGAGACCATCCTTTACCAGGGCCGCAGCTTTAAGACCTATCGCGGCATGGGCTCGCTCAGCGCCATGAGCCAGGGCTCCGGCGAGCGATACTTCCAGTCCAGCGCCGACCTCGACAGCGCCGACAACGGCAACGAGAGCGTGGTGCAGCGCGAGCGCAGCGGACAGAATCGGCTGGGCAAATTCGTTCCCGAGGGAATCGAGGGCAGGGTGCCTTATCGCGGACCGCTCGAAGCGATGATCTACCAGCTCGTTGGCGGACTGCGCTCCGGCATGGGCTACCTCGGCTGCAACTCCATTCAGGAGCTCCAGCAAAACTCCCGCTTCGTCCGTATCTCGGGCGCCGGCCTCAGAGAAAGCCACGTCCACGACGTCATCATCACCCGCGAAGCACCCAATTATCACGTCGAGTAGTCCATTCAAAACGGACGTGCGGACGGGAAGGGCCGCCATATACATGGATTCTGCAAAGCCCAGACAGCGGGACGCCCGTCCCTGGCTCTATGCCTGGTGGCCCGTCATCCTTGGCACCGCGCTCATTGCCTTTACATCCTCCAATCTTTTCAGCTCCGCCGATACCAGCGGCCCCTTCCGCTGGGTGTACGAGCACATCTTCGGTCAGGTCAGCGACTGGAGATGGAGGCATATCCACTTCTTCATCCGCAAAAGCATGCACTTCTTCGGCTACGGAGCCTTCGGCATCCTATGGCTGCGCGCCTGGTGGCTCACCCTGCCGCGCTCCACGTTCCTGCAGGACACCATGCTCGCAGTACTTGGCGCGGGGCTGGTGGCCGGCGCCGATGAACTGCACCAGCGCTTCCTCACCGCACGCACCGGCTCGCCCTTCGACGTGCTCATCGACTGCGCGGGTGCATTTACCCTGCAACTTCTCCTCTTCGCCATCCTGCGCATCTTCCGGCCGCAAAAGCTGGTTCACCAGGCCTGAAGCTTTCCCTGCGTTGCTGTGTCCCAACGCCGATGCCCTGAAGTCCATGCGGCCGCGGGGAGCGGTGATGCTGCACTCCGCAACCAAGCCACACTCGCGCAGAATATGCCGCGGCGGTTCCGCTATTCACTCGCTTGCTCCTGCTGAATCAATGCATGCAAAAACAAACAGGCGCATCCCCAAAGAGATGCGCCCGTCCATTTTTCAGCGCCGGAAGAAGCTTTGCTCCTCAGCGTGAGTGCCGGTCTCTGCTCAGGCGGCCTCTTCGCCGCCCTCTTCCTTCTTGGCCTCTTCCAGTTGCTTCTCCAGTTCCGCCCGCTTCTTGGCCTTCACGTCAGCGCGCTTCTGGCGTTTCACCTCGAGCGTCTGTTCTGAGCCAAGCAGCTCGATAAAGGCCTTCTCCGCGCCGTCGCCCTTCTGGAATCCGGTGCGGACGATGCGCAGATAGCCTCCCTGGCGGTCGCCATAGCGCGGCGCGACAGTCTCAAACAGCCGCGTGACGGCGGCATCCGTCTGGAGAAATGCGTGTGCCTGCCGGCGTGAGTGCAGATCACCCTTCTTGCCCAGGGTAATCATCTTTTCCACGTGCGGACGAACTGCCTTGGCCTTGGCCACGGTTGTCTCCACGCGGTCTTCCACGATGATGGACGTTACCAGGTTGCGCAGCAGCGCGCGGCGGTGGCTGGTGTTGCGTCCGAGCTTGAATCCTGCATTGCGGTGGCGCATGGTGCAAACTCACTTTCAAAAAAATTTCGCTTGCGGGGCCCGCGTCCCGCTGCGGAGACGCGGAGCGCCCAGACTTGGTTGACAACGCAATCTCGCTGCCTTAGAAGTTCTCCGTCTCCGTGGGCAATTGCAGATCGACTGAATCCAGTGGCTCATCCTCGTCAAAGCGGCCATAGCTGGCAGCCAGCGCGGCGGCGGGCGGAATGCTCGTCGGCCCCGGTACCGCGTTGCCGTTCTCGTCAATCCTCATCCCCAGCGAGAGCCCCATCTGCGCAAGAATCTCCTTGATCTCGTTCAGGCTCTTGCGGCCAAAGTTCTTGGTCTTGAGCATCTCGGCTTCGGTCTTTTGCACCAGCTCGCCGATCGTCTGGATATTCGCATTCTTCAGGCAGTTGTAGCTGCGGACTGAAAGTTCCAGCTCCTCTACTGAGCGATTCAGGTTGTCGTTGCGCAGCAGCACGCGGCCCTCATCGCTGCGTGCCTCGGTTTCAATCTCCTCTTCAAAGTTGATGAAGATGTTCATGTGATCCTTTAGCAGCTTCGCGGCCAGGCCCACGGCGTCGGCCGGCAGCACGGCTCCGTTGGTCCACACTTCCAGGGTCAGCTTGTCATAGTCGGTAATCTGTCCCAGGCGCGCCGCCTCCACCAGGTAGTTCACCCGGCGTACGGGAGAGTGAACCGAGTCCACCGGAATAAAGCCAAGGCCCAGGTCCGCGTCGAAGTTCTTATCGGCCGAGATGTAGCCGCGCCCGCGCTTCAGGCGCATCTCCATATCCAGGCGGCCGCCTTCCGAAACGGTGGCGATGTACACGTTCTTGTCCAGAATCTCAACGTCGCCGTCAGCCTCAATCATGCCCGAGGTCACAACTCCGGGGTGGTCGGCACGCAGATAAAGCGCCTTGGGGCCATCGCCGGAAAGCTTGAACGGCACCTGCTTCAGATTCAGGATGATGTCGGTGGCGTCTTCCACCACTCCGGGGATGGACTGAAACTCGTGCAGCACGCCTTCAATCCGGGTGGCGGTAACGGCCGCGCCCTCGATTGAGCTGAGCAGGGTGCGCCGCAGCGCATTGCCGATGGTGGTGCCAAAGCCGCGCTCAAAAGGTTGTGCGCTGAACTTGCCGTAGGTGTCGGTAAGCGTCTCGGCATCCACTGCCAGGCGCTTCGGCTTCTGAAATCCTCTCCACAACATAGCTTTCTCTCGTTTCCCGCGTGGCAAATGCGCCGCGATGCATTTTGCGGCGGCCGCGCAAGTTCTCCTTCGGTTGGAATATCCGGCCTGCGGTCCGCAGTCCGGCGGTGCTGCCTATTTCGAATACAGTTCGACGATGAGCTGCTCGTTCACCGGCAGGTTCACGTCCTTGCGGGTCGGCAGGCTCAGGATGCGGCCCGACAGATTCTCAAAATTGGCTTCAAGCCAGGCCGGTATGGGGTTTTGTGCCGCATACTGTGCGGCCTGCTCAACAATGATCATTTTCCTGGCGCTCTCGCGAATGGCGACCTCGTCGCCCACACTCACCTGATACGAAGGAATGTTGACCTTGCGCCCGTTCACCGTCACGTGGCCGTGGCGCACCACCTGCCGGGCCTGACGGCGCGACATGGCGAAGCCCAGCCGGAATGCAACATTGTCCAGGCGGCGCTCCAGTTGCTGGATGAGCAGTTCGCCCGTCACGCCGGTGGCGCGGTTGGCCTTTTCGTAGTACTCG
Organism: Occallatibacter sp.; assembly: GCA_035692885.1. Taxonomy (GTDB): domain Bacteria; phylum Acidobacteriota; class Terriglobia; order Terriglobales; family Acidobacteriaceae; genus Telmatobacter. The sequence goes on from DASSHM010000188.1 coordinate 11,932, forward strand.
CGGAACTGGCCTTCCAGGGTGAAGTAGATGCGCTTGGCCTTCTGCTTCTCGTGCAGTTGCAGGCCATAGCCCACAATCTTGGCCTTGCGGTCCTTGCCGTGCTGCCCCGGGGGAAAATTGCGCTTCTCCAGGGGGCAACGATCCGACGTGCACTTGGCGCCCTTCAAAAATAGCTTGGTGCCTTCGCGGCGGCAAAGGCGGCAGACTGCTCCGGTATAACGTGCCATTTCTTCTCCTGACTTCGGATGACGGCCGGTTTACGCGTCCGGATGGCGCTTCCTCCCGGCCCTGTTTCCTTCCACAACCCGCTCAGCTCTGCCTGTCTGAAGCACAGACGGCCGCGGATCAACTCAAGTCTGTTTACACTCTGCGCCGCTTCGGCGGACGGCAGCCGTTGTGCGGCACCGGCGTCACATCGCGGATGGAGCGCACATCAATGCCCGCGGCGGCCAGTGCGCGAATGGCCGACTCGCGGCCCGATCCCGGGCCGGCGACGCGTACGTCCACCGCGCGCACGCCGTGGTCGCGCGCCATGCCGGCTGCATTCGATGCCGCCTGCTGCGCCGCGAACGGCGTGCCCTTCCGCGATCCCCTGAAACCCAGCGAGCCGGAACTCTTCCAGCTCAGCGTGTTGCCCATCTGGTCGGTGATGGTGACGATGGTGTTGTTGAACGAGGCCTGAATGTACGCAATGCCGAACGGAACATTCTTGCGCTCGCGCTTCTTGAACTTCTTGGTCTTGCCGGTCTTTCCGGCCGCGCCTTGTGCCTTTGCCATTAGGTCTTCGCCGTCGCTTTCTTCTTCCCGGCAATCGTTCCCTTGCGGGGTCCCTTGCGGGTGCGGGCATTAGTATGGGTCCGCTGGCCGCGCACCGGCAGGGAGCGCCGGTGCCGCGTGCCGCGATAACTCTGGATGTCAATGAGGCGCTTGATGTGCATCGAGACGTCCTTGCGCAGATCGCCCTCGACTTCCCCTTCGTCCTCAATCACCTGGCGGATGCGGTTCACCTCGTCCTCGCCGAGATCCTGGACCTTCTTGAAGGCGTCAACATTCGCCTTGTCCAGAATCATCCGCGCGCGCGGATTGCCGATCCCGAAAATGTACGTGAGCGCGATCCGGACCTGCTTGTTGCGGGGCAGATCAACGCCAGCAATACGTGCCATGCCTGTTCCTTTGCTGCTGCGGGTTGTGTGCCTCCGGCCTCGGCCGGTTCGCACGGGTTATGCGGTTGCTCCGGGGTTCAACGCAAGCCTTGACTCAAGCTAACTAGCCCCTTGCCTTCCGGCGCTGGAGTGTTCCGCGGATGCCGGGGCTCAGCCCTGGCGCTGCTTATGCTTTGAGTTCTCGCAGATCACCCGCACTACTCCGCGGCGATGGATGACCTTGCACTTGGCGCAAATCTTCTTTACTGAGGCTCGAACCTTCATCTGCTGCTGCCCTTCTCCGCGCGCGCAACCCCGCGCGAGTGCTTGATTCTCCTACTTGTACCGGAACACAATCCGTCCGCGATTCAGGTCGTACGGGCTCAGCTCCACGGCCACGCGGTCCCCGGGCAGAATGCGGATGAAATTCTTGCGCATCCTCCCCGAAACGTGGGTCAGAACCTCGTGATCGTTCTCAAGCTTGACCTTGAACAGGGCATTGGGCAGCGTCTCAATCACCGTTGCCATGACCTCAATCGCATCTTCCTTCGACAAACTGTTTTCCGCTTCTGCCGGGCCACTCTTCACGGCTCCGGCCGGTTATGCCGACTGTCAGTCGGTCAGAATCATTGCTCCGGTGTCGGTCACCGCCACCGTATGTTCAAAATGAGCGCTCATGCTTCCGTCGTCGGTTACCGCCGTCCACCCGTCCTTTAACACCCTCACCTCGGGCTTGCCGGCGTTCACCATCGGCTCAATCGCCAGCACCATGCCGGCGCGCAGCTTCATCCCGTGTCCTGCCTCGCCAAAGTTCGGCACCTGCGGCTCCTCGTGCATCTGCGACCCGATGCCATGCCCCACAAAGTCCCTCACCACCGAGAACCCTTCGGCCTCCACCACGCCCTGCACCGCGGCGCCAATGTCGCCCAGGGTCGCCCCCGGTTTCACCACGGCAATCGCCGTATGCAGCGAGGTCTCCGTCACCCGCAGCAACCGGTCAGTGCTGGCCGCGATCTTCGAGCCCACCGGAACCGTTATCGCCGCGTCGCCAAAGTACCCGTCCACCACCGCCCCGCAATCGACTGAAACGATGTCGCCTTCCTTGAGAACCCGCTTCTTCGACGGAATGCCGTGCACCACTTCACTGTTGATGGATGTACACAGCACGCAGGGGAAACCGTGATACCCCTTGAATGCCGGCTTGGCGCCCAGCGCCGCAATCCTTGCCTCCGCCGCCTTTTCCAGATCGAGCGTGGTCGCGCCGGGCTTCGCCATGCCACGCACCAGCTCCAGCACCTCGCGGACCACCTTGCCCGCGCGGCGCATCTTCTCGATCTCCACTGACGACTTCAGTACCACCGCCACCTTGCCAATCCGTTTCCAGCGCGCCCGTGCGCGCAAAAACCGCCTACCGGCTGCCTGACGTCCGCAGCCGCTCGACGGCGGTAACAATGGCCGACGCGACCGTCGCAATCGGCTGATCCCCATCCACCTCGGCATACCGGCCTACTTCCCGGTAGTGCTCCACTACGGGCGCAGTCTGCGAGGCGTAAGCGCGCATACGCTCCGAATATACCTGCTCCGTATCGTCTGCTCGCTGGGCCAGCGCGGCGCCTTCCACATCACAAAACCCCGCCTTCCGCGGCGGGTTGAGATAGATGTTGTAAATGCGCTGGCAGACTGGACAGTTCCTGCGCCCCGTAATACGGCGCAATAATTGATTATAATCCACCCGGATACCCACAGCAACCACCGGAAGTCCCTGAGAGGAATGCTCTTCCAGCCATCCGTCCAGCCAGTTCGCCTGGGGCAGGGTGCGGGGGAAACCGTCCAGAATGAATCCCCGGTCCGTGTCCGGCTCCCGCAGCCGCTGGGCCACCATCTCGTCCACCACCGGGTCTGGCACCAGATCGCCCCGGTCCATCAACACCTTGGCCGCCAGTCCCAGGGGAGTGGACTGCGCCACATTGGCGCGGAGCAGGTCTCCTGTCGAGACCTGCGGGATGCCCCACAGCTTAACCAGTTCCTTCGCCTGGGTCCCCTTGCCCGAACCGGGCACGCCCAGCAATAGAATGGGACCCGGGCCTGCCTTGCGCGTCATCACCGGGTCACTTTCTTCAACGGTTGAGATTGATGGCATTACCACGTCTTCCTGCCGCGTATGCGTCCGGAACGCGGAGAGAAGCCATCATAATGGCGCATAATCAGCTGCGATTCAACTTGGTTGATGGTGTCCATCGCGACACCCACCACAATCAGCAGCGAGGTGCCGCCGAAGTAGAAGTTGACCCCCAGCCCGTGGATCGCCCACGTGGGAAGACTCTCAAACACCCTGCCGATGAGCCAGAACTTGTCAAAGCGGATGCCCGAGATCAGGAAGGTCGGAATCATCTGCACCAGAATGAGATAGATGGCGCCCACCAGCGTAATCCGGGTAAGGATGTCGTTGATGAAGTCCGAGGTGCGCTTGCCGGGACGGATGCCGGGGATGAACGAGCCCGACTTGCGGAAATTGTCCGCGATGTCATCCGGCTTCATGATGATCGAGACGTAGAAATACGCGAAGAAAATAATCCCCAGCGCGTTCAGGAACACATACCACGGATAGCCCGGCTGGATGGCCTGCATGATGGGTTCCAGCAGCTTGTTGTTCTGCACCCAGTCCACCTGGCCGAACAAAAGCGGAGCCGAAAGAATCGAACTGGCAAAGATGATGGGCATCACGCCGCCCGAGTTCACCTTCAGCGGCAGATGGCTCGACTGCCCGCCCATCATGCGCCGTCCCACGATGCGCCGCGCGCTCTGGATGGGGATGCGCCGCTCCGCGCGCTCCACCCACACGATAAACGCGACCACCGCGATCATGCACACCAGCAGGATGATGATGGCCATGATGGTGAATGAGCCCCACGCATCGGTCTGCACCTTCTGCACCAGGTCGCCCACGCCGTTCGGAAGGCCCGCGACAATGCCCGCGAAGATCAGCAGGCTCATGCCGTTGCCAATGCCGCGGTCGGTAATCTGCTCGCCCAGCCACATGATGAATGTGGTGCCGGCGGTCAGCGTCAGCACCGTCATCAGGCTGAAGCCGATGCCCGGGTGCATCACCAGTCCCTGCTTGGTCAAAATCGCCGCGATGCCAATCGACTGCACCACGCCCAGAATCACGGTCACGTAGCGGGTCCACTGGGTAATCTTGCGCTGGCCCAGCTCGCCTTCCTTTTGCATCCGCGCCAGCGGCTCGTACACCACCGTCAGCAATTGAAAGATGATTGACGCGGTAATGTAGGGCATGATGCCCAGGGCAAAGATGGTCATGCGGCGCAGGTTGCCGCCGCCGAACAGGTCCATCAGGCCAAGGGCCGACCCATTCTGCATGTTAAAGAGCAGCTCCAGTTGCTTCGTGTTCACGCCCGGCGTTGGAATGAACGCGCCCAGCCGGTACACGGCCAGGAT
>DASSHM010000189.1:0-24899 GCA_035692885.1 Occallatibacter sp.
GCGATCGACGAGGATATGGTCAACAATCAGATCGTCATGGTCGTCGAGCCGGGACAGACGATGCCAGGAAGAGCCACCATCCGTTGATTCGTAGATCCAACTGTTCGTGGTTCCAAGATACAGATGATCCGGCTGAGCCGGATCGGCGGCCAGGGCGCGGGCGTCGCCGCCGTCCGGACCAACGGCGCTCCATGGCGCCTGGGCGCTGGCACTCACAGTTGAAAACAGGAATGTAGCGAAGAGAGCAACGAGAACCAGCCGTAGATGCCGCCCCCGGAACCATAAAGATAGCCACTGACGACGCATCAATATCAACTGCTCCCGGTTCGAGACTGGGCCTGCGAGTGAGTCTGCGGGGAAGTGGCAGAGGCTGACCGCACGCGGTCAACGTCCGGAATTCGCCGAGGATGCTTTCCTGCCACCCGCCGCATCGGGCCATGACTCGGCCGGACGCGTCGCTCAGCTCAACTGCATGCGAGCTGTGCCGCCTGCCGTAAGGACTGCGCGGCAAACCTCGCTGGTTTTCAACTTCCACTCGGTTGCGGGAGCGCTTTCACGCCCCCGGTTTCAATAACCACCCCGGCGGTTTTTTGCCGGGGCGGTCTTCAACGTGCTGTCGCCTGCTGCCGGTCCTTAGTGCCGGGTGAGGCCGTCAGCGCTTCGGGGCCTTCTTTCGTGCCGGAGCCTTCTGATCCAGCAGGGTGAGGGAATCGGCCGCGTTGAACGGGAACTGGCGGACCGATTGTTGCCCGGTGGTGCTGAGGCTGACATCCACGCGACGGTTCTGCGCCCAGACGATGACCCGCAGCTCGCGGAGCAGCCTGTTGCGCTGCGCGTCGGTAATCTGGGTGTCCTCCTGCAGCATCGATTTCACCTGGTCGGAGGAGAGGTTCTGCTCCTTGCCCATCGCCTCGGTCACGATGCTGCCCTCAGGCACACCGTGCTGCACCAGAACCTGCTTGGTGAGCGCAACACGGCGATCAGAGAGCGCCTTGTTGTAGGCCACCGAGCCGCGCTGGTCCGCGTGACCGGTGAGGGTGAGGTGGGCATCGGGCTTGTACTTCAGATACTGGACAAAGTCCGTTGCGAGCGTGGTGAGAATGTTCTCCTGGCTGGAAACCAGTCCACGGTCGGGATGCGCGGTCCTGGGCAGGTCGGTCGGGAAGAAGACGCTGTGCAGTGCAAGGCGCACCTCCAACTGCTCTTGCTCCGGCGACTCAACCGGTGGCGGAGGAGGAGCCTGAACGGTGACTGTGGTATCGGCGGTCGCGGTCTGGCCCTTGTCGTCAGAGACCTTGCAGGTAACCTGAACCGGCCCAGCCGGCGCGCCCGCAGAGTTGAACGTCGCGGTGCCGCCCGTTCCTTCAACAGAACCAGAGGCAGCCGAGTAGCTGTAGGTAAGCGGACGGTTCTGCGGGCTCGTGCCGCTAGCCGTGACGGTGCTGGTTTCGCCGGGCTTGATGGTGGCCGGATCGGCCGAGCAGGTGAGCGTGGGCGGCTCAAACTGCCTGACCGTGTAGGTTGCCTGCGACTCGGCAGACTGCCAGGGCTTCAAGCCTTCCTTGCCCGGCTTGCCCTCTTTGACTCCGCAACGGACGGTATACGTTCCGGGGGCCAGTGCCGCCGTATTGACGTGGGCCGTGGTGTCGCTGCCTGAAACCTGCTCACCCTGCCAGTTGTACACGGCGTGCAGCTTGGGATCGAGCATGCCGGGGGTCGCCGTGACCGTAACCGGCTCGCCGGGGAAGACCGACGAAGGATTGGCGGCGCAGGCGATGGTCACCGGCGGAGGCGGAGCAAGCGAGCCAACGTGGAATAAGAAACCTCCGCTCAGGCGAGCGGCGTTGATGTTGGCGCGGCCCCCCGGAGGAACGGCCTGCTGGCCGAAGCTGGCGTGCATGTACTGGTAGTCGGCCTGGAATAGCCGGATGGCGAAGCGGTGATTCAGCCAGGGGGTCTCATAGTCCAGTCCGCCCCCGGCCGTCAGCGCAGTGCCCCAGGTGGGGCCGTTGTGGTAGGGCCCGCTGATGCGCGCGGCACCCACCAGTCCGTGGATGAAGGGGGTCATATTCGCCATGGGAAAGCGAATGATGGGACCGAGGGCCAGGGTGGTAAAGCCGTCGTTGTTGCCCCGAGTGCCCACAAAAGGATTGGAAGGATCCTCCTTGCCCCATTGATGGAGCCCAAACTCGCCCTGCAAACCGAAGTTGGGACTGAAGTAGCGGGCGAGGCTGAACAACCCGCCGACGTTCACAGCCTTATAGTCAAAAGACTGAGTGCCGCCGCCGGGCATGGGAACATCCACGGTGCCCTTGGGCGCCAGATAGCTGTACCCGGCAAAAATATCCCATTTTGAATTGGTGGTATTCGCCTCCTGCTGCACCTCGGGCTGCGACGAGCTTTGAGCTGCCAGACCAGCCGGGACGAGCGCAGTGCACGACAGCGCAAGAACCATCATCATTGACTTCAACATTCGCGAGTGCATTCGCATTTCCTCCGCAATTCCTTGATTAAATCGTTTCGCATCAGCCGGTTATGCAAGTTTACCAATCGTTTGCCCGGCTTGGTCGCTCCAGACAGCGCGGGAGCAGGTGCTCACAGCACCCAACAACGTAGCACAGCTACTCTTCCGCAGAACGCAATATTTCAATGATTTGCCCCGGGGAATCTCTTCCAACATTCTCAAAATGACACACTTGGGCCGAGTTGCGGCCACGGTAAAAAAACCAGCGGTAACCCCTGTTGACCGACACCTAAGCTTCACGCATTCAGTGTCTTCATCAAACTGCGCGGCTCGCGCTGAATCTTCTCTTGTAGAAGCGTAATTGCGTATAAGAGTTGCTCGGGGCGGGGTGGGCAACCGGGAACATAGACATCGACCGGAACAACCTGATTCACTCCCTGGACGACGGCGTAGTTATTGAATACGCCGCCGGATGTGGCACAGGCTCCCATGGAGATGACCCACTTGGGCTCTGGCATCTGGTCATAGAGACGGCGGACCACAGGAGCCATCTTCTGGGAGACGCGGCCGGCCACGATCATCAGGTCAGACTGGCGGGGCGACGGGCGGAAGACCTCCGCGCCGAAGCGCCCGATATCAAAGCGGGCAGCACCCATCGACATCATTTCAATCGCGCAGCAGGCGAGGCCGAAGGTGATGGGCCACACGGAGCTCTTGCGGACCCAGTTCACGGCGAAGTCGAGCGAGGTGAGCAGGATGCCCTCCGGCTGCTCGAAGCCGTAATTTGCTTCCTTTATCTTTGCACGATTTTTCGCACTGCTCTCAAGAGAACCAAAGAGATAGCGATCGCGTTCCTGAGTAGCCGCCATGTCACTACTATAACGCTCGCGGGCTGGAAGAGACAGAAGGCGTTCTGTATCCCTCCCGGGGCAGCGAGCGCCCGTTTTGACGGGTTCAGGAAGGCCGAAATGAAGCGATACCTCGCTGGCCGCACGCGTGCAGACCGGTTTTGCCCCCAGTGTTCAGCAGTCAGAACCGTGAAATCACAGGCTCCGCGACTCAAATCATGATTCCTTATGCCGTTTTTATGGGCCGGTGCTTATCTTGAGTAGGTCAGGCAATTGGCAGGCAGGATTCATGCCGGTTGCCGTGATGTGTGAGCTTTCAGAGTTGAACCAAGGCTGCAGAAACGGTGCCCCGCCGTCGCGGCCCAATCCCAGTCCTTCGTTCTGTCATTCACGAGGAACAGTTTTGGAGCGGAACTAACATGCAGGTTCGCAGATTTCTCAAAGTGTTGCTCATCGCCGTGATTCTTGGAGTACCCGCGCTGGCTCTGGCTCAGACAGCCGGATCAGCACCCGCAACACAGGCACAGATCGACAGCCTTCAGGACGCAGTGCAGCACGCCCAGATGAATGCCGATAACGCCTGGATGCTGACCTCGGCGGCCCTGGTGCTGCTGATGACCGGTCCCGGCCTGGCTCTGTTTTATGGCGGTCTGGTGCGCAAGAAAAACATTCTGGGCACGATGATGCAAAGCTTCGCCATGATGGGGCTGGTAACCATCCTGTGGGCAATCGTGGGCTACTCGCTGGCGTTTGGCCACGGCAGCGCCTTTATCGGCGGCTTTGAGCACCTGTTTCTTCGCGGTGTGGGCGTGACCCCCAATCCCGACTACTCCTCGACCATCCCCGAGCAGACGTACATGGTGTATCAGCTGATGTTCGCCATTATCACGCCGGCCTTGATCACGGGGGCGTTTGCCGAACGCATGAAGTTCAGCGGGATGGCCGTTTTTCTGTCCCTGTGGTCGCTCATCGTCTACTGCCCCATGGCCCATATGGTGTGGGGTGCGGGAGGCCTTCTGAATGCAGCCGGCGGCCGCATACCCAGCCTGGATTTTGCCGGCGGAACGGTGGTCCACATCACATCCGGCGTGTCCGCGCTGGTGGTGGCGCTTTACCTGGGTAAGCGAATCGGCTACCCGCAGACGGCGATGCCACCGCACTCGCTGGTACTGAGCTTTATCGGCGCGTGCCTGCTGTGGGTGGGATGGTTCGGATTCAACGCGGGCAGCGCGCTCAGTTCCGGTCCACTGGCAACCAGCGCCTTTGTCAACACGCACTTTGCCGCCGCGGCAGCGGCCCTGGGCTGGACCCTGTTTGAGTGGTTCGAGAATGGCAAGCCGACCGCTCTTGGCGCCATCTCAGGATGCGTGGCCGGCTTGGTTGCCATTACCCCGGCCTCGGGATTTGTGAAGCCCTTCCCGGCCCTGCTGATCGGTCTGCTTGCCGGATTTGTCTGCGCGTTCATGGTCTTTAAGGTCAAAGCCCGCTTTGGATACGACGACTCACTGGACGCCTTTGGCGTACACGGAGCCGGCGGAACCCTGGGCGCGCTGCTGACGGGCGTCTTTGCCACCTATGCCATCAACGCAGCCTTTGGCAAGGGCGTGCCGACGGGTGGAGTGGACGGCCACTGGGGCCAACTGCTCAACCAGGCCGCCGGCGCAGGCATTGCCTGGGGTCTGTCGATTGTGGGTACGCTGATCCTGCTGTTTCTCGTCGACAAGACCATCGGGCTGCGCGTGTCGCCTGAGGATGAGGCCGCTGGTCTTGACCTTTCGCAGCACGGCGAAGAAGGCTACGATTTGCTTTAAGCAACGTTGTATGAAAAACATCAGGCGGACGGCACTCAGCCCTTCCAGCCTGATAGGCTGACAAGCGAGGCAATTGCTTATGCTCAAGATTGAAGCGGTACTTCAGCCCTCAAAGCTGGATGCAGTGAAGGATGCTCTGCTGGATGCGGGCATTGAAGGAATGACCATACTCGAAGCCCGCGGTCACGGCCGGCAGAAGGGCCACACAGAGTTCTACCGAGGCCGCGAGTACTCCGTTGACCTTCTGCCCAAGGTCAAGGTTGAACTGGTGGTAACCGAGGATATGAAGGACAAGGCCATCCAGGCAATCATCGGCGCGGCACGCACCGGGCGCATCGGCGATGGCAAGATCTTTGTCAGCCGCGTGGACGATGCCATCCGCATCCGCAATGACGAACGTGGAGAAGCCGCCCTCTGACCCGCGCGCGGCGGATTTGCAGAGTGGGGGATGGTGGATGAGGCCGGGGCGCTTGCACCCGGCCTTGCCATTTGGCGGCGCTGCCTGACGGGCATTCCCGCGCAAACGGGGGCCGTAGTTCCCGCGAAGTCTAGTATGCTGTTTGCACACGCTTTTGCGGCGGCAAAGCCAATCGACAATCTCATGACCTCAATCGTTCTGCCGGTCGACGATCTACGGGACCAGTATCTGCGGGAGATGGCGCTCGTCCGCCAGACGTGTGAGCGGACAGGCGACGGCACCGCCGCGATCCGGCGCCGATCGGCGGTGGTGGACCGCATCCTGATTGAAATGTGGCGCCGGGCCTTTGCCGAGCAACCGCCGCGCAACGTGGCGCTGGTGGCTCTGGGAGGGTACGGACGCAAGGACCTGTTCCCGTACTCCGACATCGACGTGCTGCTCGCCTTTGCCGACGACAAGGCTCAAGAACAGACCAGGGAGACTGTGCGGGCCATCATTCAGGGCATGTGGGACATCGGGCTGCGCGCCAGCCCTGCCTCGCGAACCGTGAAGGAGGCCGGCCGCTTTGACCCGGACAACCTTGAATTCACCCTCGCCACCCTCGACCGCCGCTTTCTCGCCGGACACTTCCCCCTCTACCAGCAGCTTCATCAAACAGTGCTTCCCGGCCTGGTGTTGAGCGAGTGGAATGCAATCACGCAGAAGCTGGGCGAGGTGGCGCGGGGCCGTCACGAGAAATACGGCAACACCATCTTTCATCTGGAACCCAACCTGAAGGAGTGTCCCGGCGGGCTGCGCGACTACCACCTCGCCGTCTGGTTCGCCCTGCTGTTTCACCTGAAGGAAACCAGGGAGTGGCCGCGGCAGCGCGGCGGAGTGTTCCAGAGCGCCCGCGGCGACGCCGAAGCGGCATTTGACTTTCTGGCCGCGGCGCGCTGCTTTCTGCACTTTCGGCATGGCCGGGACAACAATACGCTCGACTGGCAGTCCCAGGATGAAGCGGCGGCCAACTCCATCGGCCTGGAAACGCGCGGCACCGCCGACCCCGCCTACTGGATGCGCACCTACTACCGGCATGCGCGCGTCATCTATCGCCGCGCTGCGCTTCTGATGGAACACCTGCCGGCGCCGGTGAGCTTCTATCGCCAGTTCCGCCGCCGCCGCACGCCCATCGCCGGAACCGATTTTGTACTCGACCAGGGACGCATCGACATGCTGCCCGGCGCGCAGTTCAATGACACCGCCGCCATCCTGCGCATCTTCTCCCTGATGGCCACGCACGGCTATGCGCTCTCGCAGGGGGCTGAGGACCGCATCTCCGATGCGCTGCCAGCGCTTGCCATTCACATTCCCGAAGGGCCCTACCTGTGGAACGCATTGCGCGAGGTGCTGCTGGGTCCGCATGCGGCGCATGCCCTGAAGACGATGCACGCGCTGGGCGTGCTGGAGATGCTTATCCCGGAGTTCCACGGGATTGACGCGCTGGTAATTCGGGACAGCTATCACCGCTATACCGTGGACGAGCACACCTTTCTGACCATCGATAACGTGCATGGGCTGCGCCAGCCCGCGCACGACTATGAGCACCGCCTGGCGCAGTTGCTGCCGGAGATTGATCGCCTCGACCTGTTTCTGCTGTCGCTGCTGCTGCATGACACCGGCAAGGGCCGCCGCACCGGCGAGCACACCATCCAGAGCGTGGAGCTGGCCGACAGCTTTCTTGCCCGCCTGGACTTTGACGCCGAAGAGCGCGAGACCGTGCGCAAGCTGATCCGCATGCACCTGGAGATGTCCAATGCGCTGCGCCGCGACATCTTCGACATTGAGAATGTGCGCACCTTTGCCGACAAGATCGGCAGCCCCATGCTGCTGAGGATGCTCACGCTGATGACCTACGCGGACATCAAGGCCGTGAATCCGGAGGCGCTGACGCCGTGGAAGGCCGAAAACCTCTGGCAGCTTTACATGGCCACGGCCAACTTCATGGATCGCAGCGTGGACGAGATTCGCTATCACTCGGCCATTGATCCCACCCTTTTGAACCGCATCCGCTCCATGGTTCCGCCCGCACAGCACGAAGCGCTCAGGCAATTCCTTGAGGGGCTGCCGCAGCGCTACCTGCAAACCCGCCTGCCGGAACACATTCGCAACCACTTTCTGCTCGCCAACAGCCTTGATGACGATCCGGTGCAGATGGACCTGCGCCCCAATCGCCAGCTTTATGACCTCACGGTGATCACCCGCGACCGCAGCCGCCTGTTTGCCGATGTGGCCGGCGCGCTGGCGGCGTGGGGCATGAACATTGTGAAGGCCGGCGCCTTCTCGAACGACGCTGGAGTGATTGTGGACAGTTTCCAGTTCACCGACGTCTTCCGGACCATCGAGCTGAACCCGAGCGAAAAGGAGCGCTTCCTCGCCAACATTCACGACGTGGTGGCGCAGAAGGTGCCGGTGGAGCAACTGCTGGGCGCGCGGCGGCACATGCACGACGGCAACAACATGAAGGTGGAGGTTGCCACCCGGCTCCAGTTCGACGCCGAATCAAGCTCCCACTCCACGCTGTTGCAGGTGGTGGCGCAGGACGTGCCGGGGCTGCTCCGGCAGATTGCCCTGGTCCTGAGCACGCATCTGTGCAATATCGAGGTAGCGCTGATCGACACCGAAGGCGAGACGGCAATCGACGTCTTCTACCTGACCCACAAGGGCGACAAGCTGGACGCAGCCATGCAGAGGGCCCTGACCGCAGACCTGACCGCCGCTCTTGAATCAATGCGCATTCCGGCCAACGCCTGAGCGACTACATGCCTGTCTCCATCATAAGCATTCGAGCGAAGCGGACTGCGGCACGCTCCTGACACCATTGCACCGCCGCAGTATGAACCACGACAAACCTGTGTCCGATTAGAATGGGAAAAATCATTGAACTAGAGGATTTCAAATGGCTTCACTCATCGACGCAATCGATCTTAAACGCAAGATGTATTTCGAACTTGAGAACGCGCCTTATTACTGCATGGACGTGGACGTATCGACGCCGACCGCGCGCGGCGGCCAGACGCTGGTCCGGGTGAAGATGCGCAATCTGCTCACCCGCGCGGTGTTCGACAAGACCTTCAAGGCCGGTGAGAAGTTCAAGGAGCCGGACCTGGAAACGGTGGAGGCCTCCTATCTCTACTCGGATGCGGATGGGTCCTACTTCATGGATCAGGAGAGCTATGAGACGGTGACGCTGGGAAGCGACAAGCTGGGCGACGCGCTCGATTTTCTGCTGGAGGGCGTGCTCGTGAAGCTTGATAAGTTCAATGGCAACCCCATTGGCCTGCAGTTGCCGGAGAAGGTGGAACTCGCCGTGACATACACCGAGCCCGCCACGCGGGGCGACACTGCGAACGGCGCGGTGACCAAGCCTGCCAAACTGGAAACCGGACTGGAGATCCGCGTGCCTTTCTTTGTGAAGGAAGGTGAAAAGGTAAAGGTCTCCACCGAAACGCGCGAGTTTGCCGGCCGCGCGTGAGGCGGAGTGGAGGTCACTTGACCCCGGTGAAGTTCACACGGTGGGCGCTCGAATGGGCCTTCGATGAACTCGAATAGAACTCATCAGCAGTCGAGCTGGAAAAGCCGGCTCAGCAGGTAGGTATCGTGCCGGTTTCCCGTCTGATGTTATGGCGACTCGCGGCGGTTGCACTGCTGGCAGCCACAACGGTGACCAGTCTTGCCCAGACGGAATCTGAATATGCCAGTTCCCGCGCTTTAATTATGTTTCCTCACGATGGCCACGGGCGGTATTGGGTCTCTGGACAGGCCAATGTCATCTACCAAGGCCGGCTGCCGTTTCACTCCCCGTACCAGGGGCCAAATAGTTTTCGCAACTCGGCTGAGTACAAGACGTCACTGGTTGGAACGCTGTACACAGCGGTTGCACTGGCTCACTCGGTTCGGTATGCGACGGACCTGATTCTCGACATCGAAGCCTCGGGCGGGCGCGGCTTGAGCCAGGCGCTGGGACTGGCGGGATTTACCAACGTGGACGTGGTGCGCAACCCAACACTTGGGCCCAAACCCTATCTGGCGCGTTTTCAGATTCATCAGGTATTCGGGTTGACGCGGGAAACCGTCCCGCAGGACCCGGGCCCATTCTTGCTCGCGCCAGAAGCGCCAGCACGCCGCATTGAGGTGCGAGTGGGCAAGCTGACCTTGCCGGATTTCTTTGACTTGAACGAGGTGGGATCCGACAGCCATCTGCAGTTCATGAACTGGACCAGCGTGAACAACGGCGCATGGGACTATGCCGCCGACACGCGCGGATACACCGTGGGTGGCCTTGTTGAGTATGACGAAAAGGCATGGAGCTTCCGCTATGGCCTGTTTGCGATGCCGACCGTGGCTAACGGGGCTTCGCTTGACTGGGCTTTCAGCCGCGCGCACAGCCAGAACGCGGAGTTTGAGCTTCGTAAGAGCCTGGTTCCGGGACGCTCGGGGACAACGCGCGCGCTCTTCTTTGCCAACGCAGCCCATATGGGCGACTATCGAGAAGCGGTCCGAGCCTATCTTTCCGGTACGGATTCGACACCAAATATCCTGCTGCACGAGCACTTCGGCGCGTTGAAGTATGGCTTTGGCTACAACTTTGAGCAGAGCGCCTCTGAGAACATGCGTGCATTTGCCCGCTTCGGCTGGAACGAGGGCAAGCACGAATCCTACGCCTACACCGAGGTGGACCAGACCATCGAGGCCGGTGGCGATTACGCGGGAGCACGATGGCATCGCCCCGCGGATAAAGCCGGCCTGGCGGTCGTGTCCAACGCCATCAAACGCGATCATCAGAACTATCTGAAGTATGGCGGACTCGGCTTTCTGCTGGGAGACGGCAGGTTGAACTATGGCCGCGAAACCATTGTGGAGAGTTACTACACGTGGCATGCGTGGCGCGGAGTGTTCTACGCCGTCGATGTGCAGCACATTACGAATCCCGGCTACAACCGCGATCGGGGTCCAGCCTGGGTGGGCTCGGTAAGAACCCACGTGGATTTCTGATCCCTGGTACCGGCGCGATTTCCCCAAGGTTGCTTATCGGCGTATTCCAGAGTCGCACCGTCTGTGCAAGAATGGCTCTTTCCGCTGAGAAGAGCCCCGCATGACAATCACTGAAACGTCCGTGCTGGTTTTTGATGTTGGAGGAAGCCACGTTTCGGCGGCAGTTTGCCGCCGCGGCGATTTGCGCCTGGGTCAGGTTGCCCGCGCACATTATGGCGAATGCAAGTCATCGGCGGATTTCGTTGACCTTCTGCACGCGCTCGGAGTGCAGTCAACTGCCGGGTATGCCCGCATTGCAGGCGCGGGGCTGGCCATGCCCGGGCCCTTCGACTATGAGCTGGGCATCAGCCGCATGAAGCACAAGCTGCCGTATCTCTTCGGCGTGGACCTGCGCGCCGCACTTGCCACAAGCTTCAACTGGCTGCCGGCGCAGGTTCGCTTTATCAATGACGCAGCGGCGTTCCTGCTGGGCGAGGCAGGCGCCGGCGCTGCCCGCGGCGTGCGGCGTTCGGTGGGAATCACGTTGGGAACGGGCATTGGCTCAGCGTTTGCCATCAACGGCCGCATCGTGACCTCGGGTGACGGCGTGCCGCCCGGCGGCGAGATCTGGGATATGCCTTTTGAACGGGGCATCGTGGAGGACACGCTTTCAACATACGCCCTGCAGCATAGCTATCTGGCCCGGGCAGGCCGCCAGGCTGAGGTGGCGGACATCGCCGCGGCAGCGCCGCATGATCCCGCAGCGGCGGACGTTTTCAAGGAATTCGGGCGGAGCCTCGGCATTGTGCTGCGTCAGCTTACCGCGGAATTTTCTCCCGATGTGGTTGTGATTGGCGGAGGAATCTCGCAGTCGGCCCAGCTTTTCCTGCCCGCGGCAGAAGCTGAATTGCGGGGGATGAAGACGGAGCTGCGCGTCTCGACCCTGCGGGAAAGCGCCGCGCTGGTGGGCGCGGGCGTGACATGGTTTGCTCAGGGGGACTGACGCAAAGGACGGCGCCCAAGCGGGCGGAGCGGCCAGTCCGTGCATTGCTTCGCGCCCAATTTCAAGCGCTACTTGCTGGTATCCGAGGTCTGCGCCGGGGGTTGCGCGGGCAGCGTATAGATGACCTCGCCGGGCCGCGCATAGTGCAACTGCTGGCGCGCCTCGCGCTCAATGGCATCGGGATCCGACTTGAGCCGATCGATGCGGTTGCGCAGACGGGAGTTCTCCTTCTGCAAGTCGTCAATCTGCCTGCGCAGTTGCCTGTCCTGGTTGCGCTGCTGTTGCCAGGCGGCGAGCCCGTGCTTGCCATTGACCACGCTCCAGCCGAAGAGCAGCGCAAGAATCACGGCCACCAGCGTGCCTGCCGGACGCCACATGTGGCGCACCCAATCCACCGCGCGGCGGCGCAGCAGATGAACAGTCGAAATCGCGCCGCGCACTGTCTCGTCAGGCATGCAACAGGACCACCACTCAGGAGAGGACAAACGCCTTGGCCGCCGCGCTCAGCGATTCCATGTCGTGCTCGTTGCGCGCTTCAGTGTAGGCTCTGACAACGGGCTCAGTGCCCGAGAGCCGGTAACAAACCCACGACCCGTCATCCAGAATCAGCTTCAGCCCGTCCGTCCGCACCACGCGGGAGACCTTGCGCCCGCTCAGTTCAACCGGATCAGCCTTCAACTTCTCAGTGAAAGCGGCCTTGCGCTCCGGGGTCAAGCGGAAGTTCTCGCGGACCGGGTAATAGGAACCAACCTTGGCAAACAGGTCACGCAACTGCGCGCCGAGGCTGCGGCCGCGGGTGGCAACGATCTCGGCTACCAGCAGGCCGGCGATGATGCCATCCTTCTCGGGGACGTGCCCGCGGATGGTGAGTCCGGCCGACTCCTCGCCGCCGATGGCAATCTTGTCGGCAATGATGAGCTCGCCGATGTACTTGAAGCCGACGGGCGTCTCGTAGAGTGGCACGCCATGGCGCTCCGCCAGGGCATTAATTAGGTTGGTGGTCGCCACGCTTTTGGCCACGCCGTTCTTCCAGCCCCGGGTTTCAACCAGGTAGTCAAAGAGCAGAGCGATGACGTAGTTGGGCTGGATAAACGTGCCATCCTCATCCACGATGCCGAAGCGGTCTGCGTCACCGTCCGTGGCGATGCCGATGCTGGCGCCAAGCTCTTTCATGCGGCTCCGGGCATCGGTCAGCAGGTGGTCGTCGGGCTCCGGCGCGTGGCCTCCAAAGAGGACATCGCGGTAGTCATGCACGGTCTCCACGGTCACGCCGGAGTCGCGCAGCAGATCAGTGCAGTAGCCGCGCCCCGCACCCCAGAATGGATCATAGACAATCCTGATTCCGGACCGGGCAATGGCCTTGAGATCGACAAGCTCCGCGAGCCTGCGGAGAAACGCGGGCTTCACGTCCGTGGTTTCAAAACCATTTGCGGGAGCAGACGGAGCGGCGATGACGCCGGCCTGCCGGGCGGCGATGGATGCCTCAATCTGCCCCGTCACCTCGGGAAGAGCGGGAGCGCCGTCGTGCGTGGAGAACTTGATGCCGTTGTACTCCGGAGGGTTGTGGGAGGCGGTGAAGTTGATGGCACCCGAGGTTTTCATCTCGCGGACCGCATAGGCGATGGCAGGAGTAGGGGCAGCCTCAGGAATCACGATGGGCGTGATGCCTGCCGCGGCCAGAACGCGCGCCGCCTCCTGCACAAAGCTCTCACCCAGAAAGCGGGGATCACGGCCCACCAGCACGCGTCTGGGTTCAGGTTGTGTCTTGACGTAGTCGGCAATGCCCGCCACCGCCAGCCGTATGTTTGCCACGGTGAACTCGTCGGCAACAATCGCCCTCCATCCAGAGGTACCGAACCTGATGGTTGTGCTCATCCCGCATCTCCTGGTTCCAACTGACGCTGCATCAATGCCCGCAACGTCCATACTGCCTTACCGGAGCGATAGCGGCAAGCGAAGCCGGTCCCGGCTGCGATGGGCTGGAGCCTGCGCGAGGTAGCATGAGCAAAATCATGCCCTGGCGGAGGGATCGAACTCGCGCACACGGTACTGAAGGGTGGCTCTCTTGCTTCGCCCGGGCAGAATTGCATTTCGCGGCATGGCGTGTGCCCATACACTATCGAGGAAGAGAGGGGTCCATGCCCGACAGCAGCCTGGAAGCACGCATCGTGCTCACCACAGTGGCAAGCCTTGAAGAAGCAACCAGCATGGCAAACAAGCTGGTGGAGGAGCGACTGGTGGCCTGCGCCACCATCATTCCCGCAGTCAGTTCCGTCTATCGCTGGGAAGGCCGAGTGACCTCGGCGCCGGAGATCCTGCTGGTTCTCAAGACCACGGTGGCTCTGGTCCAAGCGCTCGACACAAGGCTGCACTCGCTGCACACCTATGACACCCCGGAATTTCTGGTGCTGCCCGTGGAAGCGACCACCAAGGGGTATCTGAACTGGCTGGCCGAGAGCCTGCGCGTCCCGTCCTGAGCCCAATCCCGCCACCCGCCGGCGGACGCCATAGGCCGAGCAGCCATCTGATATTCTGGCGTAGTTTGGTGCAATGCGCTGGTTAATCATCGTCCTGCTCGCGTCGCTGGCAGCGCTGCTTCTGGCAGCAGCAGGGATGGTTCGCCACATCAGGCGGCATCGCAGTCAGCAACTGGACAAGCCACTTGCGGACCTGGAAGCGCCGCCGGATGCGGACGAGGAAACCAGCCTGCAATCATAGGCTTGAGGAACGACAAGTGAATAAAGAACTCTCCACGCCACAGACCTGGTTCACCTCGCAGACCGTCGCCACATGGCTGCGCTCGGCAGGGGTTGTGCTCGCCGGCACTGCGCTGGTGGCGGCATGCGCCCACGTGGCCCTGCCGCTCTGGTTTACCCCCGTGCCGCTTACCCTGCAACCCTTCGCGGTGTTGCTGCTGGGACTGCTGCTGACGCCTCGTCTGGCCGGCGCCACCCTGGCTGCCTATCTCGCTGAAGGCGCGCTCGGCCTGCCGGTGTTTGCGCCCGGGCCGGATCTGGTGGGCGGCCCAGCTCATCTTTTCGGCCCCACGGGAGGCTACCTGCTGGCCTATCCAGCGGCGGCCATCATCATCTCTCTACTGTGGCGTCACAGCCGGCGTGGATTTGCAGCGGCCATCATGAGCGCCGCGGTCGGCGATCTGGTGATACTCATCTGCGGTGCTTCCTGGCTCGCCTCGCTCACGCACCTCTCAGCTGGGAAAGCCCTGTCGCTCGCGATCCTTCCCTTCCTGCCGGGCGAAGCCCTCAAGGTTGTCGCAGCCGCCGCCAGCGTGTCGGGCCTGCGGCGTTTGAAACGCCACCGGGAGTAACCTCCCGTTGTTGCAGTCATAAGTTGAAAGGACAGTGGCACCCCCGTGAGTCAAAAACCTTCTGAAGTTGCCAGTACGCAATCAGTGATTGATATTTCCATCGCGCATAGCCCCGATTCTGACGACGCATTCATGTTTTATGGCCTGGCAACCAACAAGGTTCGCGTGCCCGGCTACCGCTTTAATCACACGCTCTGCGACATCGAAACCCTCAACCGCCGGGCTCAGAACGAAGCGTTTTTCGATGTCACTGCCATCAGCTTTCACGCCTACCCCTACGTGCAGGACAATTACGCGCTGATGGGCTGCGGCGGCAGCGTGGGCGAGGGATACGGGCCGATGATCGTGGCCAGCCGGAACCTCACCCGCGAGGACCTCGGGAACATCAAGGTGGCGGTGCCTGGCACCCTGACCACGGCCTACCTGGCACTGCGGATCTTCAACCCCGAGATTGAGACCGAGACCGTGCCTTTCGACCAGATCATTCCGGAGATCGTGGCGGGGCGATTCGATGCCGGACTCATCATCCATGAAGGCCAGCTCACCTACAGTTCCAGCGGTCTGAGCCGCGTGGTAGACCTGGGCGCATGGTGGCGTGAAACCACGGGCCTCGTGCTGCCGCTGGGCGGCAATGCCATTCGCCGCTCGCTGGGCGAGGAGAAGCACCGCATCATCTCGCGGGCGCTGCGCGGCAGCATCCAGCACGCGCTCGACCACCGTGAGCAGGCGCTGGAATATGCCATGCAGTTTGCCCGCGACCTGGATTCACGCCTCGCCAACCGCTTTGTGAGCATGTATGTGAATGACCGCACGCTCGACTACGGCACCGACGGCCGCGAAGCAATCCGCAAGCTGCTGGACATGGGATACGAGCGCGGAATCATCCCCATCGCACCCAGGGTTGACTTTGTCGATTAGTCCCCTTCACCACCACAGGCAGCAGGGAGCCACGCACGTGACTCCCTTTTTCATTCAACGATTGCAGGGAAAGACTGGTGAACGCAAAACTACACGGGGGTTGACTACCTCGCAACCGCCCTCTCGGCAGTCTCCAGAAACTCCTGAAAGACATCGTTGGAGAGCAGACGGCCCCGTGGGGTGAGCGTGACCGTCTGGCCATCGGTGTGAACAAGGCCGGAGTCTTTCAGCTTGGTCACGACCTGCATGGCCCGCTCCACGAGTTCACTGCCAAATTCGCGCCGCAGGGCTGCGGGATTGACGCCTGCATTCAGCCTGAGGCCAAGAAACCAGGCCTCTTCATGCTGGCGTTCAGGCGAGAGCCACGCTATTTCGGCCGGATCACTGCCCGCAAGGCAGGCCTTTAGATCGTCAGAAGTGGTAGAGCGGAGCACATAGCCCTCTCGCCCTTCCACCTCGCGCAGCATGGATGCGGCATCGAGACCGAGGCCGAGATAGGGGCGGCGTTCCCAGTAGCGCAAATTGTGGCAGGAGGCATGGCCTGGCGCGGCAAAGTTGGAGATCTCATATTGCTGCAGTCCGGCATCCGCAAGCCTCTCAATCGCATGTTCATACATGCGGGCAACCTCTTCGTCGCCGGGCACGAGCCGGGCATGATAGCGCGCGCCCCCGGCCAGCAGCTCACGGCCAAGCCTGGAGTCTTCATCCACCTCCAGCATGTAAATGCTTGCGTGGGGCACTCCGGTGGCGATCAGTACATCAATCGACTCCAGCCATGACTCCATCGTCTGACCGGCCAGACCGGCAATCAGGTCAATGTTCAGGTTGACGATTCCGGCGCTGCGCAGGCGGCGCAGATCATCGAGTACAACAGCGCGGGTGTGTAGCCTGCCGCTCGCCTGGGCCTCGCGGTCCACAAAGGACTGGACGCCAAGACTCACGCGGTTTACGCCTGCCTCGGCGAGCGCCTCCAATGTTCCCGCGGCAAACTGGCCCGGCGCGCATTCGACGGTAATTTCCGCGCCGGGCTCCACGTTAAATTGCTCGCGGATGGCTGCGAAGATATGTGCCACCAACTCCGGGGCCAGCAGGTTGGGAGTGCCGCCGCCCAGGTAGATGCTGTCAACCGCACGCGGCAGTTCCACACCAAGGCGCCCTGCCCAGCCTCCAGCGGAATGCATATCTTCGAGCAACCGGTCGACATAGCGCGCATGCTCGCCTGCCGGGTAGACACCGGACGCGAAATTGCAGTAGGTACACTTGGAGCGGCAAAAAGGGACGGAAAGATAGAGACCGAGCCGGCCGGCATGCAGACTTCGCATGGCATCCATTGTTTCACGGAAATCGAAGACGCCCTGTGCTTCGTCCCCCGGGCGAGTTCGCCGTGTGAGAATGGAATCAGGAGTTCCAGTTTGAAAGCATGGCCGATCCTGGGCATTGTCATTGTCCAAACCATTCTGTGCCTGGCGCATTGGTTTCTTTTAAGAACGTGGATTCACTTCTGGTGGCCCCTCAGTCCTGCAGCGGCGATGGGTCTTCGCATTGTGATGGCCGTACTGGCGTTCAGCTTTGTGGCGGCCTCTCTCCTCAGCTATCGCTATTCCAACGGTTTGATTCGGATCGCCTACGTGGGCGCGGCTATCTGGCTGGGATTGCTGAACTTCCTGCTGACTGGCGCGTGCCTGAGCTGGCTCGCGGACGTGGCACTGCGTCTTCTGTATCCCGGCAGCGTACATATGGAGGCGCGGCCGTTCATCATCCTACTTTTCAGCGTCCTTGCGGTGGCAACGGCGGTATACGGGATGCTGAATGCACGTGTTGTGCGCGTGCGCAGCCTCACACTCCGGCTGGCCCGGCTACCCGAGTCATGGCGGGGGCGCAAGGCGCTGCTGGTGAGCGATTTGCACCTTGGCAATATCAACGGCCTGCACTTTGCCCAGCGGGTCGCGGATAAGATTGCAAATCTGAAGCCGGACATCATTTTTATTCCCGGCGACCTGTTCGACGGCTCCAAGGCTGACCCTGACCGGCTGGCCGCGCCCCTGCTCAAGCTCGCATCACCGCTGGGGACGTATTTTGTGATCGGCAATCACGAGGAATTCGGTGGCGAAACACAATTTGTCGGCGCACTGCACCGCGCCGGCATCAACGTGCTGAACAATGAGCGTGTGGTGGTGGACGGCCTGCATATCATCGGCGTCCCATTCGGGCACTCCACCTATCCCATCAGGCTACGGAAGTTTCTGGAGAGCCTGCGGCTCAACGACGCGCCTGCCAGCATCCTGCTGAACCATGTGCCCAGTCGGCTTGAGATTGCCGAACAGGCCGGCGTGAGCCTGCAGCTCTCAGGCCACACGCACGGGGGCCAGGTCTTCCCGTTCAGCTGGATCGCGCGGCGCGCCTTCGGCACGTTTACGTATGGACTGCAGCGGTTTGGACAGATGCAAGTGTATACATCCAGCGGAGCGGGAACATGGGGTCCGCCGATGCGCGTGGGGACTCATTCTGAGATCGTCTTGCTCACCTTTGCCTAAAAGTGTTCTTATAGTGCTTCCTCTTTGAGAGGGAGATTATTCGTTCAGGGGGACGAGCCGTGTCCGGTTTCTGCAAACGCTTTCTTGCTCTCTTTGTCATCCTGACGGCGCCGCTGTGCGCCGCTGCCGCTCAGCAGGCCGCGCCGGCCGCGGGCAATCCATCCGCCGGACCTGATCTCAACTTTCCCACGGTGCTCTACGGGGCGGCCTACTACAACGAGTACATGCCCGGCGACCAGGCCGCGCGGCTGCAGAAAGATGTGACCCTGATGAAGGCCGCGGGCATCAACGTGGTGCGCATGGGCGAGTCCACGTGGAGCCTCTGGGAGCCGGAGGACGGCCAGTTTGATTATGCCTGGATGGACCGCATTGTGGACGCGATGGGAAAGGCGGGCATCAAGGTCATTCTCGGCACGCCCACCTATTCGATTCCCGCCTGGATGGCACACCAGCACCCGGAGATCCTGGCCGACCGGATTCCTCCGGGCCAGTTCGGCGGCAAGGCCATACCCGCCACCTATGGCATGCGCCAGAACATGGACACTGATTCACCGGCCTACCGGTTTTACGCCGAGCGGCTGATTCGCCACATTGTCGCCCACTACAAGAACAACCCGGTGGTGATTGGATGGCAGCTCGACAATGAAACCTCGAGCTATGGAGCAGCCAATCGCGACGTGTTCATCGGGTTCCAGCACTACCTGGAAAAGAAATTCAAAACACCCGAGGCGCTGAGCAAGGCGTGGTTCCTCAACTACTGGGGCGAGAACATCCACGCCTGGGAGGATCTGCCCACCCGCGACGGAGCGCAGAGCACCGGCTACAAGCTGGAATGGACGCGCTGGAGCCAGATGCGGGTGACCAACTTTCTGCGCTGGCAGGCGGCGCTGGTGCGCGAGTGCGCCTCGCCGCGGCAGTTTGTCACCACCGACTACGGCGGCATGATGCGCCATGACGTGAATGAAGAGGCCATTGCCAGTTTCCTGGATATCGCGGCCGACAACATCTATCACGGCACCCAGGACCACTTCGACGGCAGCATCCAGTCGATTCAGGGCGATTTCACGCGCTCGCTCAAGCACACAAATTTTCTTGTGACTGAGACCAACGCGCAGACCATCGGCTGGAATTCCGAAGGCCAGTTCCCGCCCTATGACGGCCAACTGCGCGAGGATGTCTACACGCATCTCTCGAACGGCGCCGACATGGTGGAGTACTGGCATTGGGCCTCCATCGCCGCCAACCAGGAGACCTACTGGAAGGGCGTGCTGTCACACGATCTCGAACCCAACCGCGCCTATCGTGAGGTAAGCCGCACCGCGCATGAGCTCGAAAAGATTGGCCCGCACCTCGTGGGCCTGCGGATTCACAACCAGGTTGCCATCCTCTGGAGCCGCGACTCGGCCAACGCCATCGACTTTATGCCCTACGGCGGGCCTGTGCCGGCTTGGAGCTGGACGCATCAGCCCGAGGGCTACGATTCGCTGGTGCAGCAGATGCACCGCTCGCTCTACGGCCTGAACGTGGGCACCGACTTCGTATTTCCCGAGACGAAGGACTTCTCCGCGTACAAGCTGCTGATCGTACCCGCGCTCTACATCTCAGACGATGCGCTGCTCAACCGTATCTCAGATTATGTGAAGAACGGCGGCCACGTGGTGATGACATTCAAGAGCGGGTTTGCCAACGAAAACTCGGCTGTGCGCTGGGTTCGAGCGCCGGGACCGCTGCGCGCGGCCGCCGGCTTCAGCTACCAGGAATTCTCAAACCTGGAGCATCCGCTGGCGCTGAAAGGTGATCCCTTTCACGTGGGCGACGCCAACAACAAAGTCTCTTACTGGGCGGAGTTCCTGATGCCCGAGCGCGCAAAGCCTCTCGCGTACTATGACCATCCGTTCTTTGGCCGCTGGCCTGCCATCACTGAGAACTCCTACGGCACCGGGACCCTGCTGTACGAGGGCACCTACCTCTCTGACGCGCTGCAGACGGCGGTGCTGAAGCAGGCGATTGCCGACGCGGGCGTCGCGGCCACGGACGAACAGGTTCCGGCCGCGGTGCATGTACAGAGCGGCGTCAACCGGCTGGGCAGGTCCCTGCACTACTACTTCAACTACTCCGGCAGTGAGGTGAAGGTTGCCTATGCACATGGCGCCGGCACGAACCTGCTGGATGGCCAACAGGTGACGCATGGGCAGGAACTGACGCTTGGGCCGTGGGACCTGGCGATTATTGAAGAGAAGTGAACAGCGCCCGCTACGGCCGTTTTGGCGAGCGCGCCTGACCCGATATTCACGCTGCCTTGGCATGCGCATTCATCCGCTATGCTGATACGATGAGTGCGTTCCATCCCAATGTGTGGCAGAGGTGATTCGATGTTCAATTTCGATGCGCGCGCCGGCCGCGCCTCAATCGTGTTGGCGGTTCTTTCGTGCTTAGCACTGGTCATGCCCAGCCGGGCACAGGCGCAGAACCCGCCCCCTTCAGATAGGCCGTGGATGAACACCAGCATCTCCGCAGACGAGCGCGCCGGCCTGGTGATCAAGCAGATGACGCTGGATGAGAAGATTGCGCTGCTGCACGGCGTGGGCATGCCCACGGACGATCCGGTAACACCTGAGAACGCGGCGTCCAACCGCGGCGTGGGTTACGTGGTGGGTGTCCCGCGCCTGGGCATTCCCGGAATTGACATGAGCGACGCGGCCTATGGAGTGCGCTCCAGCGGCGTCAACGGGCGCTATTCCACGGCGCTGCCCGCCGACGTGGCAGCGGCGGCAGGCTGGGACGTGAACGCTGCCTATGAGTATGGCGCGTTGATTGGCCGTGAGTTGCGCGCGCAGGGCTACAACATGACACTCGGCGGCGGCGTGAATCTTACGCGCGATCCCCGCAATGGCCGAACGTTTGAATATCTCGGTGAGGACCCGGTGCTGGCCGGAACGCTGGTGGCGCGGCTCATCCAAGGCACGCAGTCGGCACACATCATCGGCGACATCAAGCACTACGCGCTTAACGACCAGGAAAGCGGCCGCGACTCAGTGAACGTGCACATCAGCAAGCGTGCCGCCCGCGAGAGCGACCTGCTGGCGTTTGAGATTGGCGTTACCGAAGGCCACCCCGCAGCCGTCATGTGCTCCTACAACCGCGTGAATGGCGACTTTGCCTGCGAAAACAAATGGCTGTTGACCGACGTGCTCAAGAAGGATTGGAAGTTCCCCGGTTTTGTGGTCTCCGACTGGGGTGGTACGCACTCAACACGGAAGTCGTCTGCCGCCGGCCTGGACAACGAGGAGCCCGGCAACGTTTTCTACGACAAGCGCTACAAGGCGGCGGTGGAGGCAGGCGACATCTCCACGGCTGAGCTGGACGATCACGTGCATCGCATTTTACGGTCGATGTTCGCGGCGGGCGTCATCGATCATCCGCGCCAGCGCAGCGTGGTTGACCCCTTCGCTGGATTCGAGATCTCGCGCAGGATTGAAGAGGGCGGCATCGTTCTGCTCAAAAACGAGCATGGCGCTCTGCCGCTGGACGCCTCCCGGCTGCACACCATCGCCGTTATTGGCGCGCACTCCGATGTGGGTATGATCTCCGGCGGCGGCTCCGCACAGGTGGACCCCATCGGCGGCAACGCCATCAAGCCTCCCGGCAAGGGGGCGACCCACTGGATGGAGCAGATCTGGTTCCCCACCTCACCACTGAAGGCAATCGAGGCGCGCGCGCCGCACGCGACGGTGAAGTATGACCCCGGCACCGACCCGGCCGCGGCAGCCGCCCTGGCCAAGACCGCCGACGTGGCGATCGTGTTTGCCTACACGTGGGAGAGCGAGTCCATGGACCTGCCCGATCTGACCCTGCCCCATCATCAGGACGACGTCGTCTCTGCCGTGGCCAAGGCCAATCCGCACACCATTGTTGTGCTCGAGACGGGCAGTCCGGTGACCATGCCCTGGGTGAAGGAGCCTGCGGCGATTCTGGAGGCATGGTACGGCGGCAGCGACGGCGCCGACGCCGTGGGCAATGTGCTCTTTGGCAGCGTGAACCCCAGCGGCAAACTGCCCAACACCTTTCCGCTCAGCGTAGACGATCTGCCGCATCCCACGCTCGTGAAGCCGCCTCGGGCCTCCCAGTACTTCTCAGCGTCAGTGACTCCCCTGGAGCGGGCGCGCGGTCTGCCCCCCTTTGACGTGACCTATGACGAAGGCGTGAAGGTGGGCTACAAGTGGTATGACGACGAACACAAGCCGGTACTGTTCCCGTTCGGCTATGGGCTTTCGTACACCACCTATCGCTACTCCGGCCTGAAGGTAACGCCGGGCGACAAGGTGCAGGTGAGCTTTACGCTGGCCAATACCGGCAAACGGTCTGGAGCAGAGATCGCTGAAGTGTATGCGGCGCTGCCGGCCGCCGCGCAGGAACCGCCCAAGCGCCTGGTGGGTTTCACCAAGGTCAAGCTGGAGGCGGGAGAATCCAAAACCGTCACTGTTGATATCAACCGCAAGTATCTCTCCATCTTCAACGAAACCAAAGATGGCTGGGAGCTGCTGCCCGGCGATTACACACTGATGGTCGGCGGTTCCTCGCAGAGCCTGCCCCTCAAGGCCACCATCCACCTGAACTAAACAACGGCCCCTGCAGTGCCGATCGCTCCGTCCCTGTGGAAATTGCCCGACAGGGATGGGGCGATTCATTGTGGACGGCGCAGGGGCGTGAGATCGCCCTGAAAGCCTGCTCTTGAAAGCAGAGAAACAGCGCGCATACAATCACGCCACCCGTCTGCGCACGGGGGTTTAAGCACGATTCCCTGCCCCAATCCCCGGCACGGCTCATGCACACGGAGTGGCGAACATTATGCACGGCCTGGCGCGAGCATCCCGATGGACGTTTGCCGCATGCCTTCTCGGCGCATCTCTGGAGATGGTCGGGTGTGGCGGCAGCCGCGGAGGGATGTTTCCGCAGGCGCACATTGAAGTGTCCCTTGCCTTCACCCGGATTGAGGTCTCCCAGAGTGGAATGCCGGTCAGCGTCGCGATCCAGATTGAATCGCCCAGCGAAACAGCCCTGGTTGCGGTCACTGGCCTGCCGACGGGCTGCAGCGTGATGTACTCCGCCTCTGACACGAATCCGTCGGGCATTCTTAAGTTCATGGCCAACACCACCAGCCCAATCGGCAACTATATGCCCGTTGTGACGGTGAATTCCGCCGGGCAGATGGCCTCGACGCAATTCACGCTGGTGGTGAAATCCGCAACCGGCATGTAGCATGCGGGGCACTTCAGCGCGCATGGCTGAACCGAGGGGCTGGTGGGCGCGGCTGACCTCGGTTGCCTTAGTGACCGCCGCGATGGGGCAGGTGCTCATCCACCGGCGGCGGTGGTTCCTTCTCAAGCTGCCGCTGACGGCGCATGCCGGTGATGTACATGGTCAGGCCAAAGGCGAGCATCACCAGACCCCACCAGAAGTTGGCGTTGATGCCAAGGCTCCGCGCATAGAGCTCGACATTATCGCGCGTGAGGATGCCAAAGAGCGTGAGGATGGCGCCGGTGAGCGTGAACATCAGGCCCATGGGGACGCGCAGGTCAAGACTCATCGGTTCACCTCTCTCTAGGCAAAGAAAATATTGATGCCGACGGCCACCAGCAGAATGGCGACGGCGAGGGCTTCAGGGCGCTTCCACCAGGCGAGATGCGAGTGCGACGGCTTGGGCGTGAGTGAGTGAACGAGGCCCACCAGTTCCGACTCAGGATGCGGCCGGGTGAGCAGGCTCACCACCACCGTGACAATGAAGTTGACGCTGAAAGCCCAGATGGCGCCGTAAAAATTCTGCGCCATGTCGCTGGGATAGTGATGCAGAACGGCGATCCAGCCGCCGTGGATGCCGGGGAGCGCCTCGATGGGCAGGGTGAGACCGTGGTGGAGCATGGCCGCCGCCGTGCCTGTGATGAGCCCGGCGAACGCACCGTGGCCGGTGGCGCGCTTCCAGAACATGCCCAGCAGGAAGGTGGCAAACAGCGGCGCGTTTACAAATGAAAAGACCAGTTGCAGGGTATCCATGATGTTGTTGAAGTTGATGGCCGCGTACGCCGTGCATATGGATAATAGAATTCCGCCGACGGTGGCCCATCTGCCCACGGATAAATAGTGGCGGTCGCTAGCCCCCTTGTGGATGTAGGACTGGTAGAGATCGTAGGTAAATACGGTGTTGAACGCCGTGACGTTACCGGCCATGCCGCTCATAAAGCTGGCCAGCAAAGCCGTGAGTCCCAGGCCGAGAATGCCCGTGGGAAAGTAGTGGAGCAGCATGTTCGGCGTGGCCATGTCATAGTCCAGCAAAGGCTTGCCGCTGGCGTCGAGCATGAGCTTGCCGGTGAGGGGATTGACTTTGGCCGGAATGATTCCCCTGCCCTCGGCCACCTGCTCGGGAACAATCTGGGTTTCGTGAATGATGACGCCGTTCTCAACGTGCGTGACGGTGGTGGTTCGCGGCGTGGGCAGCCCGATGGCCAGCAGGCCGGGAAGAATCACGAGGAACGGGAAGAACATCTTGGGGATGGCCGCAATCAGG
>DASSHM010000190.1:0-6610 GCA_035692885.1 Occallatibacter sp.
CGCCACCCGGACCACGGTTCCTGGAGGGCGGCGACAGGTTGGATTCCCCCTTTGGCCGATGGCCGCACCGACCGATCTCGGGCAGGATGGAGGTGCCATGAATCCAGCAGGCGCATTTCAACGCGGGCAGGTCTCTCAGGATCGCCGCAGAGGGGAGCGGCGTGGTTCTCCCTCACTCGTCGCCTATCACTGGAAGGGCTTTACGCCCTGCCCGAATCATGTCCGGGATATCAGTGCCACCGGGGTTTACGTGCTCACCGACGAGGATTGGCACCCGGGGGCAAGTGTTAACCTCACCCTCCAGCGGGAGGGTTTGCTTGAGAGTCAGTCTGACCGCCGCTGCACCTTGTCGGCCCGCATCATCAGGAAGGCGGGCGATGGTGTCGCCCTTGAGTTTGAGCTGAGCGAGGGAGCAAAGCCGCGCCTCTGGTACGACCCCCTGATGCGCCCCGAGGATGCCGAGGAGCCGGAGTCGATTGTGCGCGAATTCCGTGTGGCGGAGGCGCTTGCGTTTCTGCGCCGTATCGCGCCCGCCGCGAGCCGGGGCATAGAGCAGCTTTTTCGCGAGAATTTGAGTCACTTCAGATTGTCCAGCGCGGTTGAAATCGCATTGAAGGCCAAGGAGTTGCTCGCACCGCATCCCGGCGCGGAGGACATGGTTGCGGATCCTGAACTGGTGACGCGTATTCTCCAGAGTGGGTCATGGGCCGATCTCGACGCGATCCGGCATCTCTGGGCAGGCCTGCTGGGCACCTCGTGCTCGCCAAGCGAGTACGATGGCTCCAATCTGCCCTTTGTGGAGTTGCTGGGCCAGCTCACGCCGATTCAGATACGTATTCTGGCTGCGGTTTGCGCAACCTCGCGGAGGCCGGTAACCGCGCCGAATCTGGTATTCATGCACCCCGCCCCCTGCACGCCCGAGGAACTGGTCAGGGCCACCGGGGTGCGCGACCTCATCCGAATCCAACGTGATATCAGCAATCTCGCCGATCTCGGCCTGATTGAACAAAACGTCACTTCAGCGTTCTACACCCCGAATGACGAGGCCAATATCACCCCTACACCGCTGGCTCTTGAGCTCTACGCCCGCTGCAGCGGCCACCGGGGTGCTTCGAGAGACTTCTACCACCTCTTGAATGCCGAGGCGTAGTCCGGCGCCAGTTCCTCCGGCACTCGCTATGCGGAGCTTGGACCGGCAATGGCACTCTGGTGCATGCCCGGGTAGTAACTTTTGATACCCCTGCGCGTGGTGCAAAGCTTCCACAACGGGTTTTCTCGTCTTCTAATAAGATTGACGAGGCAGACCCAGGCCGGAGCCCGGTGTCGGCGATGACGTGCAAGGTGCCCAAAAGTACCCCCGGCCGTCTTGAGAAATTTCGCATATGATTGATTCTATAGGCCTTGGAAGTCAGTTTAGAAGAGAAATATAAAGATATTGGAGGGTGCGATGACCCTGAGTAGCTGGCTGAAGAATCCTTCCCACGAGAGCGGCAGGGCAGCCGAACGGCGCAACGTGCCCGGCCTGATCGTTTATCACATCACAAATTCCCGGCAGAGGCAGGATGAAATCGGGAACATCAGCTCGACCGGTGTGTACGTGCAGACCCGCGAGCGCTGGTTCCCGGGCTCTCTTGTCTCCCTTACCCTGCAGCGTCTGGGACCTCCGGAACGCAACCCTGAACGCAGGGCCACGCTGCAGGCACGGGTCGTCTGGCGCGGGGATGAGGGCATCGGGCTGGAGTTTGTCCTGCCCAAGGGACTGGATTTTAATCTCTGGGAGAACGATCTCAACAGCATTCGCGACGAGGCGGGTCCTGAAGATGTGGTGCGGGAGTTCCGCACGCTGCAGGCTCTCGCCTTCCTTGTCAGGCTCTGCCCCGGTTCAACCTCAAGACTGGGCGAGTTGTTTCATCAGGAACTGGGCATCGCCCGCGCGGCGAACGCCTCTGAAATTGCGCTCAAGGCCGAGGCCAGCCTCATGTTCAACTCGCCCGAGCCGCGCTACTTCGTCCATACCGAGGTGATGGAGCGGATAATCGACGATGGCTCCTGGGCCGAGGATGACCGCGTACGCCAGTTCTGGGCGGGCCTGCTCCTCTCCTCGCGAAGCAATCTGGGCCGAGACAAGCTCAACTTGGATCTGATTGATACGCTCCGCGAGATTACGCCATCGCAGATTCGAATTCTCAACGAGGCATCCACCAGAGCGACCGTGACCGGGGCCGATGACGGCACGGTTTCCGCACAGCGCCTGCTGCTCCCCATGGACCAGGTCTTCCAGCTCACGGGAACCCTTGATCTCTCGAAGGTGGACCGCGATCTCGCATATCTTTACAGCTATGGATTGCTGGAAGGCGCGGTCAATTCCCTTGCACTGCTGCCCAGCGATGTCGCGAGCCTGACCCCCACCAGCCTGGGGCTGGAACTGTACGCTCGATGCAATGGGCATCGTGGCGCATTAAGCGAGTTCTATCATGTTTCCACAGCGGCTCCAGCCGCTGCGCCGGAAGCCTGACAGACGATCTCAACCATGCAGGAGCCGCTCCACCGCGGCGTGCAGGCCCTCAGTAATCTTTTCCTCGGTCTCCCCGGGCCCGAACCGCATGGGTTCGCCCACATGCACGACAACGGTTCCTGAGCGGAACCAGCCCCGCCCCCGGGCCTTCAACTCACCGAGCCCGCGAATCGCCACCGGCAGCACCGCCGTTCCTGATTGCTTTACCAGAATCCCGATGCCGGGCCGAAAACGGGCGAGCTCGCCGGCCGTCGATCGCGTTCCTTCAGGAAACACCAGCACGTTGAATCCACGGTCCAAGGCCTCGCCCGCGTGCACAAAGCTGCGCTGGAAATCTCTTTGTCTCGGCAGAGGAAACACATTGAACAGTGCCGTCACCAGCAGATACGCCAGTGGGCCCAGCAACATGAATCCCCGGCAGCCCGGCGCACGGTCCGGGTTGCGAAAGTGCCGGTAATCCTCCAGCATCTCTCCCAGCATGGCCACTGCAACCCGCCGCCGCATGCTTCCCGGCAGGGCATACTCCACCAGCGGCCCGTCGAATGCCGTGACGTGGTTGCAAACAATCAGCATCGGCTCCTTCGCCGCGAGGGGGACGGCTCGTACAACCCTGGGATGTGCCAGCAGCCACACCAGCGGTTGCGCCACCGCTTCGAGAAAGGCGGCGCGCGCCCACTGCACCGGAGCCCCCCACGGCCAATGCGGATAGAGAAACTTCACGCGCTCACGTTCCCCGCGCGCAACATGCGCAGCTTCGGACTCGCCCGGTTCCAAGGGCAGAGGCATCTGTTCCGCCGGCCCAGCCATCGTCTCCATTCCTGATGCGCCGTGCACCACTGCTCGCACGCCTGCATGCGTGGCGGCCCTGCCCTCCACGATCGCGCGCAGTTCGCCCAGCGTGCGTGCCTCATCCACGCCGGGGCCTGCCAGCAGTCCTCCCAGCCGGTCTTCCAATGCCGCGTCCAGTTGCACTCTCCCCAGGCTGTCCATGCCCAGGTCCTCCACCAGCCGCGACTCGTCCCCTGCATGCTTCGGCAAGCCGCCTGTAATGTTGTTGATGAGCGCGAGCAGCCAGTCCTGCGCCGATGCCAGATCCTTTTGCGCGGTTTTGTCTCCCGCGGCGGCCGCCTGCACCTCGTGGAGCCACGCCTCCACAGCCTTGCGTCGCACCTTGCCCGTCGAGGTTCGCGGCAGGTCCGGTTCCGGCCAAAGCACCCACCGCCGCACGCGTTGAAAGTCCGCCAGCCGCGCGTTGGCCCGCTCCACTGCTTCAGCGGTCTTCTCCCCCGCGCCCCGCACGGCCAGCACCGCGCAAGGTTCCGGGCCATTTGGCGTCTCCATGGCCACCACCGCGCAGGCTGAGATCCCAGGCTCCTGCTCCAGCGCTGCCTCCAGGTCTTCAGGGTGCACATTCACCCCGGCAGCCGTCACGATGGTCTCGCTCTTGCGCCCCAGAAAGCGCAGCTCGCCTGTGGCCTGCTGCTCGGCCAGGTCACCCGTCGCCAGCCACTCATCCTCGCGTTCCTGCAAGTGCCCGCCGCTCCACGTGGCGCGCGAGATCATCGGCCCCTTCACCAGAACCTCGCCGTCGGCGCCAATCTTTACCTCGCGCCCCGGCAGCGGCTTGCCGATGGTCCCACGAGCCACGTGAAAGGGATGATTCAGGGTGATGAGCGCCGTGGTTTCTGTCATGCCGTAGCCCTGCACCACCACAAACCCCAGCGCGTTCCAGAACTGCTCCAGCGGTGCCGCCAGCGCGCCCCCGCCCGAGACCAGCGCCCAGAACTTCAACCCGAAGGCGCGGTGCACATCCCGGAAGACCCACCAGCGCTTCCACGCCTTCATGCCCTTTGACGCTGCAACCCGCTCGGCCAGGCCCGGCCGCGTGTTCTCCAGATGGGTCTTTACCAGCGCGATCACCCGCGGAACCGCTGCCAGTACGCTGATCCGCTCGCGCTTGATCGTCTCAATCAGCTTTGGAGCCACCAGCCTGCTCTCAAAGTGCACTTCGGCGGCAAAAATCGCCGGCACCCACAACCCCATCGTCTGGCCGAACACATGGCTCAATGGCAGCGTGTGCAGAAAGCGCAGCGGATGCGCCAGCTTTTCGTAGCGCATGTAGGGCCGGGCGCCATCTTCAATGGGACCTACGCTGGCCAGCACGTTTCCATGCGTGTGCACAATGCCCTTGGGCTCTCCCGTGGTGCCCGACGTAAACAGAATCTGCAGCGGCGTGTTGTGGTTCAGCCCGGATACCGGAGCGGCTTCATCCGCGGGAAGGGAAGTTGCCCAATCCTCAAAGGCCAGCGTTTCCAGCGGACCTGCCACGCCGGATGCGGAGGCCCTGTGCTTCCTGTCCTTTACAGCAGCAGCAGCCATGGCCTTCCTCAATTCACTCAGCAGCAGGGCGTCGCCCACCGCGATCTTGGGCTTCACGTCCGCGGTCACCCGGGCTGCAAAGTCGGCGCTTCCGTAGGCGTCCAGCGGCACCGCCAGCGCTCCGCGCAGCATGATGCCGTAGAAGGCCGCCACCCATTCCGTACCGTTTTCCGCCCACAGCACCACCCGGTCGCCCGGCAGCACGTCTCGCCGCTCCAGCAGGGCCGCGAACCGCCCCGCCAGCCGTGCAATCTCAGCATACGTGGCTGTGCGCCGACGGTTGCCGCGGTAGTGTACAACGGCAATTTCCCGTCCATACCGGCGAAAGTCGTCCAGCAGCGTCGCCAGATGTTCCCGCATCGCACCCTCATCCTACCAGCGCGGAGCCAGGGCTTCTGACACGCCTGTTTTCAGCAGGATCGAGGCGGAATTCCCGCGTTTTTCCATTCGCTTCCTCTTCGCCGCCCCGCCGCGTTATCCTCGAAGTCAGGCATGCCCCCGCACCCCCCTAATCCGGACACCGGCGGCGCTGAGCCGGACGCCACGCTCGCGGAGAGCGCCCGCGGAGGGGGTGATCCGCTGGCCTGCTTCCATCCAGTCACGGCCGAGTGGTTCCGGGCCGTATTTGACGCGCCAACTGCGCCGCAGCGTCTTGGCTGGCCGGTGATTGCGCGCGGCGAAAGCGCGCTCATCCTCGCACCCACCGGCACCGGCAAGACACTGACCGCATTCCTGTGGTGCCTTGACCGGCTCATGCTCAGCGATACGGTCGTCGCGGGTTCTGCGCAGAGCCAGTCGCGTCGTTTCTGCCGCATCGTCTATATCTCGCCGCTCAAGGCTCTCGCCGTTGACGTGGAGCGGAATCTTCGCTCGCCCCTTGCGGGCATCGCAAATATGGCCCGTCGCAGTGGCATCGCATTTCATGACCCGCTCATCAGCGTGCGCACCGGAGACACGCCCCAGCGCGAGCGCGCCCGCTTTCGCCGCCAGCCGGCTGACATTCTCATCACAACCCCCGAGTCGCTTTATCTGTTGCTCACCTCTCAAGCCGCTCAGGCGCTCCGGTCTGTCGATACCGTCATCGTCGATGAAATCCACTCCCTCGTTCCCACCAAGCGAGGGGCGCATCTCGCCCTCTCGCTTGAGCGCCTGCAGGCGCTTACCCGGCGGCCATTGCAGCGCATCGGCCTCTCGGCCACGCAACGGCCGCTTGAGGAAGTTGCCCGTTTCCTCGGTGGCGTTGAAATTGCCGTCTCTCCGCCGCAATCCACCGCCTCGGCGAGTACCGCCGCGGCAGTGACGGGTGATCCCGCCGATCCGCAGCCGGTCAGCTTTCGCCCGGTCACCATCGTCAACGCCAGTCACCCCAAGCAGCTCAAGCTGCGCGTCGAGGTTCCTGTTGAGGACATGGCCCGCCTCAATGCGATGGAGGAAATTCCCACCGGCCCCGCCTCGCAGATGCCCCGCCGCGTTTCCCTCTGGAATGCCATCCATCCCCGGCTGCTCGAGCTGATTCGCGAACGCAACTCGACCATTCTCTTTGTCAACAGCCGCCAGGTTGCCGAGCGCCTTGCCGGGTCGCTTAACGATCTTGCCGGAGAGCCCATCGCGCGCGCTCATCACGGCTCCATCGCCGCCGCCCAGCGCGCCGTTATTGAGGAGCAGCTCAAGGCAGGCCGGATTCGCGCTCTGTGCGCCACCTCAACTCTTGAGCTC
>DASSHM010000191.1:0-28035 GCA_035692885.1 Occallatibacter sp.
GGCGACTTGATAGCCTTCAAAAGGGTTTATGCGGCCTGTTCAGGCCCTCTCAGCCTCACTTCGTCCCCGTCGTCTAGCCCGGCCTAGGACACCGCCCTTTCACGGCGATAACACGGGTTCAAATCCCGTCGGGGACGCCAATCAATTCAGGAGCTTAGAGGCATTCTCCAGTTGCGTCTCAAAAAGCGGGGACTCTACGGGGACTAACACAGAGGTACCGGCGGCGCTTTCCGGCATCACTCCACCGAAAACCTTATCCAGCTTTTCGACCGCTCCGGCCATGAACTGAGGCGAGAGATGCGCGTACCGTTGCGTCATGCGTGGGGTACGATGCCCCAGCAGTTGGCCTACCGCGTATAGGTCTACTCCCTGCATCACCAGCCAGCTTGCCGCCGTGTGTCTCAGCGAGTGGAAAGACGCATCCTGAATGCCGAGACTCTGAAAGAGCCGCCGCGTGTACACGCTGAGTTTCGCTCCGTCCACGCCAGCCAATACGAGATCGGCTGGTGCGCTTTGTGGAAGCCCCGCCAGTAGACGGAACGCCAATTCATTCAAGGGCAGCACGCGGAGACTTCCGTTTTTCGTCTCCCGCAGATAGAGTCTGCGGTTTTCAAGGTCAACGTCCGTCCAGCGCAGCGAGAGCAATTCTCCCCGGCGCATTCCGGTAAACGCAGCCAGCGCCAGCGGGAGCCGCATCCAGTCCGGCGCGGCTTCCAGAGCCGTCTTCAATTCCGACGGCGATAGATAGCGCGTGCGGCCTTGCGGCATCTTGGGCAGCTTCGCGCCCTGTGCCGGGTTCGTGGTGAGCAGTTCCCATTCCACGGCCAACTGGAGAGCATGTCTGAGCGTGGCAAACTCTTTCGCCACAGTCCCGGCTGAAACCGTCTCGCTCCGCTCAAGGATGTAATCAGCCACTGTCCGGCGCGTGATCTCTTTCGCCAGGGCGGGCAGCGCGGCCTTAAGCGTCTCCAGAATGCCGTCCAGCCGGACAAATGTAGTGGGCCGCAGGTGCGCCTTCTGGTGCGCCTTGAATCGCTTGAGCATGTCCGCCGTGGTGATCTCGCTCGCGGACTTCACCCCAAGAATGGATTCGCGTTCGATGCGCGTCTTGATTTGAGCAAGGGCCGTCATTGCCTGTGTGCGCGTAAAGGCCGTGACCTTCTCTTTCTTGCGCTTGCCGCTTGCGTCCACATACGAAACCCACCAGCCGCTACGATCCTTGCGCTGAAACACTCCATCCCGCTCTTTAGCCTTTGGCATGATTCCTCCGCTCAACTTCCGCTTCAATCTCTGTTTGGTGATGCTTTACCCAGTTCTTTGCGATTCGGTTCCGGTTCGACTTCAGCCGCTTGTTCACCTGCTGCGCTACCCATTCCCTACGCTCCCCATGACGCCGGTCCTGTTTCCATTGCGGCCACACATCGGCGGCCAATCGGACCATTTGCCGTGTCCGCTCATTCCGTCCGTCTTCCGTCCGTCGAATCCGATCCCTGCCCTCACGCTTGCACCTTGCGCACCAGGAGCCGCGCTTAATCGGCGTGCCTTTCTTTGGCATCCGCTCGCGCAGGAAATACGTTCTGCACCCGTCGCAGCGAAACAAACGTCTGCTAGCTGGTGAGTCCAGTAATTGCAAAAACATTGCCCTAGCGCCGTCGATTACGGCCTCTGCGAGACCCTTTCCCTCATGCTGGGGCATCAGTATGAGATACGGACCATCCGCGTCCACTGACAGAGCGGGGGGATTACGCACGAGAAAAGATTCGAGGAGTGGAGGCGCTACCCGCTCCCAGGGGTTCTCTACTTCTCCCGCTTTGCCTGAGTCAATCCACTTGTCCACCATCTCTTCACGGAATACGCGGGTAAATGAATACGCCGCAAACCCGGCATCCTGATCCGCAATGCCGTCTTCGGAGCTGGTGACGATTACGCTCAAAATCAATCGAGGCAAGCGGCCATTCAACGCGGGCAGTAACCACAGGTTGGGAATATCCCTTCTCTTGCCTCCGACGTAACCGAAAAGTCTCATTCTCGCTCACCCTTGCTAGGTAAAAACATGATGCGCCTAATCTATACAAAGCGCAACATATTTTGCGACATTATTCCCAATTGATGCCCGATAGTGTCTGTAGAGCCGGAAACGGCAAACCAATACGAGGTGAAAACGGATGAGCAAACAGGCGAAACCAGTTGAACGCGAGTACCTGGGCGTGGATGAGGCTGAGACCCTTTCGGGGCGGAGCAGGTGGACTTGGCGACGAGACTGCTATTCCGGTGCGGTTGCCAGCGTGAAGGTGGGCCGGAGACTGCTCATCCCCATGAGCGAAATCCGCCGTGTTATGGCGGAAGGACTACGGCCCCGGCTGGCGGAGGTCCGCGATGATCGATAGAAACCGTGCCACTCAATGGGCGAAAGACGCAGAGGTTTTTTTGATGCAACGCTACGGCAAAGACGAGGCTGGAGC
Organism: Occallatibacter sp.; assembly: GCA_035692885.1. Taxonomy (GTDB): domain Bacteria; phylum Acidobacteriota; class Terriglobia; order Terriglobales; family Acidobacteriaceae; genus Telmatobacter. Next base: position 2,463 of record DASSHM010000191.1, read on the forward strand.
GCATCTGGCGACTGTCGTTATCGCGCTGCTTGCGGATCGTGAAGAGCGGGAGCGTTACTGTAGCCGAATCTCTCCGCCGGCGAACGCGCTGGAGCTAGTCGCCGGTGAATGACAATCCTAACTCACAGCCGAACGTGATCGACGGCGCGGAGAGCCTCATCCGCCGATTCTGTATCCTGCCGGATGCAGCCTATCTCCCGCTTGGAATATGGGGAGTCGCAGTCTATGTGTCCGATGCGTTCGATGCCTTCCCCTACGTCGCTCTCCTGTCACCCGCAAAGCGATGCGGTAAGACTCGTGTTCTGGAAGTCTTGGAACTGTTCTGTGCCAAGCCTCAGCGCGTAACGACGGTCAGCAGTGCATCGCTATTTCGCATGATGGGGGATGCGCCGACTCTCCTTCTTGATGAAGTTGAGGCGCTACGGAACAGCAAGCCCTCCGACACAACACAGGCAGTCCTTGCCATCCTTAATGCAGGGCACAGAAAAGGCGCTACCGTCACGCGCTGTGAACCCCCAAGCTGGGAGGTGCGACATTTTCCCGTATACGGTCCAAAGGCATTTGCAGCAATCGGAGCACTGCCTGACACGCTGGCGGATCGCAGCATCTGCATCACAATGCAGCGCAAAACCCCGTCACAGGTTGTGGACCGCTTCTTACAGGGAAGGGCCAGGGCCGATGCGGGACCGCTCCGGGAGTTGCTATCGGAGTGGGCTGAGACTTGCCGGGAATCAGTTCGCGCCACATACGAGACGATGGACGATCTTAAGTTTTTGTCTGACCGGGACGCGGACCTTTGGATGCCACTGTTCGCCGTCTGTACCGTTGCCGCGCCGGAGCGATTGGGGGAACTGCGGCAATGCGCTGTGGCGCTCTCTGACGTAAAGGCCGCTGGAGACGTAGAGGACTCGTTGCCGCTCAAGTTGCTGGCCGATGTGCAAAAGGTCTGGCCCGAAGGGGCTGCGCACATCGCAACCGCATCGTTGCTCAATGCGCTGAAAGCGATCGGAGAGAGTCCTTGGGCCGAACCAGAGTTGACCGCGAGAAGGCTCTCCGTGATGCTCCGTCCGTTCGGTGCGGAGCCGCGTCAGATTCGTACCGGGAGTGGAACAGCGAAAGGCTACCTAAAAGCGAGTTTGAATGAGGCATTTTCCCGCTACCTGCCCCAAAGTAGCGCGCCACCCGAAACAAGCGAAACAACCCGCGTGACCACTGGCGAAGACGAAGATTTTTGACTCGAAACAGAGCCTCAGTGTTTCGCATGGAGAAAGCCGCCCAAACCCGCATGAATACAGCATTGTTTCGCTAGTTTCGGATGAGATTATCGATTACCGCATGAACGCGCAAAGCGGAGGAACCTCACCAGCGGACCTGACGCGGCGGATGAGCCAATGATCCGTGCACACGCGCACTCTCAGTCCGAACTTGGACGGTTGAAGAGCCATCCACCGCGACCATGACGCATTGACCGCGTTCAACGCGGGCCACCCAAGCGGTTCATCGGCGGACAAAGCGCGAACATGGCGCAATGATCGGGCGACGATGGCCGAATCATGCTGCACGAGGCGGAGCCGTGACCCTGCAATCGCCAATGAAGCGCGCACAATCGATTCCAAATTATTGAGCAGGAGCTTTGGGACAGGGATAGTTAGCAATCAGCATCCCGACTAGCCCCTCCGGCTTTTCTTCGTCAAGTAGTTTGGGATACTTATCCATGTACTGAACGTAAAGCCGGGCGAAAACTCCGAAACTTGCAGCCTTATCGGGAATACAGAACGCCTGAGCATTGGACGGTGCGCCAAGATAGTATCCGTCAAGGAAGCCCTCGATATACCCGACGCACTCCGCGCTGTCCACGTAATCGCTGTCCGGCACGTGACCGCTGGCATCCAGCACGCGGATGGTGGCCCTGCACTGTTGGTATAGGGAATTACCTGTGGACAAGTTTGGGCCTGAAGTCGCGCTTTGCCCGGACGCTCTCACGCTCAAGGCTGCTAGGGCAATCCCAACGTATGCTGCCCACAATTTGATGTTTCTTACTGTCTTCCGCGCATCGCGCCTATTCATGGGCCTCCTTCCGCTTCTTTTTCGGGTTGCCGCTTGGAGTCTTTCGCCAATACTGCGAACAGGCTCAAAGATCGTGCTTTCATGTTTCCGCCTTTTCACGGTTCACAAGTGGGCTACTTACGGCTGATAGCGCCAGAGGTAGCCTGCGAAGTTTCTACCTTATAGCATCGCCGCCAGCATCGGCAGCAATCGATTCCATGGCGGTTTTGTAGAGTCTATCGGCGCGGTGTTTGTCTTTGGAGGCACTAACCAGATTCCTGATTCCGACGCCCATCTCCTGTGCGGCTAAGTCTTGGCTCGATCCTCGTACTCCAACCCGGCGGTAGTTCACTTCGTCGGCAGCGATGAGATGCCACCCAGTAGGATCAATGCGGTAGGCGTACATGTAGACCGAAGAGGTAGATTGCATGTAAGTGGTTTCCGTGGGAACAACGACCGTGGTGGTTTCGGTGCCATTGATTGTTCCCGTTGTCGAGGAGTAGCTCCCATTCTCGTATGTGGTTCGAGCGCCAAACGTTGTCTGGGTGGGTGTGGTTGCCGTTCTCGTCTCTGCACCGTTGATAGTCTGTGTTTGGGTTCGCATCGGTGTTTCAGAAATCAGGATGCGGTATTTCGCTTTCCCCATATTGGCGGCAGTGGCCACGCAAGCGGTGGAGCTATCTTCTCTCCGTCTTTTGAGAACCACTTGAACATCTTTTCCGACATCATTCCCCAATGGGCCTGGCTTCCCATGTCTGGCCGATAAATGCCGGTTGTGTACCATACGGTGCATTTGGGGTTGGTCTGGCTGGCGACCGCCCATTTGTGCATCTGCATATGCCAGTCATCTTTTCCAAAGGCCAAAACTGGAACTGCCGCCAAAACAAAAAAAGCAATTATTTTCTTAACCATGTCGTTTCGCCTTCCTCGAGACTGCGCCAGCGCGAGTGTCAGCCCTGCGTGCTTTCCGGTCTCTGCCCTCTTGCGAAGGACGATGCAATTGTACATGAACGTGACGCATCGGCTGTGTACTTATCGAATGCTCAATTCGATCATTGCAACGAATGGCTTCCGTCGATATACGCATCCGGTTCGGTCGCGCAATTCGTCGCATACGCGAGGAACAGACGATCAATCAGGAAGAAGCGGCGGAACGGTGCGGGTTACACCGGACATACTACTCCGGCGTTGAGCGTGGGGTGCGGAATGTCTCGCTTGTGAACCTCGAAAAAATCGCAAAGGGCTTGAAAACGAATCTGCCGGGCCTGTTTGAGCGCGTCTGATGGTCAGCTCGGAGGGTGGGGCTTCCTTGCCCTCGCCTCAACACTTGCCATGAGCCGCTGGCAGTATTCGATAACGTCCCTTTCTCTCTCTGCCCGCGTGTTGTGCTCCTGGGCGCTCCGGTAGGTCAGTTCGTAGCAGGGGCGGCAGCGAAAAACAGTCTCCCCGGTTGGAAGGTACAGACGGCCTGACCGTCTGCCACACTCACAGCGAAACCAGAACCGCTCTCCGCCCCAGTGGGGCTGCGTCGTGGTGAGGCGGATCATCTGTCCGTCTCCCTTGAGCAGGCGTGGACCGCGCCAGTCGTCTCCCACGAAAAGGTGCTGGCCGCGCCAGTCAGCCCGCATCTCGCCCCGCAGACTTCCCAAGCTCGCATCGTTCGACAGAGGCCATGAAACGGTAAAACTCGTCCCGGCGCGAAGCCGGAACACTCCCCAGCGATTGAATGCGACTGCGGACAGTTGGATCGGGCAATTCTCAACCGTCAGCCGTGATGTCCAGGGATGACGACCCATGCTGAAAGCCTCCGATTTTTTCCTAAATCAATTGTCTACCCGAACCGTGGAATTTTGCCACTCTCGCCAGAAAAGGCGGCATAGCCGGGCCGGGTGCACGGTGCGGACAAGTTAATCGATCCCCGGCAGTCCCGTCTTTACCAGTGGGGCCAAACCCAGGATCGTCCCAGTATCTCGGCTAGGATGAGAACCGTTGAACTAGGTTCGCGTTTCCCCGCGAGCCATTGACTCACCGCTGCATGGGACACCCCCAGGCTCGCGGCAATCGCCGCCAAGCTATGCCCGGCATCGCGTCTCGATTGCAGGTAGTCACGAAATTGCGCCGTCGTCAGCATCGCTGAGTGAAAAGCATACCCTAGCCCCGGAAGGATTGTAACGTAGTTGCAGCGTGGGATTCGCGGTTCGGTGCAATATTGCACTCCGCTCCAAAACCCTCACCGCGCCCGCACCACTGTAAGGCAGAGGGCTTGCGAACGCCCAGACGCGCTCTCTGTGCGTCCGTGCCCAATCTTGTGGTGTGTTGGCTCTGCTGTCCAAGCGGGGCTGGGAATCGGGTAGGAATCGTACAGGGGAGAATACCGGGGACGCTGTGGGGACTAAGCGGGGACTAAAGCCTGCAAAACAGATGCAAGCCCCTCCGAGCAAAATCAGCATTATCTATTTTCAGAATCAGTGTTTTATGCGAATCCGTGCAAAGCACTCCAAACAGTGCAAAATAGCCAAATACCCACTTTCACGGCGATAACACGGGTTCAAATCCCGTCGGGGACGCCAAACACATCAACAGGTTAGGGGTGGGCGCAAGATCACTTCCATTCGACGGTGACTCTGTGGTGGCGAACAGAGGCCCGTCCGGCAATTTTCTTGGAGAACTTCGCGCATTACAACGCCGTCCAGCTTTCCCATCGATGCCGCCATATTGTCCGGTGACGGCTGTGCAGACTGCTTCGTCACGCACGGAGTCTTGTGCCCTGGAATCTGGCTCGCAGCGTACCGGCCACTCCCTATTCCATCCAGCCATGACAACGCCATAAAGCACAGCGTGTGCAGACTGGCGTCCGGGATGCACTGCCGCTAGAGCATCCGCGCGCCGAACCCGGCGCTCTCCGGAGTCAATCGCAGGTCAAGGCGCCGTCGCCTCCGGCCCCCCGGTATGGCCGGCGTGATTTTTGCGCGGGTCTTTCAGCAGGCCCTCGCCTTTGGTGATCCACGCCACTCCAAAGGCAAACAATGACAGCGTCTCACTCACATACAGAGGATGGACCGGTCCCAGCATCTTTTCCACCGGTCTAATGGTGAGGCTGACCATCACCGCGCTGCAGGCAACAATGATTGCGCCGCAGGCCAGATAAATCCTGTTCCGGTGTTGCTTACGGCGCGTGCATGGTCTATCCGGAGCGCATTTTCGAAACTGTGCCAGACAGAAATAGGCGAGCGTAAGAAACATCAGAGTGGCAAATCCTGTATGCACGAATCCAATATCAACCTGCAACTGTGTCAGGCCAGCGCCACCCGGATTCACGGAGGGGAAGAGCGCAACGCCAAGCGTGAACGCACCTGCAAGATATCCGGCAATCTCATCGCTCAAATCATATCCGCGCGAGCACATCAGGAAAGCAGCAATCACACAAAGGCTGCCCACCAGGCAGTCCCCCATGGGCGTGTAGTAGTAATCGCTGATTGAACGCTGAATCACCGGTTGCGGCATGGCGTGCCGCGGACCGGCGAGGCTAATGAGAATGGTGCCCCCGGCGAGGACGATGGGGAGCAGCAGCGCAATCATTCCTACCATCCGCCGTAGCGCGTGATGGGAGAGAACGGCAGGATTGGGTCGCGTCTGGCGATGATGCATCGCACCTCCGCACCTTGTTCTGCTGGAAGAAGAAGAATAGCGCAGCTGCGCGCTGCCGAATACCACGGATCCGGGCAGGAGCAGTCAGAGGGTGAATTGAGTACCGCGTGACCCGCGGCTCGTAGTGGGCTATTTAACCACCTGGGCCGGGCGCAATGCGGCCCGGGGGGCTCCCTTCACTCTTGCTGCCCCCGGAGTTGCATACAGCGCCCTAGATCTGAACCTTAGCGGGCTTCACCTTGCGCAAAAAAACGTCCAGCGCCTTTTTGTCCGCGCCAAAGTCCGAGTGGACTTCACTGTTCCCCTTCAAATCCGGAGGAACAAAGTGAAGACCCACGCCATCCGGCCCCCAGCGCACCACCTGAGACATCACCGTGATGGACTCCTCCGCTTCCTCATCTTCAAGGTCGGTCCGCTGCAACGTCATCATGATGACGGTGCCGGGGGTCCAGCGTTCCTTGGTTACGAGATAGATGCCCGTCGAGCTGATATTCCCCACAATGTAGGACTGCGGAGCGCCTCCGGTCCAGTAGAACGCCACCAGACCAGGGTAAGGAAGTCGTCGCGCCGGGGTGGGCAGGTCAACAAGCCAGCGCAGCAGCCTTGCCTTCCAGGAGTTCATCTCCGCAGGCGGTTGTTTGTTCGTCGCCTCGGCGGGTGCTGGCTCCTCCTCTTCGTCGTACTCCTCGTCGAAGCCGCCATCGTACTCGTCCACCGGCGGTTCAATTCGTTTGTGGCCATTCGTTGCCGGGGCAAGGCCGTTCCCCGGTGCGGCGTGCTTCGCCGGCTCCGCCGTCTTCACGCTGCCCCACTCCTCTTCCACGCGTCTTTCGGGTTCGTGAATGACAGGGCCGGACGGGGCGATGGCAGCCGGTTCAGCGTGCGCCGGGGTAATCGGAGAAGAAGCAGCCGGAGCAGAAACCGACGGCTGCGGGATGACAACCGGGCTGGGGGCCGGAGACGGCATTGATGGGGGTGCGGGGATGGGTGCCGCCGCCGCAACCGGAACAGGCTCGCGCACCGGCGGTTGCGGAAACGCAGGTCTCTGTTCTGCAGGAGGTGGTGCCGGCTGAGATTGCGAACCCGTCGTGTGCTGGACTGATATCGCCCCGGCTGCCTTGATTTCAGCGGCCACTGGCTGCTCAGCCACCACGATGCCGCCGGCTGCTGACTTGTATGCAAGGTAGCGCACCATCTCATCGGCTACGCAGATAATCAGTTGATCGCCATTGGCGGTTCGGGTCAGACCAATCGTGTTCGGAGGCACAATCAGTGCGCTTGCCGCTCGCGGGTCAACCGGAGCAAGGCCTGCCCTGGCCCGGGTGGAGGAGAGCTGCGTACTCTGTATGACCCGGTCTTCTTCGTCCAGGCAGATAAGGTCAAAGGCGGACAAGACGGTTGCGGCATCAGCCACTTTTGAGGTGGGCAGCCACAGACCCGATTCCAATTTGAGCTGGAACGTTCCGTTCAACTGGCTCATGGGCCCGAATGCCGCATCGACCACCGTGATGCCCGCACTCACAAAACTCGACCGGTTTTCGTTGTAAACGCAGAACTTTTTGCTAAGCATTGGCCTTCATACCCACTCGCCCGCAAGAATTACATCTGGCAAGCAAAATTATGAGACGAATTTGGCCAGTAGTCGAGACTTCGCAGTGTACCGAAGTAACGGGTCGCCCAGACGCGTCACAGTTCCAGAGTAAATATCAATGGAATCAATCGGATATGAACCAAGGTACCAGCTTGATTCACCGTATGGTCAAGACCCCTCTCACTACCCGGGAGTAACCGCCGCATGAACCAACGCCACTGTGACGCCTCTCAACGGGCAAAAGGTGTCTATCGCGGCTCGCTGGCCAGGCGATGGTTGACGGCGAAAAGGGCCAGTTCCAGCCGGTTTGAGACCCCGAGCTTGTCGAAAATATGAGTAATGTGATGCTTCACTGTATGTCCGCTGAGGGACATGGTCTCGGCAATCTCGGAGTTCGAGTATCCAGCCACCACCGCGCCCACAATCTGCATCTCGCGCCGCGTCAATCCAAAATCGCCACTCGCCGCGTGCCCCGATGAGGGGTTGGAGAAGTCCCGCAGAGCCTCCACAAGGCTGGCAACGCTCTCCCGGCCAATCCAGTACTGGCCGGCCATCACCTTGCGAATCGCGTCAAACAGCATCCTGGTGGTTGAATCGCGCAGAATAACGCCCCAGGCTCCCAGTTGAAGCGCGCGCAGCACGTCGGCGTTATCCAGAAAAACCGTCGTCAGCAGCGTACGTACAGGCAGCCCGCTGGCGCCAAGCTCCCGAAGCACCTGCATGCCGTCCTCGCACGCCATTCTCCAGTCGAGGAGCAGAATATTGGGCCGCATCTCCATCACCATATGGATGGCGGTGCGGGAATCAGCTGCTTCGCCCACCACCCGGAAATCGGATTCCGTGCGCAGCAGCGCTCTCATTCCATCTCTCAGAATGGGTTGATCGTCCGCGATCACAATTGAGGCTCGCCGCGGGCTGTACTGGATGTCCTGGCCCAGTCGCAAGCCCCTGCCGCGCGTGTGCTCCCAGGCAGTTTGCTGGCTTTTCAGGTCGAAGCGTCTTAATGGAGCAGGCATGCAGACCTCACGGAAAGATTCCGAACTCGAAGCCGGTCCTCGCGTAGGGACCGGCGCAGTTTCTGTTCTGTGATGTTAGCCCTGGTGGCATTTCCATTCAACGAGTCTCCAGATTCCCTGCTTTCCACAACCTCTCAGTAGTACCGTATCAACATAACTTTTGACCACTATGCATATGTTACCCATGCGCAAAAAAATTGGGTCTCAGACTTTACCTGCACATTCTGCCGTGCAGTGCATCAGTTTGTGGGCTCGGCGCAAGATTGCATACTCCATGGAGTGGAAAATGCGCCGCCAAAGCCATGAACTGCGCTCTTCGGCTTATTTTTATTAGGCAGTGCTGAAATCGATCTGCCGGCCTGCGACACGCTGCAGCGTGACCCGAAGGGTATCCCCATGATGCTGACTTCAGTAATCTTTCAAGTCTCCACAGTTCCCCTACCGACACCAGATTTGAACTGTGACAGTGCTATTATATAGCACCATATAGTGCTGTCAAATAGCACCTTACGACTATTGTGGTCGCACATTAACTGAGCTAATGTTGAGACTCAATCGAGGAGGGTTTGCACTCGTGTTGCTGCTCGGCTTTGCTGGACATAAGACGGCGTCACAGCACCCCGGCCCCATGTATGCAAACGAAGAAGGGCATTTGATGGAAAGTCCTCAGGATGAAATAGGCAAAGTTGAACAGGTCCCCCGTGCCCAAAGATTTCCTATCCGGGCACCCCTGCGGTATCGGGTGCGCGGCGAACGAACCTGGCGTGAAGGAAGTGTGGAGAATGTCAGCGTCTCCGGGCTGCTTTTTAGAGGAGAACGTCTGGTAGACGCCCAGACTCCAATTGAACTGAGCTTTATCCTTCCGGTCAAACCCGGTGGCGATTTAGGCGCGAGAGTTGTTGGGAGAGCGATGATTGTTCGCTCACCCGCCGATCCGTCTGCCTCCGGTACGCCCTCGATGGCGGCGGCGATTATTCGCTCCCGGCTCGTGCGTCGTTAGTCCTGGAAGTTGCAGTCAGTTGTACACAGTGAATTCGAAATCTGGATTGCTGTGATGTCGGGATTTTCCTCTGCCGCCGCATGGCGGCGCGCAGGGGGAGAAAAGCAGATGAGGCTTCATGAACATACACACGGTTCATGGGCCCGGCCGATGGGAACCGTCGCTACGGTATCCCACGGCGCGGCGTTTGCCGCAGGGTTTCGAGTGGGTCATGTGACTCACAGGGCGAAGCTTTGCCCTCAGTCTGGGCACGTCATCCTCCCGGCACGCGGAATTGCAGAGACAAACGATGCTCAACAACGGCTCCATCAACGACGCGAATCAGTTTGACTCCGCTCCTGCCGCCTCAACCGCGGGCTGGTGGGCGGTCTATACCCGGCATCAACATGAGAAGAGCGTCGCCGAGATGTTGACGGCAAAGGGTTTCGATGTCTACCTGCCTCTCTATGAGTCGGTGCGGCGCTGGAAGGATCGCAATAAAAAGCTGCTGATGCCGCTCTTTCCCTGTTATCTGTTTGTGCGTGAGCAGCTCGGTGGCCGGCTCCAGATCATGACGACCGCCGGCACACACAACATCCTCACCCGTGGCGAGCGTCTGGCGGTAATCTCCGACGAGGAGATTCAGTCCATTTCCCGCGCGGCCGAGGACCCCTCGCGCATCGAGCCGTACCCCTTCCTGCACTTGGGAGAAAGAGTGCGAGTGAAGTGCGGAACCCTGCAGGGCATCGAGGGCATACTCATTCGTAAGAAAAATCTCTGCCGGCTGGTGATCTCGGTCCAGATGCTTGCGCAATCCGCATCGGTTGAGATCAGCGCATCTGACGTTGAGCCTGTTGCCTCCAGCCAGAACCCTGATCACGGCCTCCAGGAAAAGGCCGCTTGGGAACGGTTGACCAACACTCCCTGAATCCAGGGCAGCCGCCAGAGATTTCCTCAATTTCGATTCAGACCGGTGCGCCGATGCCGGGGTTCTTCAAGGCCCGTCGAATACCAAGTGGAGTGGCAGCGGCACCACCGGGGACGTTTTGTCACGAGCCAAACCCGGGAAACGTTCCAGTGCCACTCCAGCTCAATCTCAGCCTAAGCCGTTCGCGATGAGCAGAGGCCGGGACCGGCAGAGCAATGAATCAACAATTTAGGAGTCATCATGCTGTCCGTTGCGAAAACGCGCATTCAAATTGGGCTTTTTCTATTGGTTTGCTCGCCCTGCCTTCTGGCGCAGGGTCACCCCTCCAACCAAAGCGCTGGAAGTGAGTCGCAAGGCCAGCCGGCTCAGGCTGAGCCTGCCGCCAACACGGGCCGCCAGGCCGGCACAGGAACCTATGTCATCGGCAGAGACGATGTTCTATCCATCAATGTATGGCAGGAAAAGGATCTGACACGGTCTGTTCCCGTGCGTTCCGATGGCAAGATTTCACTCCCCCTCGTGGGTGAACTCGAGGCGGCGGGGCTCACCCCCGAGCAGTTGCAGCACCAACTGACAGAGAAGCTGAAAACCTATATTACGGACCCTGTTGTCACGGTGATCGTGGACCAGGTCAACAGCAAGAAGTTCAATATCCTCGGGCAGGTCGCCAAACCGGGTTCCTACTCGTTGACGCTCGCGTCCACGGTGGTGGACGGCATAGCGGCGGCCGGCGGATTCCGTGACTTCGCCAAGAAGAAGGATGTATACGTACTGCGGCAGATGCCGGACGGCGCCCAGAAGCGGATTCCCTTCAATTACAAGGACTTCATCAAGGGGAAGCACCCTGAATCGAACATCAAGCTCCAGCCGCGTGACACCATCATTGTTCCCTGAAGGTCGTCAATGAAAAATGCAATCTATGTGATTCTGGCCATATTCGTGGCCCTGCCGGCCTGGGCGCAGGTGGAGCCCAGCATGACGGGTGGCAACGGCACGCCGGACGACGAGTCTCGAATGCTGATTCCCACGCCTGTCAGCGTGGCCGGCTACCCGACCGAGGTGGGCGCGCAGGAGCGCGCAAACTACCTGTCGCTGGGTGCTCTTTTTACCGCCGCCTACGATGACAATATCGTACCCGGTTTCTCGCCCGTGGCTGTCAGTGACTACTCGTACCTGATCGCGCCCACCCTCTCGGTTCAGCAACGGACGCCGAGGATGAGCCGTTCCCTCACCTACAGCCCGGGATTCAGGTTTTATCAGCGCGTCAGCTCGCTGAATGCGATCGATCAGAACGCCGATGCGGACTTTCAATACCGGCTGAGCCCGCGCGCAACCTTTGATGCGCACGATACGTTTCAGCAGAACTCAAACACCTTCAATCAGCCCTATGCCGTAGCCGGTGGAGTTTCAGGATCCACGCTCGCACCCGGCGGCTATGTCATCGCGCCCTACGCGGACCAGTTGATGAACACGGCGAGAGCGGTATTCACCTATCAGTTCGCCCTCAACTCAATGGTTGGCGGCGGTGGAACCACCTCCCTGCTGAACTATCCCAGCCTCTCCCAGGTCCCGGGACTCGCCAACTTCCGGTCGGAGGGCGGGGAGGGCTTCTACAGCCGCAGGGTTTCAAGATGGCAATATGTCGGCGGGCTCTATCAGTACACGCATATCGCCACCAACCCCATCGAATCCACCACGCAGACACATTCGGCGTATCTGTTTTACTACCTGAACTGGAACCGTAAGCTCACCATCTCGCTGGCAGGCGGTCCACAGTACTATCAGGTGGAGCAGACCGCGGTTCCAAAAACCAATGCATGGTCTCCCGGTGGCTCGGGGAGCATCGGGTGGCACACCACACGATCCAACTTCGCGGCCAGCTATTCCAGGTCGGTCGGTGCCTATGGGGGACTGGTGGGAGCCTTCACCTCAAACTCGGCGGACGCCCAGGCGAGCCGGGAGATCGCGGCCAACTGGACGGTCGGCATGCGCGGCGATTACGCCATTACCAAGAATGCGTCCCAGCAGCCGGTGGTCGTCTTCCCCGGCGGCCACTCAATCACCGGCACCGGCTACTTGCAGCATAAGTTTGGCGAGAGCCTGAGCGCCGAGGCAGGGTACAGCAGGCTGCATCAGAGCTACAGCGGCGTTTCGTTGGTAAGCACTGCCCCCGACAGCAATCGGGGCTACGTCACGATTATTTATCAGTTCACCCGGCCTCTGGGAAGGTAAACATGGCATCTTCGGCATCATCACAGAAACAGGAATCGTTTGACCTGCACCGCTACCTCGACATCGTGCGCAGGCGGCATCTGCATTTCCTGATTCCGTTCTTCATCGCATGGTTCCTCGTGTGGGGCGCGAGCTGGGTGGTCAAGCCCCGGTACAAGTCAAGCACACTGATCCTCGTCCAGCAGCCAACCATGCCAAAGGACTACGTGCAGCCGAATGTGACCGATGACCTGCAGGACCGCCTGCAGAGCATTACGCAGCAGATCCTGAGCCGGACGCGCCTGCGCATGATCATCGACAAGCTTCACCTTTACGAAGGGGCGCAGGCCAAGCTCTCAGAGGACGACAAGATCGACCGGATGCGCAAAGACATCAGCATCGAGCTGGTGCGCGATACGCGCAATGAGGAGATTTCGGCATTTCGTATCAATTACCTGGCCCGCAGTCCCCAGGTCGCGCAGTCGGTAACCTGGGAGCTGACCAACCTGTTTGTGCACGAAAATCTGCGCGAGCGGCAGCAGGAGTCGGAAAATACAACCAGATTTATCGAAAGTCAGTTGGCCGATGCCGGCAGCAGCCTTGCCGGCCAGGAGGCAAAGGTTCGCCAGTTCCAGGCAGCACACGGAGGCGAACTGCCTTCTCAGCAGGCGAGCAACCTGCAGATTCTAGGCGGCTTCCAGGCGCAGTTGCAGAGTGAGCAGGATGCGCTGAATACAGCTCGGCAGCAGCGGGTCTATCTTGAGGCATTGCTTGAGCAGAAGGCCTCGACCAGCAATATTCCGCAGCCTGGATCGGCGGAGTCATCGGGGCTGGCATCGATTGACGCGAACCTGAGCCAGTTGCGGGCACATCTGGCTGACCTCAAGTCCCGCTACACGGATCAGTATCCGGATGTGCAGAAGACCAAGGACCAGATTGCACAAACAGAACAGATGCGGGCCCGGTTTGTGACGGAATCAAGGAGCGATAACAGCAAGGCGGCCGCTGCAGCCGGCACACCGGTCAGCGCTTCAACCATGGAAGTGCAGAGCCAGTTGCAGGCCAACAAAGTGGAGCTGGCCAACCGGGAGCAGACCATCGGGCAACTGAAAGCCAAGATTGAGGAATACCAGGGCAGGCTGAACGCCGTGCCCGCCACTGAACAGCAGCTAGCCGACTTGACGCGCGGTTACGAGCAGTCCAAAGCCAACTTCGACGACCTGCTGAAGAAGAAAAATGCCTCTGCAATGGCCACCAGCATGGAGCAAATGCAGCAGGGAGAACGGTTTACCATGCTTGATCCGCCGAGCCTGCCGGTGAAACCCGATTTCCCCAACCGGGTGAAGTTCTGCGGAATCGGCGTGGCGGCCGGGCTCGGATTGGGAATACTGGTCGTCCTCGCGTTCGAATACTTCGACGATCGCATTTACAGCGAAAAGGACATCCGGGGCCTGTTGGGCGTCAGCGTAATCTCTGAAATTCCGGAGGTCTCGACTCCATCTGATGTAACAATGAAGAAGAGGCATATGGTCCTTGGGTGGACAACGGCGGTCTTGGTGATCGGCTCAGTTCTGGCCGGTTCGGCGGTCAGCCTTTTGCATAAGTAACGCGGTCGCAGACTATGTATAAGAAATTCTTCCATCTCACGCGCGACCCCTTCAACCTGACTCCCGATCCGTCATGCTTTGTTCCCAATACACGGCATATTGAGGCGCTTGCGTCGCTGTACTACGGGGTCCGCCGCCACAAGGGTTTTGTGGTGGTCACCGGGGAAGTGGGGACGGGCAAGACCCTGCTGCTGAGGTTGCTGCTGGAGGTGCTGGGCGAAAGCAAGGACATCGCCTATGCGTATGTCTTCAACAGCCGGCTTACTTCCATGGAGTTTCTTCAATACATTCTCGCTGACCTGGGCGTACCCTGCTCAGGCAAGAACAAGGCCGAGATGCTGTTTGATCTGGCGAAGTTCGTGATGAGCCGCCACGAACGGAAGATGACCACGGTGCTCGTCATCGATGAGGCGCATCACCTTTCACCGGAGCTTTTGGAAGAGGTGCGACTGCTGTCGAATCTGGAGACCGCCGACGACAAGCTGATTCAGATTCTGCTGGTCGGCCAGCCGGAACTTGACGACATGCTCGATTCCCACAATCTGCGTCAGCTTAAGCAGCGGGTTGCGATTCGCACCCACCTCACTCCGCTGAGCGAGGAGGAGACCCGGCGGTATATCGAGCAGCGCCTTGTCATTGCAGGGGCCAACTCCAATGCGGGGACACTGTTCACCGACGAGGCCGTGCACACCGTCCATCGGTTTTCGCACGGATTTCCGCGCCTGATCAATACCATATGCGAAAGCTCGCTGGTGACTGCCTATGCAAAGCACCGCGAGGAGATCACTTCAGATATTGTCGAAGACGTTGCCAGAGAGTTCCGTCTCGAGCCTTCCGTGGCAACGGAAGATGAGCGGGCGGTAAGGGCCTGAATCGCGTAACCGCCGTCTGCAAAGCGAATCCGTCCATTTCAACCGCATGACCCGCCGGTGCCGCCTTGACCGCGGCTCGCAAGTACGTACTTGATTGAAGGGAGAAGTTGTGAGCCAGATATTTGATGCGCTGCAAAGGTCGGAATCCGAGCGCTCAGGAAGCAATCTCGCGTCGTTAATCAACGCCAAAGAGATGCTCCAAAGCGTTGAAAAGGACGAGGTTGCCCGATGGGAGATGGCCGATGCGGCCGTTGATCCTGATTCATTGGAGGCCGAGGCCGCCGAGGGTTCCGTCGAATATATTGACCGCTCTCCCTCGCTGCCGATCGAGATGCTCTCCACTCCCCTGCGCGCCGCGGAGTCTTCCCCTGCCGACGACATCTTTGCGCAGTTTCCAGCGCTGGACGTCACCCTTTCGCCCGATACGCGGCTGGTCAGTTTTACTGATCTTGGGAACCCGGCCACCGAGGCGTTTCGCCTCCTCACCGTGCGCCTCAGGGTACTGCGGCGCAACCACCCCTTCAAGAAGATCCTCATCACCAGCACCATTCCCCAGGAGGGCAAGAGCACCGTGTCAGCGAACCTCGCATGCTCGCTCGCGCGGTCGTCGCAGCAAAAGGTGCTGCTGCTCGAGGGCGACGTTCGCCGTCCGTCGCTCAGCAGTGTTTTTGGCATCGGCGACATCCCCGGCCTCTGCGAGCTCATTCGCGGCGAGGTCAACATTACAGACTGCGTATATAACCTGAAAGATGCCGGATTCTGGCTGCTGCCGGCAGGCAATGCGCAGGGCCGGCCGCTTGAGCATCTGCAGTCGGGCAAGCTGCCCAACATGATCGTCAAGCTCCAGTCATGGTTTGACTGGATCGTAATCGATTCCCCGCCGGTACTGCCCCTGGCAGACACCAGCATCTGGTCCCGCCTGGCTGACGGAATCCTCCTCGTAACACGACAGGGAACCACGGAGAGGAAGCAACTCAAGCGCGGGCTGGAAGCGCTCGACCGGCAAAAGGTGATCGGAGCAATTCTGAACAGCTCCGAGTCACTTCCTCACTCCGACTACTATTACCGTTCATCGTCAACTGAACTCTAATTCAATCGCCAATTCTCCGCACGATGAGGTCGAAGCGGGAGATGCCGCAGCTGTCGTCTGGCCGCGATTCATCTTCCGTCCATCAGCCGTGCAACCTGATTCGCGCTTTGTGCGCGGGTTCAAATCTCCCCCATCCGGTTCAGGCAGATTGAACCGTACAACACCTTGGTCCCTCCCCAAAAAGAGAAGAAAAGGACACGCTTCGAATCGCAGAACAAGGAGAACTTATGACGCCGTACCGCGAAGATCGTGTTGCAAAACTTACTGAAGCCTTGGTTGATCCCGTAACAAATGAAGAACGAGTTGCACTCGACGAGGAAAATTTCCATCGTGCAATCTCAATCGAACGTAAGCGAACCGAACGCTCCCAGGCCCCCTTTGTGCTGATGCTTCTGGAGATTGCCGACAACCAGGATGCCGCCAAGCGCGACGCGGCCCTGGCCCGCATCGTCACCGCTTTGATTTCAGCCAGCCGGGATACCGACAGCGTTGGCTGGTACAAGGACAAGTCCACAGTCGGTGCATTGTTCACCGGGCTGGTGTTCAGCGACAAGAACATGATTCTGAACACCATTCTGGCCCGTGTGAGCGAAGCTCTGCAGGATGAGCTGACGTTCGACCTTTTCAATCAAATCAGCATTTCCCTGCACTTTTACCCGGACGAATGGGACGATACAGGATCGAACCGGCCGAGCAACTCGACGCTCTATCCGGATCTTTCGAGCCGCGATAAGCGCCGCAAGCCGTGGCTCATTGTCAAGAGAACGCTCGACATCATCGGCAGCCTGATGGTGATTCTGATCTGTACGCCGGTCTGCATCGCCATCGCTGTCGCGATTAAGCTCACCTCTCGGGGACCGGTGCTCTTCACCCAGCAGAGAATCGGTCAGGGAGGACGGACCTTTGCATTCCTGAAGTTCCGGTCCATGTACCTCAACAACGACAGCCGGGTTCATCGCGAATACGTGACCCGGCTTATTGCCAGGCAAGAGAAAGGTCTCAGACCCGCAGGAGGCGGAGAGCCCCTGTTCAAGATCCAGGATGACAAGAGAGTTACACCCCTTGGCAAATTCCTGCGCAGAAGCAGTCTTGATGAGCTTCCGCAGCTGCTGAACGTGCTGAAGGGGGATATGTCCCTGGTTGGTCCGCGGCCACCCATTCCCTACGAGCTGGCGGCCTACCGGACCTGGCATCGCCGCAGACTCCTCGAAGTAAAGCCCGGACTCACCGGGCTATGGCAGGTGACCGGCCGAAGCAGAGTTGACTTCGACGAAATGGTGCGGCTTGACCTACGCTACGCCACATGCTGGACACCCCTCCTCGACCTGAAGATCCTGCTCCGCACTCCACTTGCGGTGATCAGGGGCTCGGGTGCTTGCTGAATTACTTCGCCCCTCTTCTGCCCGCCCATCAGCGAAGCTGCACAGCTCTCTTCTTGTATGAGGAGCGGGACAGGCATGCCTCGATTCATGAACTTAAAGACTCAACTACGCAGAAATAGGTGATTACAATGAACTTTGGGGTTATAGGTTACGGATATTGGGGACCGAATATAGTTCGGAATTTAATGGGGCTTGAGGGATCAAAGGTGGTCGCGATCGCCGAGATCAATCCTCAGGCCCGGGCCCGGGCGCAAAAAGCTTATCCTGCCATTCGCGTCATTGAGAGCGCAGATGACGTAATCTCAGCAACTGATGTTGATGCAATCGCCGTAGTCTCTCCCGTGTGGACGCACTACCAGCTTGCGAAAGCCGCGCTCGAGAACGGCAAGCACGTCTTTGTTGAGAAGCCCTTCACCAGCAACACCGTGCAGGGCGAGGAGCTGATCAATCTTGCCCAGCAGAAGAACCTCACCATCATGGTCGATCACACCTTCCTCTTTACCGGAGCGGTGAAGAAGATCTCCCAGTTGGTCAATGAGGGTTCTCTCGGTAACCTCTATTACTACGACTCAACCCGGGTCAACCTCGGCCTTTTTCAGCACGACATCAATGTGCTCTGGGACCTGGCGCCTCACGACCTCTCCATCATGGACTACGTGCTGAAGGGCAGTCCCGAGGCTGTGGTCGCCACCGGCCAAGGCCATCTGAATGGGCATGAGGACGTGGCCTTCATGACCCTCTACTTTCCTGAGAAGGTCATTGCGCACATCAATGTCAACTGGCTCTCCCCGGTCAAGGTGAGAACCACCCTGATTGGCGGCGAGAAGCGCATGCTGGTCTGGAACGATCTTGAGGCTGACGAGAAGGTGAAGGTCTACGACAAGGGAGTGCGGATTACGAACCGCGAAGGCGTTTACGACCTGCTGGTCAGCTACCGGTCCGGTGACATGTGGGCGCCTCAAATCGAGCAGACTGAAGCGCTTCGCCAGGAGCTCACCTACTTTGTCGAGTGCGTTTCAAGCGGGAAAGAACCATTCAACGACGGACACGCCGGCCTTCGCGTGGTGAAGATGCTGGAGGCGGCCAGCGAGTCATTGAGTAAGAAAGGTGCCCTGGTACAGCTATGAACTCTCCCAATTACATCGCAGATGACGTGCGGCTTGGCGAAAACGTCAGGCTGTCGAAATTCATCAACCTCTATGGATGCGCGATTGGAGACAACACCAAGATTGGCGCATTCGTTGAAATCCAGAAGAATGCCAGCGTCGGAAAGAACTGCAAGATCTCCAGCCACTCGTTTATCTGCGAGGGCGTCGACATCGAGGACGGCGTCTTTGTCGGTCACGGGGTAAAGTTCATCAATGACAGCTATCCGAGGGCTATAACCTCCACGGGTTCCCTGCAGACTGAAGCCGACTGGAAGGTGGAGCACACAGTGATCCGGAAGGGCGCTTCCATCGGCTCCGGCGCAACCATCCTGGCGAATATCACAATCGGCGAGAACGCCATCGTTGGCGCCGGCAGCGTGGTCACAAAAGACGTGCCAGCCAACGCCATTGTCGCCGGCAACCCGGCCAAGGTGCTGCGCTACCTCCAGCAACCGGAGTCAACCGCGACGCCCGCTCCCATCCCGTTCCTCGATCTCATCACACCGCATCTCGAGCTGGAGCATGAGCTCACGCAGGCATTTCGCCGGAGCCTGCGCACGGCTTCCTTTGTTGGCGGCCCGATGGTGGAAAATTTTGAAGAGGCATTCGCGCGGTTCTGCTCAACCGAACACTCGGTTGCCGTGAACAGCGGAACAGACGCGTTGCGATTCGCCCTCATCGCAGCCGGCATTCAGCCACAGGATGTGGTTGTAACCGTGCCCAATACGTTTATCGCGACTACCGAGACCATCTCCCAGGCGGGGGCCATTCCGGAGTTCGTCGATATCGATGAGCGCACCTACAACATGTCCGTCCCCTTGCTCAAGCGGTACCTGGAGGAGGGCTGCGTTCGCGACGGCTCCGGCAGGCTGCTCAGCTTGCGCAGCGGTCGTCCGGTGACTGCCGTAATCCCGGTGCACTTGTACGGACAGATGGCAGACATGGATGGAATCCTCGCGCTGGCCAATGAGTATGGCCTGATTGTGATTGAAGACGCATGTCAGGCTCACGGCGCGGAGTACTTCTCAGCAAAATTGAACCGCTGGGTGCGGGCTGGCTCCATGGGCCATGCTGCGGCGTTCAGCTTTTATCCGGGAAAGAATCTCGGCGCATGCGGCGAAGGCGGAGCCGTGACCACCAACGACGCTGATCTGGCCAGAAAGATCAGAATGCTGCGCGAGCATGGGCAGGTGACAAAGTACTATCACGATATGGAGGGCTACAACGGGCGGCTGGATGCGATTCAGGCAGGAATCCTGCACGCAAAGCTCCCGCATCTCGATGCCTGGAACGCACGACGCCGCGATCTGGCGACAGAATATGGCCGTCTGCTGGCCGGAGATCAGGCCATCTGGACTCCCAACGAGATGGCCAGCTCCAGAGGCGTTTATCACTTGTATGTGATTCGCACCGCGGATCGCGACGGGCTCAAAAAGCATCTGGCCGGGCGGGAGATTGGCACGGGAATCCACTATCCTATACCCTTGCATCTCCAGAAGGCATACACGTCTCTCAGTTACGGACCCGGGGACTTTCCTGTCACTGAAGCCGTCTCCTGCGAGATTCTCTCCCTGCCCATGTTTCCGCAGTTGAAGAACGAGCAGCAGGCCAGGGTTGCCGCGGAAATTCGGGAATTCACAGAGAAGGGCCGTCGCAACCGCGAAGACCGCCGCGAAAACCTCGTCTCATCTCGATGAGGTCTGATCGATCTGGTTGAAAAATGCACTCGGCCTCTTGAGTGAGACTGGCCGCAGAAGCGGAAAATGCGGTACTCCTTAAATACTGGCGCAGGCCGGGAAACCGGTGCTGGCTGTCAGCCTCGCATTCCGGTGCAATTCGACAAACCCGATCTCAGACATTCCTCATTCAGACTCATCTCCTCATGCATATCTTGATCTGCCAACAAACTTAGGCGGGAATTGATCCACCATGAAAAATGATGTGAAATTAACTACCCTCGAACTGCTGGGCTACTGCCGGGATCATGACTGGGCGGGATTTGAGCCATACGACGTGCTCAACAGTCCCCTGTTCAGCGAGGGCAAGATTCTCGACAAGTTTATTCCGCGCCTCGCCTTCACGCAGCTCCTTAAGCGCAGCCCGGTTAATGTGCGCGGACTCCTGCGCGTGCCGCCCACGCAGAATCCCAAGGCCATCGGGCTCTTTCTCTCCGGTCTGGTAAGCCTTGCCCGGCTCGGGATGCAGGAGTGCGAAGCGGACATAACCTATCTCATCGAGCGCGCCCGCGCGCTCCGGTCAGACGATCCGCAATACTGGTGCTGGGGATACAACTTCCCATGGCAGGGGCGGGTTGTGTATGTTCCGCGGTGGGATCCGAACCTGGTGTGCACCACCTTTGTGGCCGCCGGTCTATTGGACGTTTACGAATGGAATCACAATGAAGCCCTGCTGAGCATGGCGAAGAGCGCAGCGGAGTACATCTTGAACGAGCTGTACTGGGAGAAGGGCGATGTGTGTGGTTTTGCATATCCTCTGCCTACCACCCGGGGACAGGTGCACAATGCCAATCTGCTTGCGGCAGCTCTGTTCTGCAGGGTTTACTCCCTCACCGGCGAAGAAAAATTCCTCGCGCCGGCGCTGAAGTCCGCCCGCTACAGCGTGAGGCAGCAGCACGCTGACGGCCGATGGAATTACGGACAGGGGTACAAACAGGAGTGGGTCGACAACTTCCACACCGGGTTTAACCTCGGAGCATTGCGTTCAATCACGCGGTGCCTGGGAACTTCGGAGTTCGAACCGGCCGTTCGTCTGGGCTTTAAATTCTATCGCGACCATTTCTTCCGCGAGGATGGCGCGGTCCGCTACTTCCATGACCGCACCTACCCCATCGACACCCATTGCGTGGCGCAAAGCATCATTACGCTGCTCGACCTTTCCGATCTGGATTCGTCGAATGTCAAGCTCGCTGAGACCGTATATGCCTGGGCGCGAAGGCACATGTGGAGCGAGAAAAAGCACTATTTTTACTACAGGATTCTGCGCGGTTGCAAGATTCGCACGTCTTATATGAGATGGACGCAGGCCTGGATGTTTCTCGCTCTCTCCACGCTTACCTGCGTATCAGAAGGCGCGCCTGCACAGCGCCCCTCCGCCCTGGAAGGGGCATCCCGCTAATGCTGCCCACCTACGTGTTAATCACCCCGGCGCGCAATGAAGCGCGATTTATCGAGTCGACGATTCAGTCTGTCATTTCCCAGACCGTCCTCCCCTTGAAGTGGGTGATCGTCAGCGACGGCTCCACTGACGGAACCGATGAGATCGTCCTCAAATACGCCGGCCAATACCAATGGATTACACTGCATCGCATGCCGGAGCGCCGGGAGCGCCATTTTGCCGGCAAAGTATACGCCTTTAACGCCGGATGGCAGGAGGTGTTGGATCTCCCCTTTCAGGTGGTGGTAAGCCTGGACGCGGACATCACGTTCGATGAGACGTACTTTGAATATCTTCTCGGCAAACTTGCGGCAGATCCATCTCTGGGGCTTGTTGGCACGCCCTTTGGAGACAATACAGCAGCCCCCGCGTATGACTACCGCTTCGTGAATATCGAGCATGTTTCGGGCGCCTGTCAGGTTTTCCGGCGCGAGTGCTACGAGGCGATTGGAGGATATGTACCCGTGAAGGGCGGCGCCATCGACAACATTGCCGTGATCTCCGCCCGGATGAAGGGATGGAAGACCCGCACATTTACCGACAAGACATGCATCCACCATCGGGAGATGGGCACGGCGCAAACCGGGGTGCTGCGCGCGCGATTCAAATTCGGCTGCAAGGATTACGCGATTGGCAATCATCCCATGTGGGAGCTATTCCGCGGCACGTATCAGATGGGGAACAGGCCCTATCTGATTGGGGGAATCGCAACCGTCGCCGGATACTTCTGGGCCCTGTTGCGCCGCGCGGAGCGGCCGGTGTCGCGGGAGCTGATTGCCTTTCATCGCGGAGAGCAGATGCGCCGCCTGAAGCAGATTTTCGTGGCAAGAACGCCCCTGGCGCGATTCGTTCGATCTGGCACGGTGTGATGGTGCAACTGGTGAGTGACGCCGCGCCAACGCGGGAACAGCCCGGGAAAGGCAAAGTGCGGATTTCCCGCGCCGGGTTGACGCTGAATGCCGATGACTGGGGGCGTGACCTCAAGAATACTAATCGCGCACTGGAGTGCATTCAGAAGCGTGTGATCTCTTCCGCCAGTGCCATGGTTTTCATGGAGGATTCCAGCCGATCCGCGGCCCTCGCATTGGAGCACGGCGTTGACTGTGGACTGCATCTGAACCTGACCACCCCGTTTCTCGCGCCACAGGCCCAACCCGCGTTGAACCGGCATCTGGAAAGGACGGCCGGCTTTCTGCGTTCGCACCGGCTCGCGTCGGCGCTCTACCGCCCCGATCTGGCCGCAAGCTTCGCATACCTTGTTCAAGCTCAGCTCGATGCGTTTGAACGGCTCTACGGCGCGCCTCCGCAACGCATTGATGGCCACCATCACATGCACTTGTGCGCGAATGTCATCCGGCAGAAGTTGCTGCCTGCCTCCACGATCGTGCGCAGAAATTTTTCATTTGCTCCCGGAGAGAAAAGCGCCATCAACCGCTGGTATCGCGCCCGGCAGGACCGGCGCCTCGCCCGTCGGCACCGCATGACGGACTACTTTTATTCCCTGCCGCCCCTGCGCCCCCTCAGCCGGGTGCAACACATCGTTCGACTTGCGCTCAGCGCGGAAGTCGAAGTTGAGACACATCCGGTGAATGATGATGAATATCGATTTTTGACCGGGAATGAGTTTGAGCAGTGTCTTGCCGGCCAGCAGGTCTCCAGAGGATACCATCTAGCTGCCGCTTCGTCTGAGAGCAGTGCATGACCGAATCGATTGCCAATGCTCGGCTCCCTCATATCTGCGTCTGCATCTGTACCTACAGACGCGCGCAGATGCTCAAGCGCACTTTGACCGAAGTTGTTCGCCAGGAAACCGGCGGCTTATTCACTTTTTCTATCGTCGTTGCCGACAATGATGCTGCGCGATCGGCTGAAGCCATGGTGGCTGAAGTCAACGCTGCCTTTTCTGTGCCCATCACCTATTGTGTTGAGGAACGCCAGAACATCGCGCTCGCGCGCAATACGGCGGTTCGCCATGCATCCGGAGATTTCCTGGCCTTTATTGATGATGACGAGTTTCCCATCCGCAACTGGCTTCAAACGCTCCTGAAGCTGTGCACATCCAGCAACATCGGCGGCGCATTAGGTCCGGTGATCCGGCATTTTGATGAGAAGCCGCCACGCTGGCTCGAACGGAGCAGGTTTTACGTGCGCCGCGTGCTTCCGACCGGTACGCCGGTTGAGTGGCACGAGGCTCGCACCGGGAACGTCCTGATCAATCGGAAAGTATTGCGGGACGATCCGGCTCCCTTCCGGCCGGAGTTTCGCGCGGGAGAAGATCAAGACTTTTTCCGCCGTAAGATTGAGGAAGGGTGGAAGTTCGTGTGGTGTGCCGAGGCTGAGGTCTTTGAATCGGTGCCGCCAGCCCGCTGGCGCCGGAGGTATCTTCTGCGCAAGGCTCTTCTTCGTGGCGCCACCGCTGGGCTGCACACCAGCCTGCGGGGGATTGCGAAATCAGTGATCGCAGTTCCGCTCTATGCCCTGGCGTTGCCCTTTGCGCTGCTGGGCGGGCAGCATCACTTCATGACTCTTCTCGTCAAAATTTGCGACCACCTTGGGAAGTTGCTTATCCTTGTAGGGATCAACGTTGTCCCTGAAGAGTATGTCCTCGATGATCTGGTGGCCAAGCAAAGCGCAAGTCAGGTCTGACGGCAGGGCGCGCATCGTTGCAGCTGTTTTGGAGAGGTCGCTGTTGGCAAAGCAGTGGCCGGTTTACCGGCTACGGTGGGCAACCACCCGGGGGTTCGAATCCTTCCCCTCTCCGCCAGGATTTTTCATACCCGCAAGGTAGATTAAGGCTCCTCCCATATGATTGATGCAGGCGAAGCTAAAATACAAGTGCATGGTTCGCTCCTGCGGATTGCGCGCATCGATGGCGAGAAATTTCTCTTCTCCTCAGATCCCGTGTCTCTGATCCAGAAGCTGCGTCAGGCAAAAGAGCGAATTGATTTGTTTACCTTCATCCAGAGGCCCTCAGAGACCACGCCGAAATATAAATATCCAATGGAGTGGGACAATCTCGCGGTTCTGCCCATTTCCACCTATGATCACTGGTGGAATCACCAGATTGGATTCAAAGCACGCAATAAAGCACGGCAGGCCGAGAAAAAGGGTGTCGTGATTCGCGAGGTTCCATTCAACGATGAGCTGGTGCACGGCATCTGGGAAATCTATAACGAAACTCCAATCCGGCAGGGCAGAAAATTTCCTCACTATGGCAAGGATCTTGAGACCGTCCATCGTGAAGAAGCCACATACCTTGATCGAAGCGTCTTTCTGGGTGCTTATCTCGGAGAGCGTCTGATTGGTTTCATCAAGCTGCTGTGGGATTTTGATGGATCCCAGGCAGGACTTCTGAACATTGTCTCTCTGATCGAGCAGCGCGACAAAGCACCTACCAACGGGCTTGTTGCCCAGGCAGTTCGATCCTGTGCAGATCGCCACACGCCCTTTCTGGTCTACTCAAACTTTTCCTATGGAAAGAGAGACAAGGATTCAGTCAGCGATTTTAAGGAACGTAACGCCTTTCAACGCGTGGACGTTCCGCGCTATTTTATCCCGCTCACGCCGCTTGGGCTGGTTGCATTCAAGCTGGGACTGCACAAGAGGCTGTCTGATCGGATCCCTGCCCGGATGGTTGAGCAACTTCGCTCGATGCGCCGTTCGTGGTTCGACAAGCAGATGCAATCCGCCCCTGAAGGCAACTGAACAGCAGACGCGACGCTCTCAACAAGGATTGAAAAGACAGAAATGCCGGGAATTGTTGGGCTGATTACTCATGCGGATCCCGCACATGCCAAAGAGCAACTGCAGATCATGGTGCAGGCTCTTCTTCACGAGCCATTTTATGAATCGGGGACATGGTCGGATGATACTGCCGGGAT
>DASSHM010000192.1:0-2568 GCA_035692885.1 Occallatibacter sp.
CTTCATGCTTGGTCTTGAGTACTCCGGCGCAGAGCTCAAGCAGAACCTGCGCAGCGGCCTCGGCGGCGGAGCCATTGATCTTCTGCTCAACTTTCCTCCCGGCTTCATTGCCGGTCTGATTCTTGGCTGGAACCTGGTTCCGGCGCTGCTGCTCGGCGGCGTCACATTTATTTCGTCCTCCGGCATCATCTCCCGCTTCCTGTCGGAGCAGGGGCGTCTCAGCTCTCCTGAAACTCCCACTGTGGTCTCCATTCTTGTCCTTGAAGACCTCGTGATGGCCGTGTATCTCCCCCTTACTGCCGTTCTGATTGCCGGAGAAACCTCCCGTCTCTTCACCACCATCGGCATAGCGGGGCTGGCCCTGGGCGTTGCTCTCTTTGTTGCCATTCGCTACGGTCACGCCATCAGCGTATTCCTCGCGCATCAATCAGATGAGGTAATCCTGCTCACCATATTCGGCAGTGTTCTCCTCGTGGCTGGAATCGCGCAGAAGCTTCACGTCTCGGCCGCCGTCGGCGCATTTCTCGTCGGCATCGCCATCTCGTCTCCCATTGCGGAGCAGTCCCGCCGCCTGCTCTCGCCGCTGCGCGACCTCTTTGCCGCTATCTTTTTCTTCTTCTTCGGGCTGGAAGTCGATCTCAGAAAGGTGCCGCAGGTGCTCGATGTGGCGCTTGCGCTTGCTGCGGTTACCGTGCTCACCAAGCTGCTCACCGGTTATCTGGCCACGCGGGGCCTGAAGTTGCCACTTCGCCCCCGTCTCCGCGCCGGACTCACGCTTGTGGCGCACGGGGAGTTCTCCATCGTCATCGCCGGGCTTGGGGTCGCGATTGAGCCGCGCCTTGGCACGGTCTGCGCGGCCTACGTCATGCTCATGGCCATCCTCGGGCCCATCACCGCGCGCATCATTCACTAAATCCGCGCCACGGCAGGACGCGTCGACAATGTCAGGTCAATTCATCTGCAACATCCCAGCACAGCACATTGATGCATTAGGCTCTAAGAAGCGATTGCCTCTGCGGATTCCGAAATTGACCACCACCATCACCCCCGGCCGGCCGTTTTATCATCCGCCACCAGCGGGTGCGCTGCGCTGCGGCAGAATGGCCATGGACAGTCTTGCGCGGCGCTTCGGCACGCCCCTGTATGTCTACTCGGCTGATGACATTGTTGCGCGGCTTAGTCTCTTTCAGCAGGCATTTGCCGGGCGTGATCATCTGGTGTGTTATGCCGTCAAGGCCAACTCCTCGCTGGCCATTCTCCGGTTGCTCGCCGGCCACGGCGCAGGCTTCGACATTGTCTCGGGCGGCGAACTGGAGCGGGTTATCGTTGCTGCGCCCGATGCGGTGGACCGGGTTGTTTTCTCCGGTGTTGGAAAGACCGTCACTGAAATCGATCGTGCGATTGCAGCCGGAATTCTCCAATTTAACGTGGAGAGCGAGGCTGAGTTGGAACTGCTGGCTGCGCGCGCATCACGGCTTGGAAAGAAGGCTCGCTTCGCGCTGCGCGTCAACCCCGACGTCTTTGCGGAAACGCATCCCTACATCTCCACCGGCCTGCGTGAGCACAAGTTCGGCATCGACATCCGCCGCGCGCTCGGCATCTACCAGCGCTTTGCCGGTCACCGCTGGCTCCACGCGCATGGTGTCAGCGTGCACATCGGCTCCCAGATTCGCTCCGCTGACCCCTTTGGCTCGGCAGTCGAACGCGTCAACAAGCTATTGGGGCAGTTGCGGCGCGCCGGCATCGCTCTCCACGCTGTCGATGCCGGTGGCGGCCTCGGCATTGATTACCATGGCGGCCCATTCGACGCGGCCGCCAAGGTGCGCGAGTATGCGGCAGCCATTGAGCGGGCCTTGCATGGCTTTGAAGGCCTCCTTCTGCTCGAACCCGGGCGCTTTATCGTTGCCCAGGCCGGGGCGCTCGTCACCCGCGTGCTCCATGTCAAGCGCAACGGCAGCAAAACCTTCGTCATCGTGGACGCCGCCATGAACGACCTGATTCGCCCTGCGCTCTACCAGGCGCACCACGAAATTGCCGCCGTATCGCCGCGCGCGGGCAAAAAGCAGCTGGTCGACGTGGTGGGCCCCGTATGCGAATCAGGCGACTTTTTTGCGCGTGACCGCCTGCTGCCGCGCCTGGAGCCCGGCGACCTGATTGCGCTGCTGGATACCGGAGCCTACGGCATGGCCCAGGCCTCCAACTACAACTCCCGCATGCGGCCGGCTGAGGTTCTCGTCGAAGGCGCGCGTGCCAGGCTCATTCGACGCCGCGAAACCATTGCCGATCTGCTTGCGCCCGAGGTGCCTGGCAACCGCGGATAAAACGTGTGAGCGTCATGGCCATGCAACTTATGCAATCGTCGGTTCGTCCTGTTAATGTGGTTTGCGGAGGATTGAGTGATGCAGATACGCTCGCAGTTTTTGTGTGCTCTGGCGGCCGCCGGTCTCCTGCTGGGACTTGCCGCGGGTGCTCACGCTGACCCGTTGACGGTAAAGACCGCTCAGGGCAGGGTACATGGCAAAACAATCAATGACAGCAAAGTGAATGCTTTTCTGGGCCTCCCCTACG
>DASSHM010000193.1:0-2932 GCA_035692885.1 Occallatibacter sp.
GCTATCAGTTGGCTGGCTTCTTCAGGACCCCAGGTGCCGGCCTGGTACGTATACAGGGGCGTCACATTTCCCAGAACTGGTTCCACGATTCGCCACTGCTCCTCAACAACGTCCTGGCGGGCAAACAGCTCCTTGATACCCCTGCTCGCATCGTCCAGAAGCCTCTCGTAGGGTTGTGAGTTCTCCGCCGCCTGGCGATGCATCTCGAGTTCTACGTCGCGCCCAACCATGCGCTCGCCGGGAATCTTGATGCGCACTCCGAGGCCAATCATGACGTCTGGCCCCAGGCGTATTCTCATGTGCGCGGAGTTTGACGGCACCAGTTCACCAAAGGTCTCGCGTGGCGGCCGCTTGAACTCGACAATTGCCTCGGTGCAGGTGACGGGCATCCTCTTCCCGGCACGTACATAGATGGGAACGCCGGCCCATCGCCAGCTTTCAATCGCGAGGCACAAGGCAACAAACGTCTCCACGCGGGAGCCGGGCGCCACGCCGGAAACAGATTGATACCCCTGATATTGGCCTCGAACAATGGAGTCAAGACTGAGCGGACGGATTGCCTTCATCAGGTCGCACTTGCGATGGCGCACTGCATCGTGGTCTTCGCCGGTGGGAGGATCCATGGTGAGATGGGCGACGACCTGCAACATGTGGTTCTGTACCACATCGCGCAAAGCTCCCACTTCGTCATAGAATCTGCCCCGGTCATCAACACCGAATTCTTCGGCCATCGTAATTTGAATGCTCTGGATGTGATCCCGGTTCCAGATTGGCTCGAACATCGGGTTTGCGAACCTGGTGTAGAGAATGTTGCGCACGGGCTCCTTGCCCATGTAGTGATCAATCCGGTAAATGCTGTCTTCAGGAATGAACTGATGCAGGGTGGAGCTCAGTTCCCGGGCCGAGGACAGGTCCCGCCCAAACGGCTTCTCAACAAGCAGCCGGCAATTTGCAGAACAGCCCGACCCTGCAAGATTTTCAGCAACCGTGGTAAAGAGATTTGGAGGGATCGCCAGGTAGTGCAGAGGCCGTTGAGCCGTCCCCAGTTCACGGCGCAACGCGACAAACGTGTTCGGATCGTGATAGTCGCCATCGACATAGCGCAGTTGGAGAAGAAGCTTTTTTACTGCCTCCGGGTCTTTTTCTCCATGATGCTCAATACTGTCGATCGCCCGGTTCTTGAGCTGATCAAGTGTCCAGCCGGACTTTGCCACGCCGATAATCGGCAGATCCCATCCTTCATTCCGAAAAAGCACTTGAAGCGCTGGAAAGATCTGCTTGTATGCCAGGTCTCCCGATGCGCCAAAAAAAACGACTGCATCCGATCGCACGTCACCCATCAGCATCACTCCAGACCAGAACGCTCAACAAAAGAATAGCTCTTCGCCGCCCAAGGCACTGCGAAGCGGCCCGTCCATCATACCGATGCAGTCGTTGTATTGGCAGGCAAGAATGCTGGAGGCTCGTGCATGCCTTCTGCTCTGGATGCGCGCCAGCGTCATCGTCCAGGACCAATCCAGATCAGGACCAATCCAGATTCAAATCTTGTTCGCGGACTCGGACTCCGGCCATGCTATGGTCAGCAGGAATGCGCCTTCTTCGAGCGCCTCAACGTCGTGCTCGAGGCTGCGGTCCAGAGTGAGAAGATCGCCGGGCATGAGATCCTCCATGCGGTCCTCGGGAAGATGCACGCGTATCTTTCCCTGGAGCGCATGAATGGAAATGGGGCCTTCAGCTCGATGATGACTCATATAGCTCCCCGCCTTCATGCGGACGAGAACAATGCGGAACTCGTCATACTTGACCAGCGTCTCGGCGCTGCGGGCAGACTCGCGCTCCCAGGACGGCGCATCTTTCAGTTTGTCCAGTTCGTGGCCGATGTTGTGCCGGATAATCTGTTCCGCAAGCTCGGGAAGGCGCGTGAGAGTTTTTCGTTCGCTCTTCATGGAATATTCTCCTTGAGTTTTTATCCAAGGAACTTGATGAAGCAATCCATGAGCTATGGGTCGCTCATGACTCAGCCACATCTGAGACTATGCTCCCGGAAGAATACAAGAAATGAGCATGATGTCATCGAAACCAAGACGCTTGTACTGGTCCAAACCGCAAGCCAACCCAAACATGGCCTTCCCCGCGCGCAGCATGACAAATTCAGTGCTAGCGAAGCAATGGTTTCAGAAATGCCTCCAACGCCACCGCGTTGTTGTGTTCCCCGTCGTGGGAACTGTACAGCAGCGTTACCGGGCCATGACGCACCGCCTTCAGGATTGGCGACAATGCATCCGTGTGCTGCTTCAGCTCGGCGAAATAACGCTTCCGGAATTCCTGCCAGCGCTCGGGATCGTGATGGAACCACTTGCGCAGCTCGGTGCTCGGCGCCACATCTCTCAGCCATACGGCATCAGCCAATGCTGATTTGGTCACGCCTCGCGGCCACAACCGCTCAACCAGAAAGCGGGTCCCGTCGTGCTCGCTCCTCTCATCGTAAACACGCCTTAGTTGTATGTTGTTTGCCATTTCGCGGCACCTCCAGGTATCGAACCGGTTCGCATATCTCCATTGCTCCGGGAGCCCGCTACAACTCGACGTGCATACACGAAGCGGAGATTCACGTGATGCTTCATGCGGGGCTTCCCGAACTTGAAATTGAATCACCTTGTTGGCGCAGATGAGCGGGCTTCTGGAGCAGGGTACCAATCAGGTTGGCCGCGAAAAGAGCCACGGCAGTCAGTTCAATCACGGCTGAAACCGGAAGCAGCCGCCAGGAGACCTGCCAGTCAAGTTCATAGGCCAGTGGCTCCATGGCCACGCGCAGCAGGCACCCGGCATTCAGCAGAACGAGCGACCAGAGCATCAGTTCTTTACTCCAGAGAAGGCGCATACCGCAGAATGCCGGCAGGATTCTCTGGCCAATCGTGAATACCATCAGCGC
>DASSHM010000194.1:0-6166 GCA_035692885.1 Occallatibacter sp.
GCCGACGCGGTCACCATGCGCCGCATCAGCACGGCGATTGGCGTCACGCCCATGGCAATCTATCGCCACTACCCCAATCGCGCGGCGCTGATCAACTCGCTGGCGGACGAGGGGTTCGACGCGCTGGCCAGCCTCCTGAGCGACGGCCGCTACACGGGCGGCAGTGAAGAACGCCTCATCCGGCTGTTCGATGTCTTCCTCGGCTTTGCGCTCGAGAATCCGCGGCTCTTCGAGCTGATGTTTCTCAAGCCGCGCAGCGGGGCACGCCGCTATCCCAGCGACTTCAAGGCCGGCGCCTCGCCTACGGCATCGCCGGTTGCCGCGCTGGTCCGCGAGGGGATGCGCGCCGGCGAGCTTCGCAGGGACGACGCCTGGGAAATCACGTTTGAGATGGGCGCCATGGTTCAGGGTCTCATCATGCTGCATCTGGGCAATCGCACCAGTCTTTCCCGCACGCAATTCCGCAGTCTCTGCCTGCGCGCTCTAAGGAGGTACTTCCATGGCATCTGCAATTGACCGGCGTCGCATCATCATTGGCCTCCTCGTGATTGTCATTTCCGCAACGCTTGTCTGGTTCGGCGATGGCCTCAACCCCATCTGGCCGCTGATGTGGATTGCCCCACTTCCTGTCCTCCTCATCGCCGCGTGGCCCGCCGGGCAGGTCGCTGGTATCGCATTTCTGTCATGGTTCGTCGGTTTCTTCACCTACTACCACTACCTCCACAGGATGCAGTTTCCGTGGCTGCCAGTCTTCCTTGTGGAGGCCCTGCTCTTCGTGCTTTCCGTCCTGCTGTATCGCGCACTGCTGCTGCGCCGTTCGCCATGGATGGCGATGCTGGCTTTTCCCTCCATCTGGGTTGCATTTGAGTATCTGGTGAGCTTCGCACCGTCCACCGGCACCGCGGGCAGCCTCTCCTACACCCAATTGCGCTTCCTGCCCGTTCTGCAGCTCGCATCGATCACCGGTCCTTGGGGCATCACCTTTGCCGTCCTGCTCTTCTCATCCACGCTTGCCGTGGCGCTGCACGTGCGCAGGTCAGCGCCACGGCAGGCCGGGCACATTGCCATTGCGGGCCTCGGCGCCATCGCCGTAGTGCTTGTCTACGGCAGCCTGCGTCTTGCCGGGCCTGCCGTGCAGCAGCCGGTAAAGGCCGGGCTCATCGTCTCCGACCTGCCTGCAAACGAGTCCGTGGCGGCTGCCGGGCCGGATGCCACCCGACTGTTTCGCGACTATGCGGCCCAGGCGCAAAAGCTGGCCGGGCAGGGCGCCGCGGTCATTGTCATGCCGGAAAAGGTTGCCGTCGTTGCCGACTCGAATCCGCGCGAGGCCGATGCCGCGTTCCAGCCCATCGCGGATCAGTCCGGCGTCACCCTGGTGGTGGGCGTGCTTCGCGACGCGCCGCCGCATCGCTACAACCGCGCTCTTGTCTACAGGCCCAATCTGCCGCCGGTTACATACGACAAGCAGCACATGCTGCCGCCTTTTGAGTCGCCCCTCACGCCCGGTTCTTCCCTCACTCTGCTGAGCGGGCCGCGGGGAACTTGGGGCGTGGCCATCTGCAAGGACCTGGATTTTGCTGATCCCGCGCGCAGTTACGGACGCAGCGGCGCCGGTCTTCTCCTTGTGCCCGCGTGGGACTTCAATATCGATCGCGTGTGGCATGGCCACATCGCCATCATGCGCGGCGTTGAAGACGGCTTCAGCATCGTCCGCGCCGCAAAGCATGGCTATCTCACTGTCAGCGACGACCGCGGCCGCATCGTGGCGGAAGCGCGCAGTGACTCAGCCCCCTTCGCCACTCTGCTGGCCTCCGTGCCCACGGCTCACCATGCCACCATCTATCTCCGGTTGGGCGACTGGTTTGCCTGGCTCGCACTGGTCCTGCTTGTCATCTCTCTCGCGCGGCTCACGCTGCAGCGCAAATCATAGCCAGCCCGTGCAGACAGCGAGCTGAACCGGCGCCGGTCTTTTCGGCGTCCGGCGCTGCCATCGCCGTGCAATCAGCCACTGCGCAGTCTTGTACACTGGACTTCGCCATGAGCTGCCTCTTCTGCAAGATTATCGACGGGAGCATCCCCTCCGCCGCCGTCTATCAGGACGAGCTTTGCTACGCCTTTTCTGACATTAACCCGCAGGCGCCGGTGCACGTACTCGTCACTCCGCGCGCCCACATTGCATCGCTCGACGATGCGGACGAATCGCAGCGCGGCCTTCTCGGCCATCTGCTCTGGGTCAGCGCCGAAATCGCCCGCGCCAAGGGTCTGGGCAAGGGCTACAGAGCCGTCATCAACACCGGCGCGGATGGCGGCCAGACCGTCGACCATCTCCATGTCCACGTGCTCGGCGGCCGGCCTCTCACCTGGCCGCCGGGATAGACTGGCAAGCTGCAGACGCACAAATTGGCGCTTCCCCGGGGAAGCGCCAATTTGTGCTGTTCAGATGCCTTGGCGGTCTAGATGACCGGCTGTGTCTCGTACTCTTCTTCCTCTTCGAGGCCGTAGCGGCGCAGCAGGTTGGGCAGGCTCTGAGAGAAGGCTGAGCGCGGCATCACGGTGTCGCAGCCTGCTTCGATTGCCTTCAGCTTCAGGTCGCCCTGCAGGTGATTGAGAAATCCGATGATTGATGTCGCCTTCTTGAATTTGGCCTTGAGCTTGGGGACCAATGTCAGGGGCTTGGCATTCACGTTGTTCAGGTCAAGCACGATCAGCGTGGGCCGCTCGCCCTCCGGGGCATCAATCAGCCGCGTCAGGGCATCCTTGTCGCCCTTCACAAACTCCACCTTCACG
Source organism: Occallatibacter sp. (assembly GCA_035692885.1). Taxonomy (GTDB): domain Bacteria; phylum Acidobacteriota; class Terriglobia; order Terriglobales; family Acidobacteriaceae; genus Telmatobacter. The sequence continues at coordinate 2,788 of DASSHM010000194.1, forward strand.
CCCAGCTTGCGCGCCGTCTCCTGAATCTTGGCCTGGAAGAAGAGATCTTCGATGAAGCAGAAAATACGGGTAGGGGCGTCTTCGCGCACCGGCAGGGGAGCAGATGCCTGGTATGGCTCGGCATAGTACCCGCCGTTGCCGTTGCCCGAGACGGGGATGGTTGACGGCGGTCCATCCGCCACGTTGCCGTTCACGGCGCGGTAGCTGTGGTCCATGGGGCCCACAAAGGTCCGCGGTCCCTTCTGGCGGTCCTTGCGCCGCCCATGGGCAGGAGGCGCAAGACTGTTGCCGGGCTGTCCCGGCGGAGCTGCACCCTTCTGGAAGAACTTTTTCTTCTTGCGGCTCTGCTGGCGGCGCTGGCCCTGCGGCTTGGGTTGTCCTGCCTGGCCCTGGGGCTGTGCCTGCTGCTGGCCCTGCTGCGCCTGCGCTGGCGCGTTTTGCTGGCTGGACTTGTTCTTGCGGCGGCGCCGGCGGCGGCGATGCCCCTGTGACTGCCCCTGGACACTGCCCGGGGCTGACCCCTGTTCGGGCTGGGGCTGGTTCTCGTCTGGTGTCATGCGTGCACTTCCTGGCACATTGCTTGGTTGCTCTGTGTTGATGGATTCAGCGCTTTTCCGCGGGGTGCTGAAACTCCCCTGCCCACCGTTCGTCCACAAAAGGACGCATAGCCTGACGATAGGCCTTCAAATCCCTGTGGGATACCGCGTGGATTGCGGGGGAGCAACGCTCTGCACGCAATCTACCACGATCTCCTGTAACCAGCCGTGTTTTCACAGCGGGTGTGCCCCTCTTGCCACGTCTCTGCGGGTTGCGCCTCAGCAAAACTGCACTTCATCAATGCGCACGGCTCCGGGGTGCCGAATCTGCAATCAAAGTTCCTGCCGCCTGCCGTGCCCGGGCTTCCGAAGCTGTTTTGCGCGTTGCCGGTATTGGTACGGCCAGGCCGATGCTTCCCGTGGGTAATACCCTTCCTCTGGGAGTCCTCGCCGCTCGCGATTCACTCGATATATTGGCAGGGTTGCGAGGTTTCCTTCATCAGCGGCGAGCTGGCACTTCCCAACCGTGGGTGGTCCGCATCAGCCGCTTGATGGGCAACTTTGATAGTACAGCCTGTGCAACCCGCTGGCAAGCGAATCCGGAGCGAAGGGGTGTGGATGGTAACGTCCGGCGCCAGTTAGCGCGTTCCCCGCCGCCGGCGCACCACGCTGAAAATCACGTACAAACGCACGGAGCGCCACCCTGCGGCGGCGCTCCGTTTTCCTGCGCTGGTCACTGGCCTCCCAGCAATCATGGCCGATGGTTTTTCCACCGTGCCTGTCACAGGCTCTACCAGCTGATTTTCCCATTTCGGGAGCCGCTCATTGGCGGCTTTTTACGCCGGGTGCCTGCTCTTTTTCTGGGCTGGCCGGAATGAATCCAGCAGCCGGTACATCACTGGCACCCATTACATAGCAATCAGGATGCCGTTCTGATCTAACAATATTTTCAATAACTTACGCATCTTATTCAGGCCCGAAGTTTGCATTTTTAGAATTTATTCCCGGCTCTTCTTCAGGAAATCATAGTTTGGCCTGACGCCGCTGGCACTTTGGGCAGTAATGGGTACCCCGGCCCGCGACCAGAGTCCGGCGGATGGGCGTTCCGCACACGAGGCAAGGCTCACCGGTGCGCTGGTAGACGCGGTGCTCGATCTGGAAGAATCCCCGCTCGCCATTTGCGTCAACATAATCGGAGACCGAGGAGCCGCCGAGCCTGATTGCCTGCTGCAATACCTCGCGCAAGGCAAGCCGCAGCGTCTCGAGCTCCTCTCTCGTTAGCCGTCCGGCGCGTCGTTGCGGTCGAATCCCCGCCCTGAAGAGGCTCTCGTCCGCATAGATATTGCCCACCCCAGCCAGCAGGGACTGGCTCAGAAGGGCGGCTTTGATGGCCAGTCTGCGACCTTTAAAGAGTGCAATAAAGTCTTCTGATTCAATCGTGAGTGGCTCCAGACCCGGTGCGGTGAAGCCCACGTCGCTGCCCAGATCGCGGAACTCGAGCCGGCCAAAACGCCGTGCGTCCACAAAGCGCAGTTCCCGTCCGCTGGAAAGCGCCAGGCGGGCATGGGTGTGGGGCTCAACGGCCGCATCGGGAGTGACAACGAGCAGCCGCCCCGTCATGCCAAGATGCACAATCCACTGGGCTTCGATACGGGATTGCCGGTTTTTCCGCGCTGTCGCCGTTTTACTGCCCAGCTCGCAAACAATGTGCTTGCCAGTGCGATGGACGGCCACGATGACCCGGCCCTCAAGCTCTTTCGCCTGCCGCGCGGCGGGAGTCTTGAATGGTTCCCGGTGCGACCCGAACCACGCTTCAACAATCCGGTCGCCAGTCAGGCGGTCATGCACGCCGCGGGCGACCGTTTCCACCTCAGGCAATTCCGGCATGGGTCCATTCTAGTGATCTTGAGAGACGGCGCGGTTGTTCCGTGCATGCCCGGTCACCCGGCTCGCCTCAAAGCTCACAATCTTCCACGCGCCCGCGTTGTTCCGCACGTATACCCGGGTGTAGCGGTATGCGCCAACAACAGCTCCCAGCGGCGTTACGCCGTTCACGTCGGCACGCGATGTAACCACCGCGGTGGTGCCGTAAAAGCGTACTTTTCGATCGCTAATCTTCAGTGAAGTGAATCGAATCGCGCCGTTGCGCAGGCCGGCGAGCGTCTGCTCCCGGCTCATGAGTGTTCCGCGGGCAGTGATGGCGAGGTAATCGTCCGACAGCAGCGAATCCATGGCCCGCGCGTCCCGCTCAAGAATCGCGCTGCGCCAGATCTCCTCCAGTTGATCAATCTCCTCGTGGCTCTCGTGACGCTCGGCCCGCGGCATTCCCAATGCCACGGCTCCCTGGCAGGCGATAACAATCATCAGAACGGCAATCAGCGAACGATTACGCCGGACGGCAGGCGCGTTGGCCCCGGGCTCCCACATGGCGTAACGGATGGTATCGCCGCTACGCACGCACGGTCAATTGGATCTCTGCCGGCATGCGCGGAGCGTGGCCTCAGGCCAGCGCCTGCATGTCCTCACGATTCCGCTCCAGCATCTTCTGGTACAGTCCGCCGACGGCATATTTCTTAAAGTGCTCTGACTCGCGGTGCGCGTGCTCGGCTTCCCGGCTCTGGTACTGCTCGTAGATCACAACCTTGTCGGGCTCGCTCTCGGCATAGTGGGGAATGTAATTGACGCACCCGGGCTCCCTGCGCGAGGCCTCAGTCAGCAGGCGCAGCATCTCGGCAACTTCGTCCCGGTCTTCAGGGGCAAACTTGAGCCGGACTATAAAGCTCACCATGGAAGCGGCTCCCCCTCCCGCCCGGCCTCAATCCCAGCCGCGAACGAGCAGACTA